>CAYNRB010000017.1:0-29940 GCA_964399475.1 uncultured Methylomarinum sp.
GTTTCTAATAGAAAAAACTCTCGCGACGCAAAGGATCATCCATTTGCTACAAAATCTAGGCTTAATCGGAATACCAAAATTCCTAGCCTATTATTAAAAGATATCAGTAACAAAAGTTCTAATCATAATTCATCTACAGTTTACTTAAGCCAAGAAAAACAATTAATAAAGTTATTTGTTCCTGTATTTGGCTCGCCAACAACCCCTGATCAAACCTTACTAGGTATTATTGTAGCATCTTGTTCTCTGCCTGAATTGATCGACCATGCATTCCAGAAATCTGCTTTTAAAAAATTCGGACTATTAATTCACAATTCTGAAAATCTTTCGACTTTATATACAAATCAATATATCAACTCTCAATTTTCAAAACTCGAACATTCAATAAACATTCTAAACGAGAACTGGAAATTAACTTTTTATTTCGATTCTAAGCATTTTTCCAGCCAAACACATTGGACCTTATGGTGGGTAATAATAAGTGGCTTGATTTTGACTTGCTTGCTTGGAACAGGTTTACTTTTATTAACCGGTCGCTATTTGCTTACAGAAAAAATCATCCAAAAAAGAACCGCAGAATTAGTCACTGCAAAAAATAATGCTGAATCTGCCAATCACGCTAAAAGCCAATTTTTATCTAATATAAGTCATGAATTACGTACCCCTTTAAATGGAATACTTGGATTCACTCACATATTACAAAAAAAGACTTATATTCTAGAAGAGGATAGAAAACAAATCAATATAATCAGTCATTGTGGGAATCATTTATTAACCATGATTAACGATATACTTGATATTTCAAAAATTGAATCAAAGAAAATTGATATTCAATTGAATTCATTTGATTTTAATGTTTTTATCAATGATATTATTTCAATTTTCACCCTCAAAGCTGAGGCTAAAAATTTATCTTTTTTAGTTAACCTTCAGCCTATTCCAAAATTAGTAAAAACAGATAAGAAAAGATTAAACCAAATTATTTTTAATTTGCTCAATAATGCAATTAAGTTTACTGATAAAGGCAGTATCATTATTACCATTACCCATATTAATGAAAAACTTAACATTAATATTAGTGACACAGGTTGTGGAATCTCTGAAGCCGATCAGAAACTCATATTTTCCCCTTTCACGCAAATTAATAACTCTGATTTTTCCGAAGAAGGAATTGGTCTGGGTCTTGCTATCAGCCACGAATTAACTCAGCTTTTAGGCGGAACTATAGATGTTAATAGTAGAGTTAACCATGGTAGTACGTTTAATATAGTGATGCCCCTGCCCTATGCAATCGAAAATACTGTTTTATCCACTGAATCACCCATTCAAGCTAAATCTCCAATCAAAGCCCATATTCTGATTGCAGAAGACAATGAAATCAATATGATGCTACTCACTCACATGGTAGTCAGTTATGACTGTACCGTTGACCAAGCGATTAACGGAGCCGAAGCATTTGAATTACTCTGCAAGAACAATTACCAGCTGGCTCTTATTGATTTAAACATGCCTATTATTAATGGTTTTAAACTAATCAAGTCCATACGAGAAAAAAACATCACAACCCCTGCTATCGCAGTCAGTGCTTACGCAGATCAAACTAGAATTAATCAAGCATTAGCCATTGGTTTTAATGACTATTTAACTAAACCTATAGATGAAGCGAAATTAATCCGCTTTATTAAAAAATTTGCTTGATTTGCTTCTAAATCTAGATTAAATATATTATTTAAATCTGCTCAAATTTGAATTTTATAACCTTGGTTGGCTGGATTTCATCATAAATTTGTATCTAACTATACATTTATAGGAAAGTTGAAAAAATTGATGGGACGCGTGCATAGAGTGGGCAAAAAAGACTGTCTACCCACCAAAAAATCATATCAAGCTCCACCCAGTAACATATAACGAATACTTAAATTTCATAGCAGACTGAAGTCCGCTCTACAGATTTTCCAATCAAACTAAAATGAAACAACAGCTAATATTCATGAAATGAAAAAACCACAACTTATTTCTATTATTATCATTTTATGTTCAATTTCCCAACTCAGTTTAGCAATCGACTGGACATCAAGTAATATCCAATTGTTATATGGTAGTGATTTTGAATTTGGCAATGGTGATAAGTACCCAATTATAATTAATTTAACATTTTACTTGGGCACTTAGAACGACCGTAACCGTTGAACATGCTCATGGCTGGAAATATGGTCAAAATTTTTTCTTTGTGGATGTAACTGACAGGAGTGATATTGGCATTGAAGTTTATACCTATTTAAGTATTAATAAATTAGCTGGTACTGATTTTTCTCTGGACCCTATCAAAGATATTTCAATACTTGCTGGTCTTAATATCAGTAATAAACCCGAAAACGAACATTTTAAAGCCTATCTGGCAGGCTTAAGCCTGGACTTTTCCAATTCTTATTTCTATTATTTACAATTAGATATTGCTGTTTACAAAGGTGACAATATTAAAAATAAATATGGTGTACAGCTCACTCCCGTTTGGAGTTATCCCTTTCAAATAGGCTCGGCTAAATTTAAATTCCGAGGCTTTACAGATTTTCGTACCGGTAATACCAATAATTCAGGTAATTTTCATATCCTTGCACAACCTCAATTACTTCTGGATGTAGGCGACCTTGAAAAAGTTAAAAGTAATACCATTTTTGTGGGTGCTGAATATTCTTATTGGCTAAATAAGTTTGGTGTTAAAGATGTAAATGAATCAGTTCTACAAGCAATGGTGATTGGTTTTTTAGCCCAATAAAAATTTTCAACTTTTCAATATCTTCCCTTGCCTGGCTTTTAAATTGTAAAATACGCATTTTTATATTTCCTTTTATTAATAACTCTTATGCGTACCACTCAATTCCCACTTAGTACTGTCAAAGAAATCCCTGCTGATGCTGAAATTGCCAGCCATAAATTGATGATTCGGGCGGGGTTAATCCGCAAATTAGCGGCAGGATTATATACCTGGCTCCCATTAGGATTAAGAGTTTTACGCAAAGTTGAACAAATCACCCGGGCAGAAATGGATAAAGCAGGCGCACTAGAAGTTTTAATGCCAGCACTGCAACCTGCTGAACTTTGGCAAGAAACCGGAAGATGGAATCAATATGGCCCTGAATTGGCACGTTTAAAAGACCGTCATGATCGCGACTTTTGTTTAGGTCCAACCCATGAAGAAATTATTACCGATTTAGCCAGAAATGAATTAAAAAGTTATAAACAGCTCCCTATCACTTATTATCAAATTCAGACAAAATTTCGTGATGAAATCCGCCCACGGTTTGGAATCATGCGCTCTCGTGAATTTATCATGAAAGATGCCTATTCCTTTCATTTAGATCAGGAATCATTACAACAAACTTATGATGTGATGTATCAGACCTATTGCAATATTTTTAATCAGTTTGGTTTAAAATATCGTGCTGTAATTGCCGACTCTGGTTCCATTGGAGGCGCCATTTCGCATGAATTTCATGTCTTAGCTGAGTCAGGCGAAGATGCAATCGCATTTTCAACAGAAAGTGACTATGCAGCCAATATTGAAAAAGCAGAAGCCGTTATGCCTGCTGGTTCCCTTAGCCCATCAACAATTGAACTAAGCTTGGTTGACACACCTAATCAACATACAATCGAAGAGGTCAGTCAGTTTTTTAAGAGTGAAGCTCAACAATGCCTAAAAACATTAATCGTTAAAGGTGAAAATGAAACCCTGGTGGCTTTACTACTGAGAGGCGATCATGAACTTAACGAACTTAAAGCAGAAAAAATTACTGGCGTCCTGTCACCTCTAGAATTTGCCAGTGATGCAGAAATTTTAACGACTTGCCATTGTAAACCTGGTTCCATAGGCCCAATAGACCTTGAAATCAATATTATTGTTGATCGCAGTGCCAGCCTGCTTTCAGATTTTATCTGTGGAGCCAATCAAGATGATAAACATTATAAAGGGGTTAATTGGGATAGAGACCTGCCCTTACCCACTCAAATAGAAGATATCCGACTAATAGTTGAAGGCGACCCCAGTCCAGACGGAAAAGGTTCAATTACTCTTGCCAGAGGCATTGAAGTAGGGCATATTTTTCAATTAGGTAAAAAATACAGTTCAGCCATGAAAGCCACTGTCATTAATGAAGGGGGAAAAAGCCATACATTGACTATGGGCTGTTATGGTATTGGGATTTCCAGAATTGTTGCAGCAGCCATTGAACAAAGCCATGATGATAAAGGCATCATCTGGCCTGATAAGCTTGCCCCTTTTCAGGTTGCTTTATGTCCAATGAACATGCATAAATCTGATCGGTTAAGAGCGGTAGTGGAAGATTTATACCAAGAACTTCAGAATGAAGGTATAGAAGTTTTATTTGATGACCGTAAGGTACGTGCTGGCTTTATGTTTTCAGACATGGAATTAATAGGCATACCGCATCGTATAGTGATTGGTGATAGGGGACTGGATTCGGGTACTGCTGAATATAGAGCACGAACTGATCAGGAAAACCAGAATGTTCCTTTAGATCAAATTGTAAGTTTTATAAAATCCAGAGTCAATTAAGGAATGCGCACGGAATAAGTTTCACAACTGGCGTGCAAAAAAGGGTTTGTGCACGCCAGCAATTTCAACTATTCCAGTTCCAGCAATTCATATTCCTCCAGAAAAAAATCATCATCTTCCAAATCTTCGCCATCAGCAATCTGAAATCTCCTGGATTGTATATAACTATCTCTATAGAACTCATAACCTCCAAAAACGTCAAATTCTTTTGCTATTATTACTGTTCCTAAATTATCTGCACGAAAATCAGTAGCACTAACTATATATAATCCTCCGGAAATAAAGGGACTGCTGATATAACTAATTGGATTCATGGCTGCATCACCAATCATTCCAGCTATACCGCGGACTGAACTAGATCCATATAAAGGCAAAACAATGTAGGGTCCACTGGGCACACCCCAGACGCCTAAAGTTTGACCAAAATCTTCATTATGTTTAGGCAAATCAATTAAACTGGCAACATCAACAAACCCTGCTAATCCTACTGTTGAATTGATGAGAAAACGAGCGCCATCCATTCCTGATTGTTTGAATTTACCTTGTAATGAGTTATTAATCGTCACCCCGATATCATCAATATTACTAAAAAAATTAGTAATGGCTCGATCAATAAATGTTGGTATAACCCAAACATAACTCTCAGCAACGGGAATCATTGCCTTTTGGTCAAACCCATCATTAAAAGACTGGACTTTTCTATTCCAGTTTTCCCAAGGATCTATGTTTTCAAGATCAGTCGAATGAGTGGTTGCACAACCTGTTAACATAGCGATCAATATAATACTGCTTACGGATAAAATTTTTTTTCCCATTCTTTCAACTCACCAAGTGACAACAATTGAATTTGTAAAAAATAAATTCAGCAAATATTTTAACTCATTTGCCTTTTCTTCAAGTAGGATATAACAAATTTCGTTATTCAACCACATCAGAATGGAAAAAATCCCCCACCCTTTAGAAAAACGTTTCAGAGGTTATCTGCCTGTCATTATTGATATTGAAACAGCCGGTTTTAATTCAAAAAAAAATCCTTTACTAGAAATAGCAGCGGTCATTGTAGAATTAGATAGCCAGGGTTTACTGCAAATTACTGAAACACATGCTAGTAATATTTTACCTTTTGAAGGTTCAGAGCTGGATGATGCGGCTTTAAAATTTACCGGAATAGATCCCTATCATCCTTTTCGAATGTCCATTACAGAAAAAGAAGCTTTATCTAAAATATTTACCCCAGTAAAAGCCGCTGTAAAACGCAATGATTGTAGCCGAGCCATTCTGGTAGGACATAATCCTGCATTTGATATTAACTTTTTAAACGCCGCCATTGAACGTTCAAAAATTAAACGTAGTCCCTTTCATCCTTTCAGTAGTTTTGATACGGCAACCTTAGGCGGACTGGCATACGGTCAAACTGTACTGGCTAAAATTGCAAAAGCAGCGGGGTTGGATTGGGATAGTGAAAAAGCCCATTCTGCATTGTATGACGCTGAACAGACTGCAAAATTGTTCTGCATGATAGTTAATCGCTGGAAAGAATTAGAAGATCAAAATGAAGCTAATTAAAAGTGAGTTTATCCAAATCAAATCCAGATTACTCTTCTAGCCCAGCATGATTTTCACGCCCAACCCAAATAAAGGCAATGATAAATGCAATAACACATGAGACAGCCGCCATAGAATAAACAAAACTGGCACCATAGCAATCCCAGAAATAACCACTATATAAACTACCTAGCATACCTCCAAGACCAAAACTTAAACTACTATAAAGTGCTTGACCTTTACCCTGATGATGGCTACCAAAATATTTGTGCACCAAATGAATAGCAACGATGTGGGAAGAACCAAAGGTTGCAGCATGTAATAATTGGGCAAAAATCATCAAAGGAAAAGATTCTACAAAAAAAGCAATCATTAACCAGCGACAAATACTTAACAATATACTGACTAATAGAATTCTACGTAAGGTAATCTTGCCTAAAATCCGTTTCATAAACACAAACAAAAAGACTTCTGCTCCGACTCCTAACGCCCACAAAAAACCGATTATTACGGGGGTATATTCAAATTGATTGAGATAGATGGAATAAAAAACATAGTAAGGACCATGTGCAAATTGTAAAAGCGAATAAACCACAAAAAAAGCAATGATTTCAGGTTTTTTAATAATTTGAAATAAGCCTACTTGTGGCTTAGTCTTGATTGCAACATTGGCTTCTGGCGTGACTAAACTTACAAACCAGATCATTATAAAAAAACAAACAATCATTTCCGGTAGTAAATCAATACTGAAAAATTCTACAAGCTGACCTATGCAAATTACAGCTACAATAAATCCAACTGATCCCCAAAGTCTAATCTGACTATAACGTTGCGGTTCTTTTTTTAAATGAAATAATGTGGCTGCTTCAAACTGAGGCAAGGCAGCATTCCAGAAAAAACTAAAGCTGATAGTGATTATTGCAACCCAGAAATAGCTGTTTTTATATAAAAAACCAACAAAAATCAAAGCAGCAAAAAAAGAAACAATCCGAATAATCCTAAGGCTTTTTCCAATATGATCTGCAACCCAACCCCATAAGTTTGGTGCTATCACTTTGGTCGCTACCATAAATGCAGTTAACTCCCCAATTTCCAAAGCTGTAAATTTAAGGTGTTCTAAATACAGACTCCAATAAGGAAGAAAACCGCCTAAAGTTGCAAAATAAAAAAAATAGAAGCTGGACAAGCGCCAGTATGGGACGTTCATTACTATATTGTATCTTTTTTTAAAACTGCGTCATATAGCAAATCTCGGTTTTAAGAGAGTAATTTGATTTGTAAACCGTATAAAGAAGATAAAAACTCTTCATGACTTCCTGAACAAAAAATACAACTATTCTATTAGTACTCCTGTGGAGTCAAAAGGTAAGTCAAAATCCGGAATTTATTAAATCTTCACTCCTAATTAAGCTTTCTCGCTAAATTCATCAGCAAAATCTGGTAATATACTCGCAGATTTGAAGGTTTTAGAAATCATGTGGCTAATTTACTTTCGTGTATGTCTTTGTCATAATTGGGTTTATCTATTTTACTGTGATTATAAAAGTAAAGTAATTATTTTTGTAGAGCGGACTTTAGTCCGCTTTTTTATTGACATTGATAAAGGAAAAAACAGGAATAGCACCAACAACTGACCTGTATTTTTGTCCCTCTTCCACGGAGAATCAATAATTCCATAGTTTGCAAAGTTGCTGTTGCCAAAGCTCAGTAATTGCGCCTACATTTTTCTACTTACGGAATCCTGAGTCAGTTGTTGCCTAACTTATTCCGTGCACGTTCCTTAACATGTTATTAAAAACAGGATTGATTAGAGATGCATAACAAAATGAATGTTGATTTTCATTCAGAAAGTACTGAAACCAAACCTTACCTAGAAAGTTTCAAAACACTAACTCTTGAAATACAACGACGAGGTCTTTATCAGCGTGATGTTAAGCGGATCTATATTGAACTCCTTGCACACATACTAATTACTATTGCTGGTATTATTCTATTTGTTGCTTTTGAAAACACCCTTGCCAGAATCCTGTCTTCATTAATCATGGCATCAGGTCTATTGGGTATTGGTACGCATACTCACAATTCGGCTCACAATGCCAGTACCGAGAAAAAAACCATCGATGAGTTTTTATCTTTATTTGGATATTCAGTTGTCTTAGGTTTTTCAGCAATTTTCTGGAAATATAAACACAATATTGTCCATCATAGTAATCCCAATATCATCGGGGTTGATGAAGATGTCAATTTAATGCCATTTTTTGCGGTTACAGAAATGGATGCCAAGAATGCCGGTTTTTGGGGGAAATTTTATTACAGAAGGTTACAAGGTATTGTTTTTCCTTTTATGATCAGCCTCACAGCCTTTAACATTCAACGTCAAGCATGGGCCTACTTGATTCCCGTGCTAATGAATAAAAAGCGCCGTAAAACCGTTCACTGGGTTGACCTTGCATGCAATGGTTTGCACATTTTGACCTGGTTAATCCTTCCCATGTTATTTTTTGCGCCTTTGGCAGTCATTGAATTTTATATACTGAGAAATGTACTGATTGGCTATGCATTGTTTTTTATGCTCGGATCCTCACATCTACCCAATGAAGCTGTTTGTAGCGTAGAAGATCAGAAACATCAAGAATTTGCACTCAAACAGACTGTAGCTACAATAAATATCAGAACGAATTGGTATGGACGATTTATTATGGCAGGTTTAGATTACCAGATAGATCACCACCTGTTTCGTGGTATTAGTTATACAAGATTGCCAGAAGTAAGTGAGCTGGTAAAAGAATATTGCAAACATCACAACTATCCACATCGAACGCTTGGTGTGTTAGAAGCTGGATTTAAAACTATTAAAGTTTTTTATAAACCTAAACCTGTCCAAACTGATTTAAGAAAGCTTATTGCAGTAGATAGCTAGTAAGAACCCTTGCAAAATTAATTGTGCACAGGTATTTGTTCCGTTAATCTTATTATAAATAAGATTCTATACTTCGTAGGGTCACGGTTGCGGATTTCTAACGGTCGGTTTTTGCCGATAAACTGCCTTGCTAAAACAGTTGCGTAGCTTGCTATTTGCCCGATTTAGCTCTTTGCTATTTAAAAAACCCAACTCGTTATGAATCCCATAACTGTGACCGCGAGCAGTTTAGATGACACACGGGTATTTTTAAATGACTTTTAAATCAATATCTTGAACAACAACAACTCATCACAAAGGGATAACTCAAATTTTATCCATCCACAATTTTGATTAACATTTATTACAGATAAAACCTATCTACTAGTTAAATTGCAATCTAGTTTCCAGCTGAATTTTGTGAAATATAAAATAATTTCTGGTAAAACCGGAGTGTTTCTCATATAGTATGCACAGCTACAGATTTTGTGATTGGCAGTTATGGTTGTATCCTCCGTGTTACCCCCCCTGAATTCCTCGTATCAATGCCTGTACGCAACACACTTTTGTTTAATTTTCTTCAGGTAAATAGTTTTATGGCTACAGGTACAATAAAATGGTTCAACGAGGCCAAAGGTTTTGGTTTCATTTCTCAAGATGATGGCGGCGCAGACGTATTCGTACATTTTAGTGCGATTCAAGGTTCAGGTTTCAAGACCCTGAACGAAGGCCAGCAAGTCACTTTCGAAGTAGAAGACGGCCCCAAAGGACCACAAGCGACTAGCGTTACAACATAAGCTAGCAAATCTCAAATATTGATTTAGAACCTCGCCTTTGCGGGGTTTTTTTTTGCCTTTTCTCTTGTTCTGACACAGATACAACTATTACACTTTTCAGAAACACCCTCAAGCTAAAACAATTTTGTTAGCGGCTCCCGCTTGCTCCCTGACGAACTTAGGAACAAGATACCCTGGAAGCTGTTTTTTTATCTGCGCCATTAGCTGCAAACCCCTTTCCTCTTCAACTTCAAAATGTCCAGTTCCCACTGCCTTATCTAACTGATGCAAATAATATGGCAAAACCCCAAAATCAAATAATTTTTCACTTAAATTACACAATTGCTGCGCATTATCATTAATTCCTTTTAATAAAACCGACTGATTGAGTAACGTAATGTTGCAGGCTTTAATTTGTTTACAAGCCATTTTAACTGCATCCCCCAATTCATTTGCATGATTGGAATGTAGCACCAGCACACAATGCTTTTTAATTTTTAACAAACCATCGCAAAAATCAGTTGTAATTCTACTAGGCAATACAATGGGAATGCGACTATGTATTCTTATCCGTTTTATATGTGAAATATCTTCAAGCTGGTAGATCAAATCGAATAACTGTTTATCATTAAGCAATAAAGGATCACCACCACTAAGAATGACTTCAGAAATATCCGGATGATTTTGAATGTATTGCACTGCTTGTGCTAGTTTTTTTTTGCTAAGCTGAAAATCAGCATAAGGAAAATTTCTGCGGAAACAATATCTGCAATTTATTGCACAGCTACCCGACAAAATATAAAGAACCCGTCCTTGATACTTGTGAATAACCCCTGTTTCAGTCATTGCACCAAGGTCACCGACAGGATCTTGATTGTATCCTGCTGTTTCAATGATTTCATCGCTTACGGGTAAAATTTGCATCAGTATCGGGTCGTTTAAGTTACCTTTTTCAATTCTATCCACAAATTGACGAGGAACCCGCAATGAAAAATCTGGGGTTAATAACAGTTTATCTGGCGAAATTTTCAAGTAGTTGCAAAGTACCTTAACACTGGTAAACCCAGCTGCAAGCTCTTGTTGCCAATTCATATTGTTTACTTCCAAGTTTTTTTTCCTTTTATAGCACTGGATTGTGTTTCTATCATTTGATAGCTCTATTATAATATGTCCTGCGATTCGTAACTATGAGGTAAATATGGCTAAGTTTAGTACAAATGAATTTAAGGCTGGTTTGAAAATCATGCTAGATGCAGACCCCTGTGCAATTATTGAAAATGAATTTATTAAACCGGGAAAAGGACAAGCTTTTAGCAGAGTAAAAATTAGAAACCTGAAAACCGGACGGGTAATAGAACGTACTTTCAAATCAGGAGAATCTGTGGAAGGAGCCGATGTCATTGATATTGAAATGCAATATCTTTATACAGACGGTGAATTCTGGCATTTTATGGTTGAGGATACCTTTGAGCAATATCAAGCAGATAAAAATGTGCTTGCTGATACGATTAAGTGGTTAAAAGATCAAGATATTTGTACAGTGACCTTATGGAATGATGTACCTATTCAGATTACTCCACCCAATTTCGTTGAATTAGCCGTTACTGATACTGACCCTGGCTTAAAAGGTGATACCTCAGGAGGCGGAGGAAAACCAGCCACATTGGAATCTAATGCTGTGGTTCGCGTACCTTTATTTGTCCAGATAGGTGAAATGATTAAAGTAGATACAAGAACCGGAGAATACGTTTCGCGTGTTAAAAGCTAGTGAGTGAGAAGTGGGCACCAGCTTGTGATTTGACTGCTTTACATCAACGCGCTGAAATGTTGTCAATAATCAGAAGTTTTTTTAAGAAAAAAGCCGTACTGGAAGTTGAAACGCCCTTGTTAGGTCATGCAACTGGAACAGATCCACAACTGGATTTTTTTTCCAGTTACTTTCACTGTCCACCCAACGATATACCTATGTATTTGCAAACCTCACCAGAATTTGCAATGAAAAGATTACTTGCTGCCGGTTCTGGGTCTATCTATCAAATATGTAAAGCATTTAGAAATGGCGAATCAGGGAGCATTCATAATCCAGAATTTACCATTCTAGAATGGTATGAAGTCAACTTTTCTTTAGAACAATTAATGGACGAAGTGATAGAGTTAATCAAACAAGTGTTACAAGTGGATTACTCTGCTGGATCAATCAACAAAATTGCCTATCAGGATGTATTTGAAGAAGTAACAGGTCTGAACCCACTGGTTTTTTGCAAAGATAGTTATGAGAAATTTGCTATCAATAACAAATTAAAAGATGCCATTAATATTTGTGGCGATAACCATTCAATCTGGCTGGATTTTATATTTAGCCATCAAGTTCAACCTTTTCTTGCGAACCAGCCTATTTCCATCGTTTATGGATACCCGGCGATTCAAGCATCCTTAGCGAGAATAAATTTAAAAACCCCTTTAATAGCCGATAGATTTGAAGTTTTTATTAAGGGTATAGAAATAGGCAATGGCTTCCTGGAATTAGCTGACCCTATTGAACAAGAAAAACGCTTTAATCTGGAAATTGAAACACGAAAATTAAACCAGCAGGAACGGGTGCAAAAAGACCCACGCTTTCTAGCAGCTCTTTGTTCAGGTCTACCTGACTGTAGTGGCATTGCCTTAGGCCTGGACAGATTGTTAATGTTAAAAACCAAGGCGCTCTCATTACATGACGTGTTAGCCTTCCCTATTGATAGAGCCTAATAAACTCACTATTTAATTGAAACGTGATATAGAGCGGACTTTCCGCCCTACACTATATAGTAGCTAAACGACTATTAGTGAAGGACTAAACCCTAAGAAAATCTCAAGCATGATATAATTAATCTTTTAACCAATGAAATTTCTGAAACGAGTAAACTTGTGAAAAACGTATTTCACCCCTTGATTTTGCCATTATTATTAATCGCCCTTTCTGCGCAAGGTGATGAAAGTTTTTTAGTTGAAAACATCCAGGTTAATGGCTTACAAAGAATTTCTGCAGGTACTGTATATAATTACCTTCCCATTTCCGTGGGTGAAAAGTTTTCTCCTCAAGCTGCGGGAACTGCTATCAGGGCTTTATTTAAAACTGGCTTTTTTAAAGATATTTCACTGCAAAGAGAAGGCTCAACGCTAGTTGTTAATGTGATTGAAAGACCTTCAATTGCAAAAATTATTTTTGAAGGAAATAAAGACCTAAGCACTGAAGATTTGACAGGCGCGCTTAATCAAATTGGTTTGACTGAAGGCAAGGTTTTCAATCGGCAAGTTTTAGATAAAGTTGAACAAGAACTCAGGCGCCAATACTTTAGCCATGGAAAATATGGCCTAAAAATAGAAACTGAAGTGACTCAATTGACTCGAAATAGAGTTGGAATTCAAATTAATATATCTGAAGGCCGTGTCGCAAAAATTAAACAAATCAATATTGTTGGAAACAAAGTTTATGAAAATGATAAATTACTAAAATCATTTGAATTAAGTACGACAAACTGGTTGTCCTTTTATAGCAAAGATGATCAATATTCAAAACAAAAATTATCTGCTGATCTTGAGCGCTTAAAATCCTATTATCTCGACAGAGGCTATATTAATTTTTCAATTGAATCCACTCAGGTAGCAATAACACCCGATAAAAAAGAAATCTATGTCACGGTTAATGTAAAAGAAGGTGATTTGTTTGTCCTTGAGAAAGTAAAACTTTCTGGTAACCTGGTGATTGAACCCGAAGAAATCATCAAACTGGTTCAAGTAGGGCCTGGTGAAATTTTTTCCCGAAAAAATGCAACACAAACCTCCAAGGCAATTTCTGATCGTTTAGGTGATGAAGGCTATGTTTTCGCTAATGTGAATATGGTTCCAGAAATCAATAACGAATTAAAAACGGTTGAAATGACTTTTTTTATTGATCCAGGAAAGCGCGTTTATGTTCGCCGGGTTAATATGACAGGAAACACCAAAACTCGGGACGAAGTTTTACGCCGGGAATTAAGACAAATGGAATCTAGCTGGGCTTCAACAGCAAAAATACAACGATCTAAAATACGCTTACAGAGATTAGGCTATTTTGAAGAGGTCAATGTAGAAACGCCGCCAGTAGTGGGTACATCCGACCAAATTGATGTTAATTATTCTGTGGTTGAAAGGTCATCCGGTAATTTGTCTGCAGGCGTGGGATTTTCTCAGACAAATGGAATAATATTTAATGCCAATGTCTCACAGGATAATGTATTGGGCTCAGGGAAACGACTCGATTTAGCCTTTAATAATAGTTCAGTTTCCACTCGCTATAATTTCGGTTACACAGATCCTTATTTCACCTTGGATGGCGTAAGTCTTGGGTACAATATAGGCTTTAGCGCCAGAGATGCAGAAGAAGCCAATATATCTAATTTTTCAACTGATATTATTAATACAGGTGTGAATTTTGGTATTCCCTTAAACGAACATGATCGAGTGCGTTTTAATATTGATCTAAAACATATTAAACTGGAAACACCAAACTCTTCATCTAAAGAAATCCTCGAATTTATTGAAAATCATGGTGACAAATATTTAACCTTGTCTACTGCAATTGGTTGGACACATGACACTTTGAATAGAGCTGTTTTTCCTAGCTCTGGCGGTCAACAGCGAGTATCTGGATTAGCAACTATCCCTGGCAGTGATTTAGAATATTTTAAGATTTCTTATAAACATCAACAGTATTTCCCCATATCCAAAGATTTTACCTTTAGGTTGTTGGGCGAAGTAGCTTATGGCGATGGTTACGGTAAGACTAATGAGCTTCCTTTCTTCGAGAATTTTTTTGCGGGTGGAGTGAGATCTATTCGTGGCTTTGATGATAATACTATTGGTCCGCGAGAAACTAATATAATTACAGATTCTGCGGGTAACCAGATAGAGGTAGAAGGTGACCCATTTGGTGGCTCAACCAAAATTATTGGTAAAGCTGAATTATTTTTCCCTGTCCCTTTTATAGATGATATTAGATCGGTAAGATTAGGTTCATTCATTGATGTGGGTACTGTCAGCGATGGTTTCGAAATCAGTAACTTGAAGTATTCTTTTGGGTTATCTGGTGAATGGCTCTCACCTTTTGGAGCGTTGGCTGTTAGTTTTGCAATACCTTTGAATGTTGAGGATGATGATGAGACTCAGAGCTTTCAATTTTCTTTTGGATCGGGGTTTTAGCAATTTATTTAATAGTTTAGATGTAGTTCAGAAAAATACGTATATTAATTTATAACTACTTCCCCTATAATCTAAAAGTTTAATTGATTATTATAGTAACTTGGACGGTTAGAGTCTTCTCTGCCTCCAATAGAATTATTTTTGCAAGATATGGATTTAAAGATGATAAAAAAGATTTCTTTGTGTTTAGTGCTTCTATTTGCTACAAATTTAAGTTATGCGGAATTGAAAATTGGTTTTGTTAATGTTCCCAAGGTACTTGAAAAAGCACCTCAAGCAGAAAAAGCTAAAAAACGCTTAGAAAAAGAATTTTCGCCGCGCGATAAACATCTTGTTTCTCAAGGTAAAGAAATAAAAAAACTAGAGGAAAAGTTAGCACGTGATGCATCAGTCATGGGCGAGTCGGAACGACGTAAACTTGAGAGAGATATTCTTGCTAAAAAACGAGAAGCAAAAAGATCGCAGCAAGAATTTAGTGAAGATTTTAATTTACGACGCAATGAAGAATTAGGCAAATTACAACGCCGTATTCTTGAAGCTATCAGAGCATTGGCTAAAGATGAAGAATTTGATTTGTTATTAACCGATGGTGTTATTTACGCCAGCCAACAAATTGATGTGACAGAACTAGTTCAACGCAAATTAGCATCGTTATCTGACTAAGGCAACTCGCAATAAATAAAATACCTTTCTTGCTGGTCTTTTTGTCCGTCTTTAGTCGTGTAGAAATAGTTACGTAGCTGGCTATGCGCCTATTTCTACACGACTCAAGACAAACAAAAATCCTGACCAATATTGGTGGTTTATTTACTGCGAGTTACCTAAAAGAAGGCGCACGAAATAAGTTGAGCAACATGCATAATTAGGGAGATGAAAAAAAATAATCATCCAATCTTGTTGGTCTTTTTGTCCATCTTCGATCGTGCAGCAACAGTTACATAGCTTACTATGCGCCTATTGCTGCACGACCAAAGACAAACAAAAATCCTGCCCAATAATGGACGATTATTTATTTCCAGCTCCCTTAATATAACCAGAATACAAGAGAGATAATGACTGAGCAATTAGATAGCTTGCAAATTCAAGAGATTTTGCCACATAGATATCCGTTTCTATTAATTGATAAGGTAATTGAATGTGAACCAAAACAGCGATTACTAGCATTAAAAAACGTCTCTTTTAATGAGCCTTTTTTTCAAGGACATTTTCCGGATAAGCCTGTTTTTCCAGGTGTATTAATGATAGAAGCATTAGCTCAGGCTACTGCTTTATTGACCGCAAAATCAGATAATGCCTTAAGCAAAAACACCACTTATTTTCTTGCCAGTGTTGACAAAGCTCGCTTTAAACGCCAAGTTGTTCCGGGTGACCAGCTCATGCTGGAAGCCGTTTATATTAAATCCAGACGCAATATGTGGTCATTTGAATGTCGTGCCGAAGTGGATGGCAAGCTTGTTGCCAGTGCGAATATTATGTGTGCTGCGGTGGTGAACTAGTTTGATTGATTCTAAAGCGATTGTTGATTTTAGTGCTGAAATAGCTGACGACGTTTCCATAGGCCCCTTCAGCATTATTGGACCCGAAGTACAAATAGATACAGGCTCAGTTATTGGGCCACATGTGGTAATCAATGGGCCTACATCAATTGGTAAAGATAATCGAATTTATCAGTTTTCATCCATAGGTGAAAATCCTCAAGATAAAAAGTATGCCGATGAAGTAACTCGTCTGGAGATTGGTGATAGAAATGTAATTCGCGAATTTTCAACTATGCATAGAGGTACGCTTCAGGATCATGGATTAACCTTGATTGGAAGTGATAACCTTTTTATGGCTTACACCCACGTTGCTCATGATTGCATTATTGGCGACCATGTCATTATGGCGAATGGTGCATCTATTGCAGGTCATGTACACCTTGGAGATCATGCCATTTTAGGTGGGTTTACACTGGTTCATCAATTTACCCAAATTGGTGGATATAGCTTTTCTGCCATGGGTAGTGCGATTACACATGATATCCCCCCTTTTGTTATGGTTGGCGGTCGACCAACTGGTCCGCATGGCATTAACTCTGTGGGTATGGAACGCAACGGTATTTCCCCCGATGTAGTCAGACAAATTAGAAAAGCTTATAAGATTCTCTATAAAACCAATTTAAGATTAGAAGATGCGATAGAAGAAATGGAAGATCTTGCCGGGGAAAGTAAAGAATTATCAGATATGGTAAGTTTTTTACGCAATGTAACCCGAGGGATTTTACGTTAATTTCGAATTACCTCGATCAATTTTAATATTTCCCCAATATCAATGATGAGTAATGAACACAAAATTATTGCAGGTATTGATGAAGTAGGAAGAGGTTGTTTAGCCGGTTCTGTAGTTGCAGCGATTGTTGTATTGCATCCTGAAAAAAAAATTGCTGCGCTAATGGACTCTAAAAAACTGACTGAGAAAAAACGTGAAGAATTAGCCATTTTAATAAAAGAAAATGCCAGAGCATGGGCAATTGGTCGTGCAGAAGCCAGTGAAATTGATCAATTAAATATATTACAAGCAACCTTATTAGCAATGGCAAGGGCTACTTCTCAACTGAGAGTATTACCTGACTGGGTTCAGGTCGATGGTACATTTTTCCCCGATATTTCATTCCCTGGCGAAACCATAGTAAAAGGTGATTCACTCATAGCTGAAATTTCTGCCGCCTCAATTTTAGCTAAAGTTAGCAGAGATAATGAAATGAAAACTCTGGATAATTTATATCCTGGTTATGGATTTGCTAAACATAAAGGCTACCCAACCAAGTATCACCTGGAAAAATTACGAAGTCTTGGCGTTACCGAGCAACATAGAAAATCATTTTCCCCAGTACAAAAACAATTGGCTTTAGAATTGTCTTAAGTTCTGCCGATTATTTTCCACTCCTTCCGACTTTTCATCCTTGTACGTTTCCTGGAATTATTAAACAATTTTGGTCTCATCCTTTAAATACAAAACCCCCTCATGAAACCAGAGTTTGTCCATTTACGCGTTCATTCTGAATTTTCCTTAGTTGATGGCATTGTTAAAATCAAATCCTTGGTTAAGCATACCTCTGATTTCAACATGCCAGCCATTGCTCTAACCGAGCATTCTAATCTCTTTTCCTTAGTCAAGTTTTATCGAGCAACGCTGGCTCAGGGTCTTAAGGCCATTATTGGTTGCGATGTTTATATATTCAACCCTCTGGAACCAAGCAGCCCCTTTCGCTTGACTTTACTAGCACAAAACAAGTCAGGTTATTTAGCCTTAACAGAGCTGATTTCCAAAGCCTATCAGGAAGGTCAGCACTTAGGTGTTCCAATGTTAAAAAAACAATGGATAGCTGATAATAACTCGGGATTAATTGCTTTGTCAGGTGCTATGGAGGGTGATATAGGTCTTGCAATATTGGCGGAAAATAGTCAATTAGCCCAGCAAAATATGCAATTTTGGTCTGATTTATTTGAGCAACGCTTTTATATTGAAATACAGCGCGTTGGAAAGCAAGATGAAGAAAATTATATAAAACAAGTGGTTGATCTGGCAATAAATCTTGACCTACCTGTTGTTGCAACCAATGATGTTCGATTCATAGATAAAACAGAATTTGATTCACATGAAGTCAGAGTCTGCATCAATCAAGGTAATGTAATAGAAGATACCCGTCGCCCCAAAAATTACACCAATCAACAATACCTTCGTAGTACTGAAGAAATGCAGGCTTTATTTGCAGATATACCCGAAGCTTTAGAAAACACCATCGAAATAGCAAAACGCTGTAATCTAGAGTTGGAACTGGGTAAAAATTATTTACCTGATTTTCCTGTTCCAGAAGGCATGACTTTAGATCAATTTTTCATTAATGCATCAAGAGAAGGTCTGGAACAAAGATTTGAAGAATACCCAGCTATTGGTGATGCGAGTGACGAAGAAAATCGCAAACCTTATTGGGAACGCCTAAAAATAGAGTTAGATGTAATTACCCAAATGGGTTTTCCTGGTTATTTTATGATTGTTGCTGATTTTATTCAGTGGGCAAAAAACAATAAAATCCCTGTGGGGCCTGGACGTGGTTCGGGAGCTGGTTCACTGGTCGCCTATGCACTTAAAATCACTGATCTCGATCCTATTGAATTTGATCTGTTGTTCGAACGATTTTTAAATCCAGAACGGGTATCGATGCCTGATTTTGATATTGATTTCTGTATGGATCGGCGTGATGAAGTGATTGATTATGTTGCCAGACATTATGGACGAGATCATGTTTCTCAAATTATCACTTATGGCTCAATGGCTGCAAAAGCCGTGATCCGTGATGTGGGTCGTGTTTCTTCCTTTGCTTATGGGTTTGTTGATGGACTGGCAAAATTAATTCCTTTTGAAATAGGTATGACTATCAGCAAGGCCTTAAAGGAAAGTGCCGAATTAAATCAACGTTACGAAACGGAAGATGATGTTAAAACATTGATTGATATGGCACTTTCATTAGAGGGCATTTCCAGAAATGCAGGAAAACATGCTGGTGGTGTGGTCATTTCTCCAACTAAATTAACTGATTTTTCTGCCCTTTATTGTGATGAAGAGGGCAATAATCTTGTTACCCAGTTTGATAAAGACGATGTAGAAGCCGTTGGTTTAGTTAAATTTGATTTTTTAGGATTGCGTACGCTGACCATTATTGACTGGGCTTTGCAAACCATTAACAAAAAGAAACAAAAGGATAACGAAGCATTAGTTGATATCACTCAGATTCCTCGCGATGACGAAGCAACTTATAATTTATTCAAGAAGTGTCAAACAACTGCTGTTTTCCAATTAGAGTCACGCGGTATGAAAGAGCTGATTCGCAAGCTTAAACCTGATTGTTTTGACGATATTATTGCTTTAGTAGCCTTATTCAGGCCAGGGCCGTTGGAATCTGGAATGGTGGATGACTATATTAATGTTAAACATGGTGCTAAAGCTGAATACGCACATTCATTATTGGTACCCATATTAAGCCCAACCAATGGGGTTATTTTGTATCAGGAACAAGTGATGCAAATTGCCCGAGAATTAGCGGGTTATACACTAGGCGGTGCGGATATGCTTCGTAGAGCCATGGGTAAGAAAAAACCTGAAGAAATGGCCAAGCAACGGACTATTTTTACTGAAGGTGCGATTAATAACCAAGTTGAAGAATCCATAGCAACTTATGTTTTTGATCTAATGGAAAAATTTGCTGGCTATGGATTTAATAAATCTCACTCCGCTGCCTATGCATTAGTTGCTTACCAGACTGCTTGGTTAAAGACACATTATCCATCCGCTTTTATGGCCGCCGTTCTTTCTTCGGATATGGATAATACAGATAAAGTGGTAATTTTAGTTGAAGAATGCAAGGAAATGGATATAACCTTATGCCCACCTGATGTAAATCTCTCTTATTATCAATTTACCGTTAACCCAAAAAATCAAATTGTTTATGGTATCGGTGCGATTAAAGGCGTGGGTGAATCAGCAATAGCAGACTTAATTCAAGAAAGAGACGAAAATGGTGATTTTATTGGACTCTATGATCTGTGTAAACGGGTTGCAACCCGAAAAGTAAATAAACGTGTTTTAGAAGCTTTGATCAAGGCAGGTGCATTTGATTCATTTAACAAGGATAGAGCGGCGCATATTGCTGAGTTAGAAACTGCACTCAAAGTAGCAGATCAACATGGAAAAATGAATCAAACAGGCCAAAATGACCTATTTGGATTATCAATACAGATTGATAGTAATAATAATTCTGAGGTATATTCCGTTGCAACAACACCCTGGCCTGAAAAAATACGCCTGGAAGAAGAAAAAACAGCACTAGGATTGTATTTAACGGGACATCCTATTTCTCAATATGAGAAAGAATTAAAGCATATTCGGCATGGAAATATTGCCACATTACTCGCTGATGCAGAAAGATCAAAAACCAAAATGGAAGCTCGCGTAGCTGGCTTAGTAGTCGAAATGAGAACTCGCCAAACAAAAAAAGGTGCGTTAATGGGATTTGCAACCTTGGATGATAAAACAGCTAGATTAGAAGTGGCTGCATTCAGTAAAACCTTTGAAAAATACAGCGAAATTCTAACTAAAGATTCAATATTGGTCGCAGAAGGCGCGTTAAATATTGATGATTTTTCTGGAATGTTACGATTGACAGCCGATAAAATTTATACTTTTGAACAGGCAAGAGAAGTATTTGCTCGCAGCATTATTTTAAGCTTTAAAAAAAATAGGCAAGGTTTGGATCCAAATTCATTAACTGTAGCGTTGAAAGAAGCATTTCAACCCTTCATTGGTGGCTTGTGCCCACTACAGATTGATTACATTTCAGAAAAAGCAAAAGCAATTTTGCAATTAGGCGATGAATTTCGAGTCTACCCAACTGATGAATTAATTTTTTGCTTAGAAAAACTATTTTTTGTTGATGCAGTTGAAGTTAAATATCGTTGAACTTTTTCAAATACTCAAAGAACAAACACCAAATTGTAAAACAAATATTAGAATCTACACGGAATAACATTGAAAACTCTTTTGCGTTAGCTTTTTGTACAACATTCCAGTTCTTGGTGAGAAAAACATTACCTCACCAAGAAAACAGGATTTTTTACAAATACGAATAGATCAATCCCTAATTAATCTATCAAGTTTATTGACTTCCCTTTGTTTAGGTAACTTTAATGAACGAAGAAAGCTTAAAAGTTCTATTCTTTGTTGACTAACCAGTCCAGAAAAATTGTTACGAATGGCTTCTGCTTCACCACCATGCGCCAGAATTGCTTCCGTTAATGTCGCTGCACGACCATCATGTAGATACGGCGCTGAATCAGCAATCCCCCAAAGTCTGGCTGTCGTAAAGAATGGATCCATTTCTCCTCCTGTACTTTCAGCTAGTTCTGCTCCCATGTTATGACGTTTAAGGTCTGCAAACAGAGGAACTTTTATACCCCCTCCTCTTACTTTCTTAAATTTTGTAGGTTGTTTGCTCAAGTCAATGCTCAAGAAAACATTTGCATCAGGATCCGTAGCTATATCAGGAAAACTTTGAGTCAAATACCTACTTTCGGTACGTAGCTCAGGAATATGACATTGTACACAGCCTATACTAGCAAATAATTCCTGTCCCGCTATAGCAGCCCCTTTAAGTTTTGCCATTCTAGGTCTTGGCGTAGTTGCCAGGAACACACTAAGCGATGACATTTCACCGATAGAAAGTTCATCAATAATACCATCTCCATCAGGATCTGTACCGGGTTCAAAAACATCTAAAGACTGAATTCCAAAATGAAAAGCCATAGCGCCTCGATCAAAATCACGGATAGTGAAATTTTCACCTTTACGTCCAAATGGACGTACAACAAGATCTTCATCTATCCCCAAGCCATTTTCAATTTCAATTTCAACAGTACCATCACCATTCGAAGTCACTGTTCCAAAAAAGACTCCTTTGGTCACCAAATCAAATTCGTCCCCTGATGGTGCACTTTCTGCAAATGCCTTAATCGCCTGGAGATCACGGGTCATTTCTTTACCGACTAATTCAACCCCACCCGCTCCGAACATAAAAGGAGGATTAATAACTCGACCAGTTGTTTCGGTAACTCCATTAAAAACGCCAACATTTTCTGCTACATCTAATACTTGAGTACCCAATAGTGGACTGTTATTTATACCACCATGTCCACCTATACCAAGTCTTGCAGGAACTGTTGCACGACTAACGACTGAATGACACTCAAGACAAGTCTGAGCATCCAGGCCATTGATTCGTAACAGTGCTGTTTTACTGTTTTGCAAAGGCGCACGATCACCTCGAAAGGGAAAACTTTTTGTACTATCAAATATGTCTGGAGGACCATCACCAAAACCATCAAATCGATTAAAAGGCGTAGTAAACACCATGCCACCCGCTTTTCTAATTTGTTTGAGGCTCAAGACTCCATTTTCAATATCTGTTTGACTAATCAAATTATCCGGTAATTCTGGACCTTCACCAGGAGGAGGAGGCAATACTACGGGATCAGCTGATTGGGCTGTTCCATGAAGAGAGCATAAACTTATAAAACTTACAATTATTATTCGCGAAAACACCATTTTTATCTCCAATTAAAGATTATTGTTAATTTAATCAGCCAAAGAAACATTAAATTCAAGAAGTTTTCATAGAGATGGAACTTATATAATATAAAATCCCAAAAAAGAGCTTTGCTGATCTTTTTTGTTTTTTAAGTCATGAATGAATTAAACTTTATTAAAACCAAGTTTTCTTAAACAACACAATTTGTAAATTGTTTTAATTATACAGGCCATTGACAGGCCGAGCGTGACAAAATCAAACAATACAATTGATTATTGCCAAGAATAAAATTCTCTGGATAATAAGAAAAAAAAGAAAGTCAATATGAAAAATATAAATTTATTTATTTAATAAAAATATTATACCCATAAAAGTTCAGAATCCAATCAACATATCAATCAACTTTTATTCGTTAGTTATTTAACATCATGACCATGATTGCGAGTATTATCTAGACTAAGAACCGTTAAATGTATCTGTTTTTTATTATTTGAATTGATGTTGAATAACATAATTTATAGAGCAATAAAAAAGTGAAATTTATCACAAATTAATAAATTTATTTGTGTAAATACCTTAAAAATATTTGAAACAATACCCGTTTGTGAGATAAAAAATTCAATGCCACAATCATCTGTTAAATATTTGATTTTTTATAGGATGTCTAAATAAGAATATAAAAAAAACCCAGCTTAACAAAAGTATTATTGCTGTCATTGTCAAACTAAGAAATGAGTTAGAAAAATAAAGATTAGTGTATTGATTTAGGTAAAAGGTGATGGCCAGAGCAGATAAAGAAACACTCAGACTGTGGAAGATTGATGTCACTATAAATCTTAATATAGGCAGTGAAATATACTTTTTCATGAAAGAAATATACACTACAAAACCTAACATATAAGTAGCAACTTGCGCCCAAGCAACAAGCTGTAGTGAATAAAATGCTGCAGAAATAACGCTAATCATTCTGAATGATTGAATGATCAACTCTGACTTTAAGACCACACCGGGTTTATTAATTGCATAGAGTGTTTTTGAAGAAAGCCCCCAGATCGAATATATTGCTCCGCCTAGCGAAAGAATTCTGACCAAAGGAATGGATTCAATCCACTGAGAACCAAATAAAATAAGAATTATATTTTCTGCATAAAGCGCCAAAAAACCAAAAAATGTAAATGCCATCACTGTGATCGCATTGGTTGCTTTAATGAAGGCTAAGTCTATCTTCTGATTTTCCCGATTATATTGTGAAACTAGAGGGAAATAGACATTATGAATAGCGCCAACAATATTCTTTGAGAAAATATTGTTAACTGTTTGCGCTTTACTGTAGATAGCAACATTTGAAAAGCCTTGATATTTTCCAATAATTAGATCTGTCATATTTCTACCCAGCTCTCCAACAATATTACTTAAACTGGATTTACCGCCGTATGAAATTATTTCTTTAGCATTTTTTAGACTAGGAAGCATAAAAAATATTTTATAACTAAAACAGGCTGTTAAAAAAGTTGTAGTGAAAATATTTGCTATAGAAGACCAGACTAGACTCATAAAACTATAACCTGAGCTGGCAAGATAGATAGCAACAATTGCTGCTACTAGACTACTGATAACATTGATATAGAAAAGTAGCTGAAATTTCATTTCTCGTCTTAATAAAGCGAGAACGGGAGAGCTAAAGGGTATTATCATGAAATTGATACACATCCATGACATAATTATGGCTAAATTTTGTTCATTATAAAATTCAGCCACCCAGTTTCTAGAAAAAAATATCGCTAATCCAAGACACCATGCCATAAGCAGTGTGATGCCAAAAGCTGTTCTAATTTTTTGCTGGGTTAATTGCTTTTCCTGAATAAGATAACTGCCAACACCAAAATCTCTCAGCATATGGATTATGGCAAGTAATGCTATACCTACACTAAATTGGCCAATTTCAGTTGGTGTCAATAATCGAGCCAGGATTATGCTAGAGCCAAGCTGTATGATAATAATTAAATAGTTTTCTGCAAATGAGAAAATAAAGGATTTTTTGAGATCTTTCAAAACAAATTTAATTATTTAAGTAGCGTAGCCAAGGTACTTTTTTGCTGAAAATGCGTTGATGAAGCAAATATGACTTGATAGGTTTCAGCTTCTGTATCCAGTGTTAAACGCTTGATTAACTGATACAGTTTTGCGATATAGGGACTATTCGTTGCATACCGACCTATTTGATACCATCTTAAAATGATAAAATCCTCATTCATTTGGTTGTTTCTGATTAGGGTATGGTTTACTTCAGTGCCGATACTTTCCAATACTGGGGTAGTATTCAAAACTTGATGCCAACGCTTGCGATTCTGTCCAGAAAGCAGCGAGTTTTTGGAACTCACTAATTCTGCCTCCCGCTCATCTCCAAAATTAACTTGATACAAGCCTACAATAAAATCCTGTTTTTTAAAATATTTTAGTGATTCGCTAATACCGCTGTTAAATTTTGGTCTCCAACTCCATTTAGGTGCTTCAATTTCTTGCCATTCTTCAGTGTTTTTAAATACAATACGTTGAGGAATGTCTGTTTGAGCATGGTAACCAGATTGCAAAGAATAACTAATCAAAGGCCACATACCTAAGCAAACAACCAAACTCAGAGCGATGATAAAATTTTGTTGGTTATTGTACGATTGATTATCTCTATCATTTAAGACTATAGTCGAATCAATCAGTGGATCTTTCCATATCGATCCAACATAAAACATAAAAAAGATAATCAGAGCAAAAAACACTGCCCCATAGATCAGATGATCAACACCAACCGCTAATTTCATATCACTTAAATGCCCAATCATTACTATCATATAAGCACGAAGACCGTTAGCTATAATGGGAAGTACAACTGAAAACAGTATAAATAACAGTCTTTTGATAGTTTTTGTGTAGCTAATATAAGCATAAATTACCCCTAATGTGAAGGAAGCTAGTAGATAACGTAAACCACTACAGGCCTCAACTACTGACCATTTCCCAGACACCAGTGTAAAATGCAAACCCTCCCTATAGACACTGAGCCCGGTAAAGCGCAATAATGCGATGGTAAAATCAGCCGTAAACTCCATTAGATAGGGTATGAATACTGCACCAGCAGGCACCATAAAAAACAGAAATGCAACAGGAAATAATATTTTACGGATTACAGCGTTTCCCAGATAGTACCAGAAGCTTCCGACAAGCATTCCTACTAGAGAATAATGCTGTATAACCTGGGTCTGGGTAAGCGCTGCCAAAAGCCAGACAAAGCCGTTAATTATGACAAAACTTAATCCCAATAGACTGGGTTGGGAGGGATATAAATATGAATGCAGAGATTTATTCTGCCAGATTAACCAAAGACTGGCAGGAAGCACAAAAAAACCATGGGTATAAGTTTCATAATTCCACCAGATTTCTGCCATTGATCCCCAAGAATCAAAATACACTACAATTGAAAGTAGCAGTATCAGAATCAAAAAAACCAAGGTAGATCCATGACTACCTTTAAAAGGTTTCATAAAAGCATTTAGTATTTGCAATGTCTAAGTCCCCAAAAATTTAGATGCTGATAACACAAACAATATCCACTAACATTTTTTATTCTCTGTTTAAAACCTTAAGAACGTGTAGATTGCTTAATGTCTAGTTATTGGAAGAATGCGCTATAAATAATAAAAAAATGCAATAACACATATGTTATATGAATGCAATTGAAGACTATTCAATATTGATATCGGTAAATCTCATCCTGTTTTCGGCAGAATATGTCTGACTCTAATTAGCGCTATAACCTGTTTTACACATTCAGCCAAGCTATTAGAATGCGTATCAATTTTTAATTCTGGTTTTAAAGGCGCTTCATAGGGAGATGATATTCCGGTAAAGTCTTTAATTTCTCCATTACGCGCTCTTTTATAGAGTCCTTTTACATCCCGTTGCTCACATATTTCTAAGGGGCAATAACAATGAATTTCTATAAAATCTCCATGAGGCATAAGGCTTCTAGCCATTTCCCGTTCTGCTTTGAAAGGAGATATAAAAGCCGTAAGCGTAATCACGCCCGCCTCAAGCATCAGCTTTGCCGCTTCACCAATACGGCGAATATTTTCTTTACGATCCTGATCACTAAAACCTAAATCTTTGTTCAAACCATGGCGAACATTATCGCCATCCAGAACAAACGTATTGAGACCGAGTTTAAAAAGTTCTTCTTCTACCGCATGAGCCAAAGTTGATTTTCCTGACCCAGAAAGTCCGGTAAACCAGAGTACAACTGATTTATGCTGGTTTTTATCTTCTCGCCTTTTTCTACTAACGGTTGATTGATGCCAAACTACATTAGATGATTTTTCGGTTTGGTTAGTCATGATTTATTGGGTTGTTAAGCAGTATGATTTAGGTGTAAGAATTGAATTACTGGAATATAATGTTGTAGTTTTATATTATCTGCTTAGAAAAAAAGCAGCAGCGTAATTATTGCTCATATAACAGTATTATTTTTAGAAAAATATAGAATTTCAGGAAAATTAGAAAGGAAAAAAAATAAATTGTACATTCCTAAGGAATGGGCACGAAATAACTTGAGCAACTGGCGTAGGATTTTTGTTCGTCTTCAAGGCGCAGCGTAGGGCGCATAGCAAGCTATGTAACCGAAGCTGCAACGCAGAAGACGAACAAAAAGACAAGCTAGTTGCTCAAGTTATTTTGTGCACGTTCCTAAGATAAGGTATCAATAACCTCAGCTAATTCATCAGAAACATCTACTTCAATGGTATTTTTTCGAATTGCATGAATCATATCAGAATAGAAACTTTAATTACCTATTAATCAATGAAAATGTTTTTTCCTTTATAAACCAGTTGATTGTATTCATCAGTGAGACCTAAACTAATAGTTTGACAATTTAAAAAAACTATCATTCTCGAATATCTTATCAAAAATTCCAATAACTTTAGGGTATATTCTCCCCCTTTCGTTAAAGGAATACATCAATGTTGATTCTAAGTATAGCCTAAGTCAGTCCAAAAAAAACCACAACAATTCAATTAAAGTTCTCATTACCTCAGTAAAAACAAGAAAAAACCTTGCCTAACTTTTATAAAAAAACCTATAAAACCATAGTGCACACCATATGGTATGCCTTATAAGGGAGCTGGAAATAAATAATCATTCATTATTTATTTCCAGCTCCCTTACGGGTTCCGCTCCCGTTTGGCTTTATTTGCGCATAGCACATATGTTACATGGTAAAGCAAAAAAACTGTATGACAGCTCACCAGTCACAGGGCATATAGAAATTTTTGACCATCATTCATTTTGACTGTTCAGGTATCCCAGTTTTGCTTGCTATTGCAATACAAAGCAAGATTCGATAAAGTTACTTTGGAATCATAGATTTGTGTATTTTTAAATTGAAAATAATAAACAAACGGCGCGAACCAAGAAAATTCATGATGTTATTCTAATATTTCATTGACTCATTGAAATATTAGATATTTATTAAATTAATTAAAAACTGTTCGCATATCATTGATTTTAAAGAAAGATACCTGTTTTTGGAAAGATTAACTAGAGTAGCTGTGAAAAAATTAGAAGTGCGCCGCAAACAGCCTTTTTCGACCTTTAGAATCAGAGCTTGAAAGGGTGTAGGTGTAACTGACCGAACTTTATAAACGGGATGAAAACACCGATTAATATGCACAATGCTAAATCATTTAATCCTGCCATGGAGAGTACCTATGAATCGTAACGTGAGCTTTAAAGAATTGATTTTTTTATTGCCAATGCTATGCGTATTGATTTATTTCAAAGAGGGAGTCAAAGCCTTCCTACTAGCTATTGTTCTTTTCGGTGTCCCTGTAGTGTCAGGTTTTCATATTATCCGCTGGCTATGGTTCGATAAAAAATAATCAGTCAGTAGAGTGCGTTACACGCACCGTTTTTACTATTTATCTTCTTCTGCTAATTTAATAACAGGTATAACTGACCGGACTTTATCAACGGGATGAAAACTCTTTTTCAGATGACATATGTATTTCTTGAGTTTGCTGTAACCTGACCGGGTTTTACAAATAGGTTAAAAAACTTTAACGGTTACAGACCCGTAGGTTGGGGTGACGATAGGAACCCCAACATTTTCAATAAATAAGCGTGGTCTAGCCTAATCATCTATCAACCTGAGTCACTTGCAAAACTATTTAATATCTTACTCAACACTATATGTTGTGTTTATTTATAAAATAAATCACAAGATATAGATGGCGATGCAAAAACTGGTTAATTTTTATACAGTTTTGCAAGTGGCTCAACCTTATTAACAATAGGCAAAAGGCAAAAGAGACATTGGCTATCGTCATGTTGGGGAATATTCTCTACAGAATCACGAAGATGATTATGTAAGGTGGTTTCCAACAATAAATATGCAGGAATTGCGTAGGGTTTTTGTTTCTGATTAAACAATATCAAGAGGCGCATAGCTATTCTACGTAACGATTGAGATTGTTTGATCAGGAACAAAAAGACAAGAAAGTTTGGACTATTTATTATTGGAAACCACCTAAAACATGTTGACTACATTCATTACACTCTTCTGTATATCATCATGTAATATCCGCTAAGGACTGGCCTTATTCTGCGATCCGAGTTTATTATTGCTGAGAGTGTATTAAGAACAACTGTGGAAGGCTATTGACATCTTTGAACTTGGTGATTGTGATTGTTTTTGTTGTGGTTCCTGTCGCCTCCCCAACCTACTGGATTAAATTTCTATGGGTGCGTTATATAATGATTG
>CAYNRB010000018.1:0-29644 GCA_964399475.1 uncultured Methylomarinum sp.
GTGATTAGAGACCGTGCTGTTTTAAAGGCTAAGGAACAGATCAAGGCGGCATCCATTCAGATGGCGCTTGAAGCGCAAGCAATCAGTAATCAGCAACTTGCCTTTGAAGTTGATCGTCTTGCCTTTGAAATTATCGAGAAAATGCCCTCTGATTTATGGACTGATGAATGAGTAGAGGGTTGGCTGAACCTGATGCAGCTACGCCCCTCGACGTGGATGAGAAGGAAGGGCTTCGCTTTACCCATATTACAACCAGAGACGAGCTTGGTCAGTTAGAGCAAGCCAATATCGTTGAAGGGTTGCAGTGGCTGAAAAAGCAAAGGAATGCCGATATCTTGAGCGAAGGGTTTGTGCGTGATCTGCATAAACGATTATTTGGACAAGTCTGGAAGTGGGCTGGTTCTTTTCGTAAAACTGAAAAGAACATTGGTGTTGACCCGATTCAGATCGCAATTCAATTGCGACAGCTGTTAGATGATACGTGCTATTGGATAGAGCACGAGACATTTCCACCAGTTGAGCTTGCTGTGCGCTTTCATCACAAGCTGGTATTGATCCATCTATTTCCAAAAGGGAATGGTCGCCATGCTCGTATTATGGCGGATGCGATCCTTACCAAATTTATGGATGCCCCAGCAATTGATTGGGCAGGGGGTTACAAATTGGAAAACATGAGCGAGCGCCGCGATCAATATATTGCGGCACTTAGAGCCGCCGACAAACATGATTTTTCCAAATTATTAGAATTTGTCGGTACGTAAAATTTTTGATCAGGTAGAATAGCACGCTTTCTGGGCATATCATTTGCTCGAAAAGGTCAATTAACAAATAAGTATAACACAGGTTTTTAGGGTATGAGCGATAGCAATTTTATTAATGAAATCAATAGGCGAAGGACTTTTGCTATCATCTCTCACCCAGATGCAGGTAAAACCACCATCACCGAAAAATTATTGCTTTTCGGTGGAGCGATTCAGATGGCAGGTTCTGTAAAAGGTCGTAAAGCATCTCGTCATGCCACTTCTGACTGGATGGAAATGGAAAAGGAAAGAGGGATTTCGGTGACCACCTCTGTTATGCAATTTGAACACAATGATTGTATTCTCAATTTGCTGGATACACCGGGGCATGAAGATTTTTCCGAAGATACCTATAGAACTTTAACGGCTGTGGATTCTGCTTTAATGGTGATTGACGTTGCCAAAGGTGTCGAAAAGAGAACCATTAAATTGATGGAGGTCTGTCGACTAAGAACTACACCGATTATAACTTTTATCAACAAGCTGGATAGAGAAGGTAAAGAGCCCATAGAATTATTGGATGAAGTGGAAACAGTGCTGGACATAAAATGTGCTCCAGTAACTTGGCCAATAGGTATGGGAAAACGATTTAAAGGGGTTTACCATTTATATAAGGATGAAGTGCTTATATTCAGTGCGCAGCATGGTGGAAAAATAGTTGAGGCGGAAGTGATTAAGGGTCTTGATAATCCTAAGTTGGATGAATTATTAGAGGATCAGGCTGAGGAATTAAGAGAAGAAATAGAATTAGTCAAGGGTGCCAGTCACGCATTTGATTTAGATGAATATTTAAACGGTGATTTAACGCCAGTTTTTTTTGGTTCTGCGATTAATAATTTTGGCATTATTGAATTGCTGGATGCTTTTGCCGAGTATGCGCCTAGACCGAAATCAAGGCAAGCAGAGCAAAGAGAGGTTTTTCCGGAGGAAGAAAATTTTTCTGGGTTTATTTTTAAAGTTCAGGCCAATATGGATCCCTCGCATAGAGATAGAGTGGCTTTTTTAAGAGTCTGTTCGGGTGTCTTTGATAAGGGTATGAAACTCAACCATGTTCGTTTAGGTAAAAATGTTCAGGTGAGTAATGCAATTACTTTTCAGGCTGCAACGCGAAAGAATGTGGAAGTAGCCTATCCTGGAGATATTATCGGTTTACATAATCATGGCACTATTACTGTTGGAGATACTTTTACGCAAGGTGAAAAACTGAAATTTGGCGGAATTCCTTTTTTTGCACCTGAATTGTTCCGACGAGTTGTGTTGAAAGATCCTTTACGTGCAAAAGCCTTGCATAAAGGATTAGTTCAATTGACAGAAGAGGGCGCCACACAGTTATTTAGCCCATTAAAAAATAATGATATGATTCTGGGAGCGGTTGGTGTACTTCAGTTTGATGTAACCGCCCACCGACTAAAAAATGAATACAATGTGGAATGTGTTTATGATGCAGTGAGCATCAATACGGTACGTTGGATCAGTGCAGAAGATCCAGTGCTTCTGGATGATTTTAAAAAGAAAGCCTTTGGGAATTTGGCTAAAGATGGCGGAGGTTATTTGGTTTATCTGGCAACTAGCCGTGTTAATTTACAGTTAACAGAAGAACGTTGGCCGGATATTACTTTTAGTTCAACACGAGAGTTATAATCGGGAAGCTGAATGCTGGGGTTATTTTTTATAACCCCAGTCTACTCAGTGATATGATTATGAGTTTAAGCTTTTCAATACAGCTTGCATACTATCGTTAGCATCACCAAACAACATACGCGTATTTTCGTGTATAAATAACGGATTACCTACCCCAGCATAACCCGTAGCCATACTACGTTTTAATACAATAGTTGTTTCACCTTTCCAGCATTCCAGTACAGGCATGCCTGCTATGGGGCTGTTAGGATCATCCAATGCTGATGGATTTACAATGTCATTAGCACCTATCACAATGGTGACATCAACATTAGGAAAATCTTCATTGATTTCATCCATTTCATAAACGATGTCATAAGGTACTTTGGCTTCTGCCAATAATACATTCATATGACCTGGCATACGTCCAGCAACTGGATGGATACCAAAACGTACATTTTTACCTTTTGAACGTAATAGTTTTGTGATTTCATTAACCGTGTGTTGAGCTTGGGCAACTGCCATACCATAACCAGGGATGATCATGATATTTTTTGAGTCCCGTAATAACTGCGTGGTTTCTTCTATATGTATTTCTGATATTTCACCTTCCACGACAGCAGCTTCACCACCAGCAGAACCAAAACCACCGGCAATAACACTAAGAAAGTGACGGTTCATTGCTTTACACATGATATAACTTAGAATTGCACCACTACTACCTACTAGCGCGCCAGTAACGATTAATAAGTCGTTGTTTAACATAAATCCGGTTGCAGCCGCAGCCCATCCTGAATAACTGTTAAGCATGGAAACAACCACAGGCATATCAGCACCACCAATCGCCATAACCATATGCACACCAAAAGCGAATGCGATCAATGTCATAATCAGTAGAGGAATAGTTCCACCCCCTGTTTCAGCACCGGATAAGAAGGCGCCGCATAACCAGAATGTAGCAACTAATAGGCCTAAATTAAGCCAGTGACGACCCGGTATGGTAACGGGTTTTCCATCAATTTTTCCGCAGAGTTTGCCAAAAGCAATAACCGAACCAGAAAAAGTCACCGCACCAATAAAGATACCAATATAAATTTCAACTTCATGAATGGTATTCTCTACTCCGGTTAAAACAATCGAATCATCCATGAAATTTGCATAACCGACCAGTACAGCAGCCATACCCACTAAACTGTGCATTAATGCAACCAGTTCAGGCATTTGGGTCATTTCAACTTTTATTGCCGCTTTGGTGCCAATAAAACCACCTATTGCTAATGCAATAATTAGAATTACATATGAATTGACTGAATCACTTAAAATGGTGGCAACAATGGCAATGGCCATTCCTCCCATTCCAAAATAATTACCTCGTCTTGCTGTTTCCTGATTACTTAAACCACTCAAACTCATAATAAAAAGAATTGAAGCAACCACATAACACATTGTAACTAAACCTTGTGACATCATTATTACTTCTCCTATTTTCTAAACATTTCAAGCATGCGACGTGTGACTAAAAAGCCACCAGCAATATTAATGGAAGCAATAAGAATTGCTAATCCCGACAACAAAGTAATAAAAAAATCGGGTGAAGAAATTTGCACCACTGCGCCTATGATGATAATGCCACTGATGGCATTGGTTACACTCATTAGAGGTGTATGTAAAGATGCGGATACACTCCAGATGACTTGATAACCGATAAAGCATGCCAGCACAAAAACGGTAAAGTGAGACATAAATGATACCGGTGCAACAGAGCCTAGGCTAAATAAAGCACCGCCTATGGCTAGTAGAATAGCTAACTGCTTAACCGGTTCAGGTATTAAAGGTTGTTTTTCTTCTACAACAGCTATTTCTGTTTTGGCGGCAGGTGCTGCTGATAAGGTGGGTGGAGGAGGTGGCCAGGTAATTTTTCCTTCTTTAATCACAGTTGTACCACGAATGACTTCATCTTCCATATTAACGTCAATGATGCCGTTTTTTTCAGGCGATAATTCGGTAAGCAGATGTCTTAGATTGGTTGCATAAAGCTGGCTGGACTGAGACGACAGTCTACTAGGCAGATCAGTATAGCCAATCAGGGTAACACCGTGTTTAACGACGACTTTGTCTTTTTCAGTTAACTCACAGTTTCCTCCTTGTTCAGCGGCAAGATCCACAATAACACTGCCCGCTTTCATGGATTCAACCATCGCCGCTGTAATCAATTTGGGTGCGGGCCTTCCTGGGATTAATGCAGTGGTGACAATAATGTCAACTTCCTTTGCCTGTTGCGCAAATAAAGCCATTTCAGCTTCAATGAATTCTTTGGACATGGTTTTGGCATACCCACCTTCACCTGAACCATCTTCTTCAAATTCCAACATCAGGAATTCAGCATCCATGCTTTCTATTTGTTCTTTTACTTCAGGGCGAGTATCAAATGAGCGAACGATGGCTCCCATACTCTTTGCAGCGCCAATTGCCGCAAGACCTGCAACACCCGCACCAATAACCAGTACTTTTGCCGGAGGAACCTTACCCGCAGCAGTAATTTGACCAGTGAAAAATCGACCAAAATGCTGTGCCGCTTCAACAATGGCACGGTATCCAGCTATGTTAGCCATTGAACTAAGTGCATCCAGTTTTTGAGATCTGGAAATACGTGGAACACTGTCCATAGCTAATACAGTTACGTTTTTGTCTGCCAGCTTCTGCATTAACTCTTCATTTTGGGCTGGCCAGATAAAGCTAATTAAAGTACTACCTGCTGACAATAGTTCTACTTCATCAATATCCTGTTCAGAATTTGTTTCTGGTGCTCGGACTTTCATGACAATATCTGCATTTTTCCATAAGGTTTTAGCATTTTTCCTTATGGTACATCCTGCGTCTTTATAGGCTTCGTCTGAAAAATTGGATTCCAGACCGGCTCCCGTTTCAATATTGACCTCAAACCCAAGTGTGATTATTTTTGCAGCCACATCAGGTGTGGTTGCCACTCTTTTTTCACCTGGGTGAATTTCTTTAGGTACACCGATCTTCATTCCTTCCCCCTTATAATTAAATTGTAACAATCGGATTGTGAGACATGAGCATATGAAATCATGGGCATAATTACAATAGTTATTTTCTATAAGTCATGATTTATCCGAATTTTAATTACACAGAAAATATAAAATAGACTAAACTCAACTCTTTAATTGTTAGAATTATTATCATAATGAAAGTATTGATTGTTGATGATAGTAAAGTCATCAGGATGTTAGTTGCCGAGTGTGCAGTATCATTGGGTCATCAGGTTTTTCATGCAGAAAATGGCAATGAGGCTTTAAAGTGTCTTACAAGCAATGAAATAGATTTGGTCTTGATGGATGTGGAAATGCCAGGTATGAATGGTTTTGAAACTACAAGGGCTATCAGAGATATGGAGGGGCATGACTGGTTCCCCATTATTTTTCTCTCAACTAAACATGACGATGATTCATTTGCAAATGGAATTTTAGCAGGGGGTGACGCGTATATGCCTAAGCCGATTAATTCTATAAGGTTGCAGCTAACAATTACTGCGATGGAGCGCATTTATGTAATGCGACAAAAATTACATGTGGCACAATCAGAGCTGGTTAAAGCCAATAAAGAATTAAAGAAATTAGCTTTATACGATCAATTAACGGGATTGGCAAATAGACGAAACTTTGATGAAACTTTAGGCAGACAGTTTAAGTTTGCAAAAATACATAAAATTGCTATTTCTTTAATCATTGCCGATATAGATTACTTTAAAATTTATAATGATACCTACGGACACCAGAAAGGTGATCAATGTTTGACTCATGTTGCCAAAGTTATTGGTGCAATCCCTTTTCGCCCTACAGATAGAGCTTGTCGTTATGGAGGAGAAGAATTCACACTTATTCTTCCAGATACGGATTTAAAAGGAGGTTTGATTATTGCAGAAAAGCTAAGGCAGGCCATTATTAATGAAAATATTAAGCATGAAGGATCTAAAGTTGCTTCCCATATAACTTTAAGCAGTGGGTTGGCTACCTATACGGGGCAATTTAATACAGAGGCAGAGATGCTTAAAGCTGCTGATGATGCACTTTATCGAGCTAAAGCCAATGGGCGAAATCAAGTACAAAGTAATTAATGTTTTTAGCCAAAGATTTTATTGAAACAGCGGAAGGACTAGTTTTTGCGGTTGTAGAAAGTGGCTTAGAACAAGAAAAGGTACTATGTTTTCTTCGGTATATTTATCTGGATCACACGTTCCAGAAAGTAAACACTGAAAAAGCTAATGAATTTTTAAAAAAGAATTATCCGCAGTATCTATATTTTTCCCCTATTAAACAAGCGAATTTACATGCTATTTCTACACATAAAGTTTTCAAACATCATCAACCCAGGAATAGATTAAAAAAACTGCTAGAACATAAAGCTCGGAATAATGTTGAAAATGATCTGGTTACACTCTGCAAACTTTTTGAAAAACTTGGTCTTAAACTTTCTGATGTAGGAGTAACCGGTTCAATTCTTATCTCTGCACAGAATCAACACTCAGATATTGATCTGGTTTTTTATACTTCTGCTGTTTTTCATAAAGCCAGACAAATCACTCGGCAACTAATAACCCAAGGAGATTGTTCAGCGTTAACAGCGCATGATTGGCAGGCATCCTATGATCGTCGGCAGTGCGATTTGAGTTATAGCGAATATTTATGGCATGAAAAACGCAAGTTTAATAAAGCCATGATTCATGAACGTAAATTTGATTTGAGCTTTGTATCAAAAATGCCTCCAGATAGTAGAGTGATAGAGTATAAAAAATTGAAACCTGTTGTACTTAAAGTGAAAATAATTGATGATTCCCGTTCTTATCATTATCCGGCAGAGTTTCTTATCAATGATCGGCAGATTAGTTCTATTGTTAGTTATACTGCAACCTATACTGGTCAAGCGCTGAAAGGAGAATGGGTGGAAGTATCGGGAATATTAGAAGCTGCTAGCGATGGCACTATGCGTGTTGTTGTGGGATCAAACCGGGAGGCTAAAGGTGAGTTTATCAAGGTATTAAATGAAACTGCCTGATTTTAAAGCTGTCATTTTTGATATGGATGGTCTGGTTCTGGATACTGAAATAACCTATTTTTCTGCATGGCGGCAAGCCTTGGTTGAATTGAAATATGATTTGAATGACGCGTTCTTTCTAAGCTTGTCGGGTCTACATTATCAGGATGTTGAGAAAAACATCTTAAATTCTTGTGAAGAAGGTTTTGATCTGGAAAAATTCAGATTATTAAGTACACAGTATTGGTATGCTAGCGTTGATCAACAGGGTATTTCGGTAAAAAAAGGTTTTTTTAAACTGCTAGCTAAGCTTAATGCCAGGAGTACAGCCTACTGTTTGGCAACTAATAGTTACAAAAAAAATGCGCTGGAATGTTTAAAATTTGCAGGACTTGAAGATATATTTTCAGTAATCATTGCGCGAGACCAGGTGAAGCAAGGAAAGCCATTTCCTGATATTTTTGAGGCAGCGGCTAAAGCTTTAACTGTATCCTCATCTCAATGTCTGATTTTGGAAGATTCGAAACCAGGGATAGAGGCAGCAGTCAATGCAGGAGCAATTTCTGTGTTTATACCGTCCGTTTTTCCTGTTGATAGAAAGATTATTAAATTAGCTGATTATTTCTTTAATGATCTGGGTGAGCTGGCTGAAATTATTTATTAGATAATTATGCATCCTGTATAATCCTTGAAAATTAGCAGATCATAGTCTTAATTTACTTTGATCAAAGTGAATAGCCTAAAGAAAACCCAGGTCTGCCTAACCTAATTTATATGCCTTATTAATTATTTTGAAAGTGATAGAAAGAAAAGTATCCGTGGTTGCCCCTGCTAGATTACATATGGGATTTATTGATCTTAGTGGTTCATTAGGACGTCATTTTGGCAGCATAGGTGTTGCACTCAATGAAATAGAAACAAGACTTTCAGTGTCTTATTCAAAACAGTTAATAGTAAAAGGACCTTCATCTATAAGAGCAGAAAAATGTACTCAGGCTTTATGTGGTGAATTAAATGTTTCTAATCAATTGAGTATAGAGATTAATGCAGCAATACCTGAGCATGTTGGACTAGGTTCAGGAACCCAGATGGCATTAGCCATTGGTTCAGGCTTAAATGCATACTATGACTTAAAACTAAGTGTTCGTGAGATAGCTCAGTTAACAGAGCGTGGGAAACGTTCTGGCATTGGAATAGGTGTGTTTGAAAAAGGCGGTTTGGTTGTTGATGGAGGAAGGGGTGAGCAAACTGTTATCCCACCCATTATTTCCCATATGAATATTCCCGATGACTGGCGGTTTATTTTGATTTTTGATCAAAGAGGCCAAGGGATACATGGAGAACAAGAAATTGATGCCTTTAAAGCCTTATCTCCTTTCACTTCTGAAGAAGCGGCAAGACTTTGCTATCTACTTTTGATGCAAGGATTGCCAGCTATTGCAGAAAATAATATTAATAAGTTTGGCGATGTGATCACTCAGTTACAGCAATCTATGGGGAAGCATTTCTCATCTGTTCAAGGCGGTGTTTTTACTAGTCTGGAGGTTGCAGAGGTTATGCAATGGCTTGAGCAGCAAGGTGCTGAAGCGATTGGCCAGACTTCCTGGGGACCAACAGGTTTTTGTGTGGTTGATACTTCTCAGAAAGCAGAAAATCTGGAGATCCAGATGCAGCAAGCGTTTTCTCATTTTAAACATTTAAAATTTGTAGTTGCTAGCGCCCGAAATAGTGGGGGTGAAGTGGTTATTAGTTAAGGGCGCTGGAAATAAATAATCATCCATTATTGGACAGGATTTTTGTTTGTCTTTGATCGTGCAGCAATAGGCGCATAAGTACCCAAGCATAATTAATTTAACATTTTACTTGTCTTTTTTTCCATCTTCAGCGTTGCATAAATAGTTACGTAGCTCGCTATGCGCCTATTTATACAGCACTGAATATGAAAAAAAATCCTACGTAAAACTTAGTTAAATTAATTATACTTGGGTACTTGCAGGCTATGTAACTGTTGCTGCACGATCGAAGACGGAGAAAAAGATCAGCAAGATTGGATGATTATTTTTTCCATCTCCCTATTGTGTTTGTATATTCGTAAAATCAATGACTTGGATTGTAATTTTAGTTCTACCTGCTTTTTCTGAGATGAAATAGGTATTTTTCTATGGAAACAACTGACTTACAATTATCCCAACAATGAGTATTTAAATATTCTGTATACAAGTGGGATAATCAAGTTACATCTTGTATTTTTTTGGGATAAGGTGCGAAGTCTTTATCTTGTATTATTTGTGAATATTTCTATACGTTCCTTCCCCTATATTTAATTCCGTAATGGAGAACTTTTTTAATGAGTGACATAAAACACTGCAAGCTTTTAATTTTAGGCTCAGGACCTGCTGGATATTCCGCAGCAGTCTATGCAGCCAGAGCAAATCTTAATCCGGTCATGATTACAGGTATGCAGCAAGGTGGACAATTAACCACCACCACCGATGTCGATAACTGGCCGGGAGATGTGGAAGGTTTGCAGGGTCCTGAATTAATGGAACGTATGCGTTTACATGCTGAACGTTTTGATACAGAAATTATTTTTGATCATATCCATACGGCGGATCTTTCTGTTCGTCCTTTTTTGTTAAAGGGTGATTCTGCTAGTTATACTTGTGATGCCTTAATTATTTCTACGGGTGCATCTGCTCGATATTTAGGCATGGAATCGGAAGAAGCCTATAAAGGAAAAGGTGTTTCAGCTTGTGCAACATGTGATGGATTTTTCTATCGTAATAAACCCGTTGCTGTGATTGGGGGTGGCAACACGGCAGTTGAAGAAGCACTTTATTTATCTAATATTGCTTCCAAAGTGACGGTGATACACAGACGGGATAAGTTTCGTTCTGAAAAAATATTAGCGGATAAATTGTTTGAAAAATCCAAAAATGGCAACGTAGTGATTGAATGGGATCAAACCCTGGATGAGGTGTTGGGGGATGATATGGGCGTTACTGGGATCAGAATTAAAAGCACGCAGGATGATTCAACAAAGGAACTGGATGTTCATGGCGTATTTATTGCCATTGGGCATACACCCAATACTGAAATTTTTGTTGGACAGTTGGATATGGAGCACGGATATATTACCGTCAATAGTGGCATTAAAGGTAATGCAACGGCGACCAGTATTGAAGGTGTTTTTGCTGCCGGAGACGTGATGGATTCGCATTATAAGCAAGCTATTACTTCTGCTGGTGCAGGTTGTATGGCAGCACTGGATGCTGAAAAATATCTGGATGATCAAGAAAGCTAGAAGAGTGAACAAAGGAAACTGACTGTGAATTGATTTTGCCAATTGATCTATGAATCTACCTGTTCTTGATCCATTCAATCCGGATCAGCTTTTTCCAAATATCGAAACGGCTTTGCTAGAGCCTGATGGTTTATTGGCGGTGGGTGGTTGCCTATCTTCTGAGCGTATTGTTAATGCTTATAAACAAGGAATATTCCCATGGTATAGTGATGGAGAGCCTATACTATGGTGGTCGCCAAATCCTCGTCTGATCCTGTTTCCCGATAAGCTAATTATTTCTCGAAGTTTAAGAAAAACCCTGCGAAAGAATAATTTTAAAGTGACCTTTGATCAGGCATTTGCCCAAGTGATGCAAAATTGTGCGGCACCCAGAAAAGGAGAGTCAGGCACATGGATTACTGAAGAAATGTTCACGGCTTATACTCGGCTTCATCAACAAGGTATAGCGCATTCTTTTGAAGTTTGGTCAGAAGATGAATTAGTAGGCGGTCTCTATGGTCTGGGGCTAGGGCAGGTTTTTTTTGGCGAATCTATGTTTCACAGGCAAACAGACGCTTCAAAAATAGCTTTTTGCCATTTGATCAAACATTTGTCTGACTGGGGTTTTCAGTTAATTGATTGCCAGGTTCATACGTCGCATCTTAGTAGCTTGGGCGCTGAACAAATTGGACGGCAGGGTTTTTTATCTTTGCTAAAACAATATTGTGAACTTCGAGCCGAGTCAAACGCTTGGAAAAAATAACTAGATGATTAACGGGACGGCAGATAGGTGAGAATAAGAAGGAAAAGAGTAGACGAATCTCTACTCGCATAACTGCCTGTTTTTATCAAAAAACAGGCAGTTATTGTATTGACATATTATAGAATCTAGCTTTTTACGCTTTCAGCAATTTCGTTAAACGCTTCAACGCGTTTTTTTCCTGTGCTAATTAAATCAAGACCGATTTCGACGATGATATTCATCAATCCAGGCGTTTTATAAACAATCAGTCCCAAATAGCCGACTATGGGAACCGCAATTGCTGCGCCGATAAGTCCATCAATACCGACCACTTCCAAAACATTAATAATCAGAACGATCAGATCCAGAGGAACTAAAATCATTGCGCCAAAATAGGCTAGAACCATAAAAGTAAACAATGCAAAAACTACGAATTGGAGAAGCCTTACTAAAGCGACATTAATTTTTTTCATAATGTGTGAATTTCCTGAAAAAGATATAAAAAGTCTTTTACAACCCATTAAGCTAGTCGAAAAAACTAAAATTTAAACTCATCATTATATCCTAATAGCATTATTAATTAACTTTTGATTCTGTTATTTTTTATATGATTTTCTAATCGGTTCAATAATGTGGATTCGATAATATCGAAATTCTTTTGCTGACTATTTTTTTAGATTCACGCCTTAGCAGATTAATCGTCACTACTATCATCAAAAATCTCAACCTCCGAGTCATCATTATCTGATCTATCCTCTTTTTTAATTTCATTTATAAAAAAAAGATGTAATATCGCACCCGCTATAAATCCACCTAAGTGTGACCACCAAGCTACGTCTAAGGCTATATTGTCAAAGACAATGGACGATGTGGCATTTTGAAACTGGATGATAATCCAGAAACCTAAAAAGGCTATGGCAGGCAGTTCAAAAAATATAGGTAAGAAAAATAGGGGCAACCAGATAACCACTCGCGCAAACGGTGAGATAAAAAAATAAGCACCTAAAACCCCGGCAATCGCCCCTGAAGCACCCACAATTGGTATGGCTAGATCTGGTTCAAAATACCATTGCACGTAAGTGGCCATTAAACCACAGGCCAGATAGAAGACTAAAAATTTGATATGTCCCATTCTGTCTTCAATGTTTTTAGCAAAAATCCAGATAAACCACATGTTAGTAATGATATGTACCCAATCAGCATGTAAAAACAGACTGGTGAAAAAAGACAAGCAATAATCTGGAGGCAAACCAAAAGCGAGTGCCCATTGCGGATTTGAATATCGAACAGGCATCATTCCGTATAAATAAATCAACTGGCGCTGAGTTTCGTAGGGAATTATCTTCATTGTTAAAAAAATGGCGATACAAATCACCATGATCGCCCAACTTACATAAGGGGTTGTTTGACTATCAATGTTATCTCTAATTGGAATCATTCGATGCTTTGAGCCATTTTTGTGAAGTAGATTGGCAATAGTTCTTATAAACCTAAAAAAATCAATTGGGTAAAGGCTTCTAATATTCCATCAAATTTGGTTTGATGAATATTGTAGAGTGGGCTTTAGTCCTATATTCACTCAAATTTTAATTTGTAGCGGACAGAGGTCCGCTCTACGTCAACATAGATCCATCAAAACAAAATTGTCGGAGCACTAGCACAAGCTACAAATCTGCGCCCAACTGATCTTTCTAGAATAATGAGGGCAATTTCAGGGATTTAAACGGTCATGTTTGAAAGTTGTTAAAGTAGGCTGGAAGTGAATCCAGTCATGTCGTGAGAAAAAAATCACATCTTGATGGGTAACCAGTATCTTATGGTAATTACATACAAACTAGTTTAAAATCCTTTTCCTTTATTCTTGTATGAGATTAAAGAAGAATTTATTTAAGGAATGTGCAAGAAATAACCAGATCAACTGACTTGTTTTTTGTCTGTTTTCTGTGTTGTGCAAACAGTTGCGTAGCTTGCTATGAGCCTGTTTCAAGTTATTACTTACCCATTTCTGACTGCATCTATTTAATCTTCTAGCAACAATTATTTCCAAATTCTATAGGTACAAACCGCCCATGTCCGCAAAGTTAAATGAAAATAATAAAGATTGTCGCTCCGATAATAGTAGCGATTTAAAGCAAAAAATAATTCAATATTATGATGAATGTTTTATTGATTATCGCCTGTTTTGGCTGGATTCTAAAAATTTGGCAATGCATTATGGATATTGGGATGAAGATACCAAAAATCACAGCGAGTCTTTGACTCATATGAACCGAGCACTGGGTCGATCAATTCCGATCAAGGCAGGAGATAAAATTTTAGATGCAGGTTGTGGTATAGGAGGAAGCTCTATCTGGCTGGCAAAGAATTTTGATGTGCAGGTGACAGGCATCACGCTCACTGCTTCTCAGGTTGATCGTGCCAGACAGTATGCCAAAAAAAATGGTGTTGCAGACAAGATCGAATTTAAAGAAGCGGATTATTGTAATACTCCTTTCGAAGATGAGTCTTTTGATGTGGTCTGGGGTTTGGAAAGTATTTGTTATGCGCTTGATAAAGCAGACTTTATCCGAGAAGCTTATCGCGTATTACGAAAAGGTGGACAATTTGTAGTGGCTGATGGATTTGCCTGGAAAACCGAATTTACCGAAGAAGAATGGCCATATGTACAAGCTTTTCTTGATGGTTGTGTGGTACCTAATCTGGCAACGGTTGATGAATTCAGAAATGCAATGGAAAACTGTCAGTTTCGTGATATTCAATATACCGACATTACCAAACAGGTTTTACCTTCGTCAGAAACACTCTATAAAAAGTCAAAAATGACTTATCCAATCGAGAAGATCTTAGGTTGGTTGAAGATTAGAACGCCTTTACAGACTGGTAATTATTATGCGGCTCAAAATCAATATCAGATTTTTCAGCAAGGATTGGCGGGTTATGGCATCTTCAATGCACAAAAATGATCAATTGATTTTCTGTTTTTACAAATAGAGCTGGCTAAGAAAGCCCACCGAATAAGATTATCTACTGACATAGAATTTCTGTTTGTATTCATGGCGTAGTATCAGTTTTAAAGCTGTTCTGAGCCAGTTATTATTGTTTTTCAAATACAAACACAAATTTTGCTTTCTATAGTCCAAAAACTTACCTTCCCCTTCGTAATTTAATCTTGAAAATTCATCTTATAATATTAATGTAAAATATATCATTATTGATCTATAATTATGTTTTATAGAAAGTTTATTGCGAGCAAATGATATGTCAGCCGTTATCGAAGAAAAAACTGTTCGCGGATTGCGAGAAGTTGCCTTATTAGGCTTTTTTACTTTTGCCTTGTTCTTTATAATTTCCCTCAGCACTTTTAGCATGGAAGATCCAGGGTGGTCTCACAGTGGATCTTTGCTGAAGATCAGCAATGCATGTGGCGTGGTGGGTGCATGGATAGCCGATTTCGTATTCAGTGTTTTCGGTTTAATGGCTTATTTGTTTCCAGTCATGCTTTTATGGCATGGTTATCTGGTTTATAAAAAAACAGAAAAGCAGGCGACAAAATTGGTTTTATTTCTACGCTGGAGTGGATTTATTGCAACCATTATTTCTGGAAGCGCAATATTTGATTTGCATTTACTTAGGATTCAAGTTGAGTTACCCAGAAATACTGGCGGGATTTTAGGCCAGGAAGTAGGAAGTGCCTTACTGACAAATTTTGGAAATTCAGGGGCAACATTATTACTTTTACTGGTTTTTTTAGGCGGGATTACTTTTTTTACTGGCTTGTCCTGGGTAGCTTTACTCGATTATGTGGGTAAACATAGTCTAAAATTAATCACTAGTATCTATCAACGAAGTTTATCAGCCTATGATTTATTTAGAGATAAACGGGCAATATCGGCTCAGTTAAAATCTGAAAAGCCACCCACTACCAATACACCAAAAGTCAAAATCCCACCAAAAATCAATACTGTTGAAGAGTATCCTGATATTGAGCCAAAACAACCCCTATTCGGTTCCAGTAATCAAACAATTGAAGCATTTGAGTTACCTGCAACAAAAGAACTTGATTTAGAAGATAGTTTTGATCCAACACAATACGAAGGACAGTTACCGCCAATAGAATTATTAGATAAACGATCGGTTACTGTTCGAGGCTATTCCACCAGTGATTTAGAGGAAATGTCTCGACAGGTAGAAGATGTTTTAAAGGATTTTAATATCGTGGTTGAAGTGGTTGGGGTTAATCCAGGGCCTGTGATAACTCGTTTTGAATTGCAATTAGCTGCTGGAATAAAGGTTAGTCGCATCAGTGGTTTATCCAAAGATATTGCCCGTGGTTTATCGGTAACCAGTGTGCGTATTGTTGAAGTGATTCAAGGAAAATCTGTTATTGGACTGGAAATCCCTAATCAAGAAAGAGAACTGGTCTCTTTACGCGATTTAATTGCCTCGCGTAAATTTGAACAAGCCAAGTCTAAACTGACTTTTGCTATGGGTAAGGATATTGCAGGATCTCCGGTCATTTCAGATCTTGGAAAAATGCCTCATGTTCTAGTCGCTGGAACCACAGGTTCTGGTAAATCAGTTGCCATTAATACCATGATTTTGAGTTTGCTTTATAAGGCAACCGCAGATGAAGTACGCATGATCATGATAGATCCAAAAATGCTGGAGCTATCTGTCTATGAAGGTATACCGCATCTTTTAACTCCCGTTGTAACTGATATGAAAGATGCTCAGAATGCACTGCGTTGGGCAGTTGCTGAAATGGAAAGGCGTTACAAACTCATGTCTAAACTGGGTGTTCGAAATTTAGCCGGTTATAACCAGTTAATTGCTCAGGCAGAAGAAAAGGGTAAGCCGATACGAGATCCGATGTTTCAATTGACTCAGCCTTTAGAGGAAGGTGAAGAGTTCCCAGTTTTAGGCCATTTACCCAGTATCGTCATTGTTATTGATGAATTAGCCGATATGATGATGATAGTCGGTAAAAAAGTCGAAGAATTAATTGCTCGTTTGGCTCAAAAAGCTAGAGCAGCTGGTATTCATTTAGTCTTGGCGACACAACGTCCCTCTGTTGATGTATTGACAGGTTTGATTAAAGCCAATGTTCCCACACGAATTTCTTTTCAGGTTTCTTCAAGAATTGATTCCAGAACAATTCTGGATCAATCCGGTGCAGAAGCATTATTAGGTAATGGAGATATGTTGTTTCTGCCCTCTGGAACCAGTATTCCAATACGTGCTCATGGGGCTTTTGTGGATGATCATGAAGTACATAAAATTGTAGATTTTCTAAAGCAAACCGCCCCTGCAAATTATTTGCAGGAAATTACGCAGGAACGCTCTGACACCGGGGATTCAATTGTTGAAGGTGGGGGTGGTGCTGAGTCAGATGCCTTATATGATGAAGCTGTATTGTTTGTCACTGAATCTCGTAAAGCCTCAATTTCCAGTGTTCAAAGACGTTTTAAAGTGGGCTATAATCGCGCAGCTCGAATGATCGAAGACATGGAAAATGCTGGCGTAGTCAGTCCTCCCGAGGGAAATGGATCTAGGCAGGTATTGGCACCTTCACCATCACCTAGGGATTAAAATATGACGACAAGTATATTTGGTTTCATTCTGATAATTTTTACATCAATGCTGGCTGGCTGGTTACTCAGTCGAAGCAAAGCGGTAGAACTTCCTGTGAAAATCATGGTGTTTATGCTTTATTTCTGGGTGTATGCGTTTATTCAACTGATAATTTTTGCTCTATTGTATCAATTTGGGTTTTTGGAATTTTTTGAATAATGGTGAAAAATAGTTTGAATTTTAGTCTAAAATCTAGTTGATAATACTTGGTTTTAAGATTTTCAAGCAAGGAGGAGTTGAACGGGTTCGCCTGAAAATTGATCGCTTGATTCATTTCACTTGTGTCGATATTATAAGTTCTCAAACCAATTTAAGTGTTTTGGCCTGTCAATGAAATGTAAAAAACAATTATCCCCTCTGATTTCTTTCATTCTATAGTTGTTTTTAGCTAATGTTTCAAACGTTTATCCTGGTCAGGGTGAATTACTGGAATTGACGGTTGAGAATCTTTTTGAATGTAAAGGTGACTTCTGTTGCAAAAAAAGCTAAATCTTTCAATAATTCTCCGGCAGCCATATACGTCATTACACAGGAAGACATTAAGCGAATGGGTGCAACGTCGATCCCTGAAGCTGTACGATTAGCTCCTGGTCTTGATGTTTCAAGAATTGATGGAAATAAATGGGCAGTCAGTGTAAGAGGCTTTAATTGCCGCTTTGCTAATAAATTATTGGTTTTAATTGATGGTCGTAATACCTATATGCGCACCAATTCCTGAACCTATTGGGAAAATCAGGATGTCATGATGGAAGACATAGAGCGTATTGAAATTATCCGTGGGCCCGGGCGAGTTTGTGGGGAGCCAATGCGGTCAATGGTGTGATAAATATTATCAGTAAAAAGTCAGCGGATACACAGGGAGGATTACTAAGCTGAAGTTTCCCAGTTTTTAAATCGACAGAACCCACTATAGATAAGGGGTTTTAATTTAGCTGGTTTTGCCTCAAATGTAGCAAACCCCAATTTTAATGGTTTCTCTTTATACGTCACGACGAAAATAATTGGGAAACTTCAGTTACTAAGTACCCAAGTATAATTAGTTAAATTAATTATGCTTGGGTACTTATGGCAAAATTAGCTGGCAGTTCTAAGGATGATTGAATTATCACTAAATCTATGTATTTTATGAGACGCCACTGTTTCTTCATGCTATTAGCCATTAATTATATTAATATCGGTTGGGTGTTAGCTGATCAAAATTCTTTGCTGAGTTTAAATGTGGAAGATTTGTTAAATATACAAGTCACTTCAGTTGCAAAAAAACACAATCTCTTAATGCTGCTGCAATCTATGTGATTACTCATGAAGACATCAAAAGAGTGGGTGCAACGTCTATTCCTGAAGCTTTGCGACTGGCTCCTGGAGTTGAAGTTGCGCGGATTGATGGCAATAAATGGGCGGTTTCGATCAGAGGTTTTAATGGCCATTTAGCGAATAAATTATTGGTTTTAATTGATGGTCGAAATGTCTATTCGCGTTTATTTTCAGGTGTTTATTGGGATAATCATGACGTGATGCTGGAAGATATTGAACGAATAGAGGTTATTCGTGGGCCGGGGGCGGCTTTATGGGGAGCAAATGCAGTTAACGGCGTCATCAATATTATTAGCAAACATTCAGCCGATACGCAGGGCAGATTGATTGTGGGAGGAGGGGGAACTGAAGAACAGACTTTTGGTGCTTTTTGCTATGGCACTCAGTTAAATCAGGACACTACTGCCAGAATTTATCTGAAAGGATTGAAGCGAGACAGTCATACTTTTCAATCCGGCGGTTCAGCTAATGATGATTGGGAAAAAGGCCAGGCTGGATTTAGAATGGACTCGCAGCTTACTCTACGAGATAACCTGACCCTTCAAGGTGATGCTTTTTACAGTAGCTTAAATCAAAGCACCCAATTTGCATCGCTGCAATTCCCATATATTACAACCTTTAATGAAAAAATTAACAGCTTTGGGGGGAACTTATTAGCCCGATATCAGCATTGGAATTCCTCAACCTCTAACTATTCTTTACAAATCTTTTATGATTTTAAAGAACGAGAAGAGTTTTTTTTTAGAGACAGTCGGCAAATTTTTGATCTTGATTTTCAATACCGTTTTGCATTTCTAGGATGGAATGATCTGATCTGGGGAGCTGGATACCGTTATACTCGTGATGATGTGAGTACCCTCCAAAATATTGCTGAAATAAATCCAAATGGCCGCAATGATCAATTATTCAGTGCTTTTATTCAGGATGAAGTGACTTTGGTCGATGATTATTTATGGCTGACATTAGGTTCTAAATTTGAACATAATGATTATAGTGGATTTGAAGTCCAGCCCACCGCCCGCATAATGTGGATACCTTATCATCAGCATCGAATATGTGCGGCAGTGTCTAGAGCAGTACGCACGCCATCACGAAGTGAGCATGATTTGGATATCTTTGTAAGAACGCTTCCTCCTGAACCTGTTCCCGGTTTACCCTTCAACACACCGCCTGTTGCAATCAGTATTAATGGAAATAAAAGCTTTGATTCAGAAGATGTTCTCAGTTATGAGCTGGGTTACAGAACCACTTTTATACAGAATTTATCATTGGACTTTAGTTTTTTTTACAATCAATACAGTAAACTCCGGTCAGCGCAATCCTCTACGCCTCGTGTTAATGCCGATTTTATAGAGCAGGATTTTTTCTTTGAAAATAACTTTGCTGCAGATACCTATGGATTTGAAGTCTCAACTGTCTGGCAAATGTTACATTGGTGGCGCTGGGATGCCAATTACAGCTTGCTAAAAACGGATCTGCATGGGTTCGGTGTCGGTTTTGAAATTGCTAAAAGTCCTCAGCAACAGGTTTCTATCCGCAGTGCTCTATCTCTGACGGATAGCAGTGATCTGGATGTTTTATTTCGCTATGTTGATGAAAACAGGGCGGTGAGAGCAGATTCACCTACCATTAATGATTATTTTTCACTGGATATCCGTCTGGCCTGGCGACCTGTTAAGACAATAGAATTATCATTGACTGGGCAGAACCTGCTTGCCAGTCATCATCTTGAATATGCACAAGAAGCATTCACTCAAATAACTGAATTAGACAGGGGTGCATATGCAAAATTCAGTTGGCAATTTTAATTTTGAGTGGATGATATGCAGAGATTGAGAAGGGAGCAAAAAGAAACGTTTACAGCGAGTCTGTCGTGTTTATCTCTAACTGTGCGCCTGTTTATTAGCTGCTTAATATTAATTGGTAATTTTGTCCGCCGTGCAGAGTCTCTTCTTTTTTCTTCTTCTACAGTAAAAATACCTTCACTGATTTTATGGGGTCTGATGTTAAATGGCTCAATTAATTCTGTAGTTGCTCAATCAGTTGAAAAGCAGGCGCTTCAAGCTGTATTAACGCTTAATTTTGCTCGTTTTACTGGCTGGCCTGTCGAGGTTTTTAATCGACAGAACCCCGTTTTAAATATGTGTGTTATTGGCGATAATATTGTTCAGCAGGCATTTTCAGTGATGGATAACAAAATTGTCGATGGCAAAACATTGCGTATAATAAATATTTCTCGTCTGCGCAATTTATCAAAATGCCAGTTACTTTATGTGAGTGGATTAGAACGGAATGTTTTGGTACATCTGTTATCGGAATTGAAGGATCAGCCCATTTTAACCGTCGGAGAAAACATGGAATTTATCAAAGCGGGCGGAATGGTCGGACTTGAAAAAGTGAAGGATAAAATTCATTTAAACATCAATTTAGATAACATTATTCGATCAAAGTTAGTGATAAGTTCCAGAATTCTAAAATTAGCAACCTTATATTATTTTCCTTATCCACTGCAATAATGGTAAGGAAAAGCATAGTAAACTGATGATTGATCATTCCAGCCCTTCGATTAGAGATAAATTACGCTTTATGTTAAGCATGAGTATTTTATTCATGCTACTCATTGCAGGTGTTATTTTAATGATTAATTCTTTTTTCTCGAATCGAACTTTGTTAGCCAATGAAATTAATGCTTTGGCGGAGGTAACAAGGTTGGCTATTTTGCCTTCATTTATCTTTGATAACAAAGGAGATGCTCAACAGACATTAGAAACCCTACAAGCACATAATAATATTGTTTATGCGTCGGTTATTAAAAAAAATCAAACCCAACTTTTTGCTTTTTATCAAAGACCAGGGAATTGGGATCTGCCAGAAAAAAAAGTAGCCATAATTAATGATTGTCAGGCATTTGAATTTACTTTGACTTTTCTTAATGTCTGTAAACCACTGGTTTATGATGATGTTAATTACGGTAAAATTCTGTTGGTTGTCAGTTTACAGGATATTTACCTGCATTTGCTAAAAGGTTTGGTGATTGCTTTTCTTGGACTTATTATTGCCTCAAGGATACTTTTTCTGATTTTAGGTCAATTGGCCAATAAATTGATTGATCCAATTTTGGAATTATTAACCATCAGCGAACAAGTCAGTCAATCAGGGAAGTACGATAAAAGAGCGACGATCCAGTCTAGCGATGAAATTGGTCGCTTGGGAAAAGCATTTAATATTATGCTAGATAAAATCCAGATCTGGAATGATACCCTTATCAGTCAAAAAGAAACGCTAGAAGCATTGGTTTTAGAGGGTACTCAAGAGAAAAATAAGGCTTTGGTATTAGCGGATGAAGCACAAAAGGCCAGTGTAGCAAAGTCAGATTTTCTATCCGTTATGAGCCATGAAATTCGAACACCTTTGAATGCCATTATTGGATTTTCTGACTTACTAAAAAGTACCAGCTTAAATCAAGAACAAACTGAATATCTGGATATTATTAATCAATCAGGTAATTCATTGTTGCTACAGATTAATGATATTCTAGATTTTTCGAAAATTGAAGCGGGCAAGATGGAATTGAATCCGGTCTGGTTTGATATTTATGAGTTATTGAATACTGTGCTGGCCAGTAATCGATACGAAAGTAATCGAAAATCTCTAAACTTAACACATCAGATAGATAGTGAGTTACCTAGATATTTGTATGGTGATGAACAAAAAATCAGGCAGATTTTGTATAACTTGTTAAATAATGCCATCAAATTTACGGAATATGGATTTATCTCATTAACGGTTAATTTTAATAAAATTTCTGCCCTTTCTTGTGAGTTATTACTTTCGGTTAAAGATACAGGTATTGGTATCTCAGAAGATAATCAGGCACAATTATTTGATCCTTTTACCCAAGGTGATGCGCCTAATGTTCGAAAGTATGGTGGAACTGGGCTGGGATTGGCCATTGTTAAAAAGATGGTTATTTTACTAAAAGGAGAGATTACCTTACACAGTTTTATAGGGATGGGAACTGAATTCTTGTTAAAAATTCCTTTGTCATTGACCCTACCAGAATCCGATAAAAAATATTCCAAAGCCACATTAATTGCCTTGTTTGAGGATAATATTCATTCCGCGCTTGCAACCCGTCTAAAACGTTTAGGATATGCACTTGAGTCTATTGATATTACTCAACGTGAGTTACTTCAGAAACGACCTGATTTAATACGAAAATACCATTTACTGTTATTTTCTCAAGACTGTCTTGATCATGCTTTATTTTGGCAAAATAGGCTATTACAGCATGAAAAAAAACGTTTGAGTGGACATATAATGTCACTTGCTTATTGTGTAGAGAATGGTAGTGAAGATAAAGTTTTAGAGGATATGTGTGCTTTAAAGGTCAATGTTGATAATTTAGAGATGATAGAACAGATTACCAGTTTGATTAAATCAGAATATAATTTTTCTCTGTCTAAAAAAGTAAATGATGATGTTAAAGTATTAGTTGTAGAAGATAATCGAGTGAATTTGTTAATGACACAACAAATGCTTAAACAAGCAAATTTCACTCCATTGCCTGCTGCAAATGGTCAATTGGCAGTTGATCTTTTTAAAACAAATAAAATTGCTCTGATTTTGATGGATTGTCAAATGCCAGTAATGGATGGGTTAACTGCGACTCGAGAAATACGCTTGTTAGAGCTTGAAAGTAACAGACGTATTCCGATTATTGCTTTAACTGCAAATGCCTTTAAAGAAGATCGTGAAGCTTGTTTTGATGCAGGTATGGATGATTTTTTAAGCAAACCTTTCAAAATAAAACAATTACTTGATGTGGTTAACCTATGGTTAAACGTCAATATTGAATATAATTCTACTATTCAGATCAGGTCTGAGGAATTAATCGGGGATGTTTTAGATAAGGATATGTTTCTAGAATTGCTGGAAATGAATGAAGATAATTCAAAAGAGTTTATTACATTACTGAGTGATACTTTTTTTACTGATTCTGATCAACTGATCCAGCAAATTGAACAGGCTTTCTCAGAAAAAGAGATTGAAGTCATTAAAAGATGCGCCCATCAATTGAAATCAAGTAGTATGAATCTTGCAGCAAAGAGATTATCAGCTTATTTTACGCAGCTGGAAGGTATATCTTCATTGGATGAAATTCAGAAAATGTTAGACTTGTGGGTGTTTATTTCTGAAGAGTATAGCCAGGTTAAACACGTGTATAGAAACTTTTTTAAATACGAAATTGATAGTAATGAAAAAAAATAGTAGCTATAAAATTTTGGTTGTTGATGATGATCCTACTTTACTTTTAATAGCAAAGAAAAAATTATCGCAACATGGCTACCAAGTGTTAACTGCTGAATCAGGACAGGAAGGTGTTGATTGTTTTTTAAATCATAAACCTGATTTGTTGCTACTAGATTATCAATTGCCAGATATGACGGGAGTAGAAGTCTGCCAATATCTAAATTTAAAGCACATAACCCAGCCTATTCTATTTATTACCGGAAAAAATGATTATCAAACTATTGAAGTTGCTTTTGAAGCTGGCGCGACAGATTTTGCAATTAAACCATTAAACTGGCCTGTACTGATTTATCGAATACAATTTATATTGCGTTCTAATGATATTCGATTATCTTTATTAACCAGTGAAAATAGGCTTTCAAGAGCACAAAAAATCGCTAAAATTGCAAATTGGGATTTTAATCCCATTGATAAATCCTTTAAATTCTCAGATACCATTTATGACATTTTAGAAATGCAACCTCAGCAAGATAAATCATTTGATTTTAAGGGTTTTCTTGCACGAATTCCTGAAGAAGAATCTGAAACAGTACGAAATGCGCTAGATGACTGTCTTAATAATTCTGTCAGTTTTGAGATAGAGCATGGGTTGATTACCGCCAAAGGAAACAAAAAAATCATTTCCCATTTAGGGAGCATTAAGAAAAATAATGTTTTTGGGGTATTCGAATGTATGGGAACTTTGCAAGACATTACTGAGCGCTATAATGCGGAGAGCCGAATTAGAAAGCTGGCTTATTATGATTCCTTGACCGGTTTGATGAATCGGGAATCTTTTGTAAGCGTATTAGAGAGCGTTTTATCTAGAAACAGTCATCAATTATCGGCGGTGTTGTTCATAGATTTGGATGATTTTAAACGGGTAAATGATACTTTAGGACATGATTTTGGTGACTTACTACTGTGTGGTGTCGCTGAAAGGTTGACCTATTGTGTACGAACTGTGGAAAAGGAAAAAGAATATGAAGTCGACACGGACACAACATATTCAATTGTTGATAGTGTTTGTAGAATCAGTCCAATAGATATTAATCGTTTTGATTTAGGACGTTTTGGGGGTGATGAATTTACTATTTTTTTAGCGGATATCTGTTCAGAAGAGGCTGTTGCTAGTATTGCTAAAAGAGTATTAAAAGTATTAGAAAAACCTTTTTATCTTGATGGACATGAAGTAAAAATGTCTTTTAGTATGGGTATCGCTATTTCGCCCAATGATGGTGATAGCATTCAAGCATTGCTTAAAAATGCGGATACAGCAATGTATTGTGCAAAAACGCATGGAAAAAACAATTTTAAATTTTTTACGCAGGCCATGAATGATTGGTCTTTGTCGCGACTAACCTTGGAGGCAGATTTAAGTAATGCGATAATTGCAAATGAATTGAGATTGGTTTATCAACCACTTATTAGTTTGCAATCAGGTCGTTTAGTGGGTGCAGAAGCTTTAATGCGCTGGGAGCATAAAACCCAAGGAAATATTCCTGCTAGTGAATTTATTAAGTTAGCAGAAGAAACAGGGAAAATATTGCATCTAGGAGATTGGTTATTTAAGCAATTCATTCTGGATTTGCAAACCTGGTATCAACAAGGGTTGATTTTTGATGATTTTAAATTAGCTTTAAATATTAGCTCATTACAGTTTGATCAAGCCACTATATTAACTAAAGTAGAAACGCTTTTCCCCGATCTAGAATTGAATAAGCACGTTACTTTTGAGTTGACTGAATCGGCATTGATGAACAATGCTGAGACAAATTTAGAGAAATTAAAAGCCTTGGCTCACCAAAATATTAGTTTGTCGCTTGATGATTTTGGGACAGGTTATTCATCATTAAGTTACTTACATCGGTTTCCAATGCACAGTCTTAAAATAGATCGTTCATTAGTTTCTAATATGGAAAATGAGGCTCAAAATATTGTTAAATCAATTATTGCTATGGCACATAGTATGGAGATTATAGTGATTGCAGAAGGGATTGAAAATCAGTGGCAATCTGATTTTTTAAAGCAAAAAAACTGTGATATAGGTCAAGGTTATTTTTTTTATAAGCCCATGAGCAGCGATCAATTTCATCAATTGTTGCAAAGTTAGGAAAATGATTTTGCAATTTTCTAGTAAGAAATGATAATAAATTTCAGAATTTGAAAAGTATACTTTGCGCGGTTACGGAATTTATAACGAGTTGATTTTTGTCGATAGCAAGGCGCTGAAACAGGCGAATAGCAAAACTACGAAACTGTTTCGGCAACGCAGGCTATCAGCAAAAAACCGATCATTAGAAATCCTCAATCGTGATTGCGCGAAGTATAAAAAAGAATAAGTTCGACAACTAGCTCAGGATCTTCGATTCTAATCAATACTTATAGCGTAGGGCAGACAATCTATGTAGTGTCTGAACGGTAATGCTGAAAGCCTTGCCAGTCAAGAGTTCTAAAGATAATAATGATTTGAAGATTTTGAAATTATCTCAAATAAAAACCAATATTCTGCAAATCATGACAATATTGATATTTTTATAAAAATCTTCAAATGAAATTAATCGCTGTAGCCGTTATATTTAAAGGCTAAAGGTATTTCCGTTCAGGCACTATGTAACCCTAGAAACATCTTAGAAGATGGGCATAAGATTAGAAATGTTTTAGCAATTTCTTTGCTTTAAGTGCAGGCATGTTGCCAAGGTTAATTTGTGCATGCACCTAATTTGATTTCGCCTATGTTTTTATGAAGGAATACGCAATAAAAAAAATTTAATCACAGCTTTCAACAAGGAAAAAATGATGATCAAACTTAACAGATAAATTAGCGTCTCAATTTGAAATAAATTGTCAATAAAATTTGCTCCAAATTGGTTGGATTGTTCCATATTGAGCAAAGAATTTGAGGAGGGGACTTTCAAGTACCTAGATGTTATTTGAGGTTCAAGTTGTGGCGGTGTAACTAACGAAGAAATGTTCGAGTTGATGGAGTTTACATACATAAATAATTCTGTTTGCATAGTTTGCTTATATTCTAATTTTAATGAATACAGTAGTTTTTCAGTTAAATTATTTATCATGGACTCGGTATCATTAATGAACTCCCTGATCCTGTTATAGCCAATTAAAGAGTTCAGTAATAATTGATAATCCTTATCAAAATAGAGCAATATTTTGCTTTTTTCCTGGTCTTTTTTGTTGATGTTGTTATAGAAAATATTTTGATTTTGAACGAATGATTCCTTTAAAGTCATAGGAGGGTCAGTGGTTACCATTTGTAGAGAGGAAGCGCTAAAACCAGTGTTTTTATTGTAATTTCGATGTTTATGTCGGGGCGTGACTGAAAGTTTTTTTGCTGAATTTGATGGATTTTGTAATTGTAAAGAAGGCGTTAGGAGCTGTTTTTTAGAAATTGTTACAGTTGCTGCAATGGAATAGCTTGAAAGACAAGTTAAGGCAATACAGAAAGAGAGTATTAAGGATAATATATTGGGAGCTGGGCAATCATTGTTATTCATGTTCACAGTTAGCAACCATATCACTAAGGAGTGAGGATTTAATAATATCCGAAAGTTTGGCGCAGGATTTTTGTTCGTCTTCAAGGCGTAGAAACGGGCGCATAGCGAGCTATGCAACTGTTTCTACAACGCAGAAGACGGACAAAAAGACAAGCCAAGATTCGGATATTATTAAATCCTCGCTCCTAAGGGCGAGGGATAAAACGACGTTTGAAGCAAATCTTATGAATGCATGCGTCGTGTGTAGAGTAAAATAGCCAGTAACAATGTTGTTTTCAATAGTAGAAAATGGAATTATTTTACTCGTTAGTGTAACTTTTATGTTTGTCCTTTTCGTTACAGAAATAGTTTCTTAGCTAGCTGCGTAACTAATACAGCAAGGTGGTGTATCTGTATATAACGGATCAAAATCATGCAAGCTTGGGTATTATAGCTTAAAAGAATTCTAAAATGTTTTCTTGTGATACACTCAGCGTGGCTGTTGATAGAATAGAGTGCTAAATTCTGTATTGGAAACTGCGATAAGTAATAATAGGAATGGAACACAATAGCTTGCACATTCTCACTTGTTTTTTTGCCTGTCTTCGTTTGTGTAGCAACAGTTACGTGTCTGCTATGCGCCTATTGCCACACAAACGAAGACAAACAAAAAATCTACGTGATAATGCACAACTTATTATGTCTCATTCCAAAGACATCAGAATAAATCAGTTAAATTTTCAAAAGGATACTAAAAATGCAGGTGACAGTATTTGGTTCAGGGTATGTTGGGTTAGTAACTGGCGTATGTTTAGCTGAAATTGGAAATAAAGTTATTTGTGTTGATGTGGATGAGCAAAAAATTGATAATTTGATTGAAGGAAATATGCCTATATATGAGCCAGGCCTTGAGGTTTTAGTTAGGGACAATCAGCGTGCTGGAAGATTACATTTCACTACAGATGCTAAGCGAGCCATTGAACATGGAACATTTCAATTTATTGCTGTTGGAACACTAGCTGATGAAGGTGGGTCAGCAGATTTGCAATATGTCATGGCTGTAGCTGAAACTATTGCCAGTCATATGACAGAATATAAAGTTGTGATTAATTAATCAACAGTTACCGTAGGTACTGCTGACAAAGTCAAAGAAAAGATATCTCAAACACTAGCAGACAGAAAATTGAATTTGATGTGGTTTTCAATCCAGAATTTTTAAAGGAAGGCGTTGCTATAGATGATTTTATGAAACCGGGCCGTATCGTTATAGGTGCCGATAATCCAAGAACAACGGAATTGTTAAAAGCTTTGTACGCACCTTTCAATCGTAGCCGTGAACGTAATATAGCTACGGATATACGTTCTTCAGAATTAACTAAATATGCTGCAAATGCTATGTTAGCTACCAAGATTAGTTTTAAGAATGAGTTGGCTAATGTAGCAGAGTTATTAGGTGCTGATATTGAAAAAGTCAGGAATGGTATAGGATCAGATTCGAGGATAAAGTATTCTTTTATTTATCCTGGTTGTGGTTATGGTGGCTCATGTTTTCCTAAAGATGTACAAGCTTTAGAAAGGACAGCGATACAGGTAGGATATAAGGCAGAGTTACTGACTGCTGTAGAGAATGTAAATAACCGTCAAAAACAAACCTTATACAATAAAATTAATAAACATTATAAAAATCAAATAAAAGGTAAAACTTTTGCTTTATGGGGATTAGCACTTAAGCCTAAAACGGATGATATGCGTGATGCACCCAGTCGTATGGTTAAGAATCGTTAATTTCTGTGGGCGTAGAAGTACAAGCGTTTGATCCAGAAGCAATGGGAGAGGCTGCTCGTATCTATGGATCTACTGAAGCTCTAGAATTAGTTGATTCTATGGAAGCTGCATTGGAAAACGCGGATGCCCTGGTTGTAGTGACGGAATGGAAAAACTTTTCGAGTCCAGATTTTGATTTATTAAAAATAAAATTGAAAGATGCGGTTATTTTTGATGGTCGTAACCTATACTCTCCCAAATTATTGGAAGAAATAGGCATAGCCTATTATGCTATAGGTCGAGGTCGCAATTGATGAATGACTTTCTGATTCCTGTTTTTTTCAAGGATGTGTTAGACACAACTTCAACAGTGGACATTTTATTAATACATAGGGATTAGGTTTTTTAATCTGTTTGTCCAACTTGCGTGTTATTTAAACAGATGAATAGCCTGCTATACTTCCGTTTCTATGCCTCGGTAATTGCTCCTGCATTACTTAACTGAAGTTTCCCAGTTTTTAAAATAACAGAAGCCGCAATGCACAAGGCTTTGTTATTTTAGTTGCTGTTGCTCTAAATAGAGCAAACCCCAATTTAAATGGTTTCTCTTTATACGTCACGGCGAAAATAATTGGGAAACTTCAGTTAC
>CAYNRB010000019.1:0-27791 GCA_964399475.1 uncultured Methylomarinum sp.
TGGATGCCGCCTTGATCTGTTCCTTAGCCTTTAAAACAGCACGGTCTCTAATCACGCTTTCAATTTCTTTTTCAGGAATGACCGCATACACAAAACGGCAATCCATAGCTTGTGCCATACTTTGCATACTTTTGAGCGTGGCACTGCCTGTCAGCTCAGCGGATTCCGCTTGTGAAACTCGCCCTTTGGTAACTCCAAGGCGGTTTGCCAATTGCGAGCCTGACATGCCAATTGCTTTACGCACTGTTTTCAACCATCCCTCAGAGGTGGGCATTGCATAGCTCCCAAACTGTTTTAAAGCTTGGTTTACCTTGTTTTGATATTGCTTTAAAACAACCGCTTTAATGCTCATCGAATAACCTTAATCTAAACTATTATTGGTTTACATTTAACTATACCATAAATAACAATAAGTCCCCTTATAGCTAAACAATAATAATTTAATCGTTTAGTTATATGACTACTTATATCTTAAGTTTAGGACATTAACATTATCCCAAATTCTTCTCGGTGATCTCTAGGAGGCTGTCCGAGAATAGAAACCGTAGCGAGGAAAATCCATTTTGAGTCAGTTTTTTCGATCATTTGAGGCGAATAGTTGCGCTATTTTACGAAAATGATCGGAAAAAATGGCCAAAATGGATTTTCAGCACTAGTGCATGGATGCACGTAGGTAGAACAATGCAGGAGCTATTGTCGAGTAGGTTTTCTATTCTCGGACAGCCTCCTAGTTCAAGTTATTGAGTGAGAAGGCCAATTTCAAAACCTATCCAGTACCCCAAAGAGTCAAGACAGATATTTCCACAAAACTGACTTCCCTATATCAATCCCGATACAAATGCTGCTGAAAGCCGACAAATACTTCACGAATTACTTTTGCCGAACCAAACTCAGCCGCCGCATCACAAATCGTATTATATTTAAGCTCGATCATGCTTTTCATCTTGCCGACAGATAATTCGGTTACACCCTCATCAACATAACGTCTCAAAATAAAATCAATAAAAGCTTGTTGGTGATATTCCGTGTAATGCTGATTAATCACTGGCTTTGCTTGTTCAACACGTTGATTGCGTGAGCGTGTTTCAAGCGCATAGGCGACATATGCCAATACATCATACACATCACTATCCCGTGCATTGATCAGCTCTTTCATGCTCTCTAACTTTTCACTGTCATACCCAGCTTCAGCCAAATCATGCAATAACTTCTCACGGGTATCGGGATCACTCCAAATGCTGCGTAATGTATCTTCATTTTCAAAGAACTGAGGCAAATCATCAAACATGCGTTCTAAAAACTCTTTTGCGGTAATGGGCTTACCCTCAGGACTCCAATACATCACCGCTGAAATATGCTGGATCTGACGTGTTTTACCATCGCTGAGTTTAATCACAATTTTTTCAACCTTATCGCAAATACAAGGCATCTTACTACACTCGGAGCATTCAACCGCTTGACAAATACAAGGTTCAGTACCACAAATAGAACACGGCTCTAAAACACACGCACACGGCTCAACCCCACATTTAGTGCAAATTTTTAGGCAATTACAGGGATTAAAACCACACACCTCACATAACTCAGTTCCGCAGCTACAAGGCACCACACCACATTGTTCACACGGCAATGGCTCACCATCCCATTCAGGATCAGCAAAGTTATAATGCGCTTTGACAAAATCAAACACCGTAAAAAACTCTTTGCCATCATACATCCGCGTACCACGTCCGATGATCTGCTTAAACTCAATCATATTATTACAAGGGCGCATTAACACAATATTACGCACATTACGGGCATCCACACCTGTCGAGAGTTTGCGTGAGGTGGTTAAAACTGCCGGAATGGTTTTTTCATTATCCTGAAATGTTTTTAAATCATTCTCACCTGCTGCACCATCATTTGCTGTGACTCGCACACAGTAATGGCTATTTGTTGTCCAACCTTTTTGTACGGCATATTGATTAATAAAATCACGCACTACGCCTGCATGGGCTTGGGTAGCACAAAACACAAGGGTTTTATCATGTGGATTAATCCGATCCATCCAATATTGCACCCGCATCTGCTCACGGGCAGGAATGGTAATAATGCGGTTAAAATCACTTTCTTTATAAAGTTTGCCTGCCTCTGGCTCACCTTGCAACACCACCCCATCACCTGGTGTATAAATATACTCATCCATCGTACCGACAATGGGATAGACCTTAAACGGGGTTAAAAAACCATCATTCACGCCCTGTTTTAAAGTGTAGCTATAAACAGGTTCCCCAAAATAATTATAGGTATCGACATTGCCTTTGCGTTTAGGGGTTGCGGTTAAACCCAACTGCACCGCAGGGGAGAAATAATCTAAAATGCCTCGCCAATTGCCCTCATCATTCGCGCCACCTCGATGACACTCATCAATAATGATGAAATCAAAAAATTCTTCGGGGTATTCACCAAAATACGGTGCGTCATCGCCCTCATCATCTGTACCCGACATAAAGGTTTGGAAAATGGTAAAAAATACACTAGCATTTTTAGGTACACGGCCTTTTTTCTTAATCTCACTTGGCTCAATCCGCACAATGGCATCTTCACCAAACGGTGCAAAATCATTAAAGGCTTGATTGGCTAGAATATTACGGTCGGCTAAAAATAAAATCCGTGGTCGGCGCTTGGCTTCATTAGGATTTGTTTGAGCGGATAAACTCCAACGGCTATGAAATAACTTCCATGCGGTTTGAAATGCAATACAGGTTTTACCCGTGCCTGTTGCCAGCGTTAGTAAAATACGTTGCTTGCCTTCTGCAATCGCTTCTAAGGCATTATTAATCGCATTTTCTTGATAATATCGCGGTGTCCAATCGCCTTTGCATTCAAACGGAATCGCAGAAAACCGATCACGCCATACTGCTTTATAATCAGGGGAGTATTTATCTTGTGCATCAAATGTCAATGACCATAAGGCTTGCGGTGACAAATAATCATCCACCAAGCCTTCTTCACCCGTTAGCCTATCTATTTGATAAATATCATGTCCATTGGTGGCATACGCCATGCGACACTGCAAACGCTCGGCATAATCTTTGGCTTGGCGCACACCTTCGGTATAACTCAAACTCTCGCGCTTTGCTTCTACTGCCGCTAACTTGCGGCCTTTATACACCAACACATAATCACTGGCGACTTTGTCACCACGCTTGCCGCCCGTTAATATACGCCCTGGGCAAATAACTTCACGGCGAATAAAACTGCCTTCAACCTCGCTCCAGCCATTAGCCTGTAGTTTGGGGTCGATTAACTCTGCACGGGTATCGGCTTCATTTCTATTGCTACGAGTAAGGCTCATACTGTTGCGCCTTTGCTTTCTTGGGTGAGTTCACCTGTGAAGGCTTTTTGTAGGATGGATTTTTTTAGTTCGTCTAGGGAAAGCATCTTCTTCTGATAAATATTTTCCAGCGCTATGGTTTGTTCTTTATGCTTGAAAATTTTCTGTGTAATCTGATCCTGCTTATTTACAGTATCTGGAATCCATATGCTAATTGCTTGCATCTTCTTAGGTGATGTATGTCTGACCTTAACTCCACTAGCAGTTTCTTGAACCTTGCTACGAAAATAACTTGTATTAAATAAGTGAAACAAAAATTCTGTTTTGACACTATTCTGAAATGATTCAGTTAATTCAACAAGCCCTAAACGCTGATTGTGAAGAAAAATATTATCTTCTGGAATAAGTGCTGGGGAACCAAGTAAACCTACTGCCTGCTCAGTCATTGCGACTAGGAGTGATCCTTTTACTAATAGAAACTCTTCAGGAAATGGTCCTTCGTAATATTTCTGTTTTTCACCACGGTTTTTATACCCTCCTTTCTCAAAAAAATTTCCAGGGGTGAGTAATACTAGATTAGATTTTTCTTTAAAATATTGACTTTTAAAAGCAAACCCATGTTTGAAAGTACAAATATCTCCAAGAATATGCTCAATCCACCCATCACCACGCTGACTAAAGACTTGCTGTAAATAGCTTTCAAACAGTTCACGGGCATTGTTGAGGTTTTGTTGTGCATGGGCACGGGCTTGGTAGATTTCCGCAAAGACTTGATCGAGAATGGCGACGATGCGTTTTTGTTCAGGAATGGGGGGGATTGGTAATTTTATTGTACCCAACCTGCTTAAAGCTAATTTTGGCATTGCAGCAACACGAGTATTTAACCCAGTTTGTTCTAAAAAATAATTAGTTTGCGTAAAATAATAAACATAGCGATTAACAACATTATGTTCGAAAACTAACTTACAAGCATTTTCTGTCAAATTTGCCCCAGATAACTGTGTGGGAACAATTCCAGCCTTACCTATAGTTCCTGCAATACTTATATAAAGATCGGCAGAATCAATGGTATAGTTCTTTATCTTCTCATAAACAACACCTGTTATATACCGAATATTATCCAAATTTATTGTGCCATCATCAGTGAAATCTGCTACTCGAATATAAGGAAACCCAGTATTTTCAAATACTAATTTATCACCTTTAGGAATTCTCTTTCCCCCTTTAATTTTAGCTATCTCATTTAATGGCTTTATTTGCCATTCTAAAGGTTGTGACCAACCACTTCTCTCATAAAGCCTTTTTCCTATTCTATTAACATGCCCTATTAACCCATCATTAGAAATCTGCCCATAAAGCGATAAATCAATAGTATAAGGCAAGTCTAGCAAGTCTAAACCCTCATCCACGGCATATAAATCGGCTAATTCAAGGGTATCACCGACTAATGTTAAATCTATATCTGAGCCTTCATGATGTGTACCTTTTGCTCGTGAGCCATATAAAATGACTTTTTCTATTTTTGGGTGTTTTAAAAAAACAGCCTGCATCTTAGAGAGCGTATCTTCACTTAACCCATATTTCATGAAAAACGTTCTCTTTTTTCAGTATTTAATTTTAACGACAAGGCTTTAAAAACAGGCTGGTATTTTTGTTTGATTAATTGATAAATGGCTTCGGCTGTTTCTTCGTTATAAGAGTGCGATGTTTGCTGACGGCTTTTAATACTTTCCATTAATTGCCTGACCTGTTCCATCGTTAATAATTGCCTTTTTCCTGCTAAGCGAAAAGCATCCCGACTGCCTTGAATGGTATCTGCATCACCTAAATAGCGGTAAAAATCTTTTATACAGTTCCAAGCCAGTTCATAGGTAAATTCAAATGATTGAATTAAGCCTTGTTTTTCTAAGGGTGATAAATCTCTAGTCTCTGATAATTTTACCGCATCGGTTAATACGGCGAGTGCTTTGTCATAATTAGTCAGTCTTTGTAGCCAACGAATATCTTGCTGTTCAGTGTTCATAATAGCTCCATAATGTTCTAAGTATGGCTTGTTTCTCGTTACCACGATCCTGCTTGGGAATGCATAGCGCAATATGGGTTACCACGCAGGAACGTGGGAACCAGTCGTATTTAAGTTGCCTCATCCTAGTAGCTCCTGAATACGCCCAAGAATCATTTCACTGTCTTTATCCAATGCCTTAATTTCTTCAATAATCACTTTAGGCTCGCGTAGCGGTACTTCTTGTTCGGCATTGGGGTTTTTAACGGATAAATCCCATGTGCTTTTATCCAGCTCACTGACATTAAGCGACCAGGATTGTTTTGACTTTTTATGCTCGGTTTGCAGTACCACAAACTCTTTTAAATCCTTATCATTCAGCGGATTGATTTTGCCTAAGCTTCGACCTGGATCAAGTTGATAAAACCAGACCTTTTGGGTGGGTTCGCCTTTGCTGAAAAACAACACTACGGTTTTAACCCCTGCGCCTAAAAAGGTTTTGGCGGGGCAATCTAATACGGTATGCAGATTACAATTTTCCAACAGCTCTTTACGCAGGGCGATAGCGGCATTATCGGTATTGGATAAAAAGGTGTTTTTAATTACTATGGCTGCTCTGCCACCGGGTTTAAGCATTTTGATAAAGTGTTGCAAAAACAAGAAGGCGGTTTCCCCAGTTTTGATGGGGAAATTTTGCTGTACTTCTTTACGTTCTTTGCCGCCAAACGGTGGGTTTGCCAGAATAATATGATGTTGGTTGCTGGGCTGAACATCACTGAGGTTTTCTGCCAAGGTGTTGGTGTGCATCACATTGGGCGCTTCTATGCCATGCAATATCATGTTCATAATAGCGATGACATAGGCTAATGATTTTTTCTCTTTGGCGTAAAAGGTGTTTTCTTGCAGGGTGGTTAAATCACTGGTTGACAGTGGTGTTTTATCGCGCCCCCCTTGGCGCAAATAGTCATAGGCTTCGCATAAAAAGCCTGCTGAACCTGCCGCGCCATCATAAATCGTTTCACCTATTTGTGGGTTAAGCACAGCAATCATGGCGCGAATTAACGGGCGCGGAGTATAATATTCCCCGCCATTACGCCCTGCATTGCCCATGTTTTTAATTTTGCTTTCGTACAGGTGCGAGAGTTCATGCTTTTCTGCTTGGCTACGAAAGCTAAGTTCATCGATTTTTTCTAAGGCATCACGCAGTGAATAACCACTTTGAATTTTGTTTTTGATTTCACCAAAGATTTCACCAATTTTATATTCAATGGTGTTAGCGTTATCTGCACGTTGTTTAAAGGCTTTAAGGTAGGGGAATAATTCACCATCTACATAGTCCATTAAATCATCACCCGTTAAGGCGTTGTTATGGTCAAAGTTGCCGTTTGTATCTTTAGGCGCTGCCCATTGGCTCCAGCGGTGTTGCTCGTCAATAATACATTGGTATGGGGTGGCTTCTAATTCTGCTTCCAGTGATTTTTTATATTCCAAATCATCCAGATATTTTAAAAACAGCATCCATGAGGTTTGCTCGGTGTAATCCAGCTCGCTAGAACAGCCTGCGTCTTTGTGAAGGGTGTCGTCTATATTTTTGAAGGTTTGTTCAAACATGGTGTACGTAGTTTCCCTGCCTGTATAAAACTAACAACTTTATCATAAAATAATACTTGTTAGCCGTCATAAAATGAGTGCTGAGCCTTATAACAAATTTCCCTTTAATTAGCCGCTAAAGCCTCTCCCCATTTTTCACAAAACTCATCTACTAATCTTTTTTATTTCATACCAATGAAGACACTGCTTTTGTGAGGTATTACCCTCAAAAACAATTATAGCAACTTTTTTATTGCTTTATACTGCAATAGCAACCAATATATTTCTATGAAGAAAATAGAAATAGTTAGATTTCTTTAGGAAGTGAAATGAACAGTTTACACGATCAAATAAAAAAGCGGCGCAAAGAGCTTGGCCTCACCCAAGAAGAGTTGGCAAACCTTATTGGAATGGCAAGGCAACAATACCAAAGATTAGAATCCAAGGGAAACCCTAGGCTTGATACATTGGAATTAATTGCCAAAGGGTTGAAAATGGAACTCATGTTAATCCCTAAAGATAAAGTAAGAGCCATTAAAAATAGCCTGGACAACCTGCCGTCACATTCATCTCTACCGCAAGAACAAGTCGGGCAAGAAAGTGATCCTTGGAAAGATTTATTAGAAGATTAATCTGCCAGACAATAACCAAGCACAAGCTTTAAAACCAACCTTGCATGACAGGCTTGTTGGCTATTTAGCGCGGTTTCAAAATGGTCGGAATGTACTCACTTTTGCCCCCGAGTTTATTGTAAATACTGACCGCCCCACATTTGGCCTAATAAGCACTATTAAACAAGCCCGCACATTGTGGCCAAACGCGCTGAAGAGGTAAATGATCAGATAATTCATATGTGAATTTAGTTTTGGTTAAATCTTTATACGGCAAGAGTGAATTATAGCCCTCCTTTGTAAAAATCAAGAACACCTTCATAAAATTAACAAAAAACTTAATCTCCGTCAGTTTTTCTCATCTCTTTATTAGCTCCTGAGCATACTTAGTAGTATTCCCATAAAAAAATTCAGCTTTCAGTAGCATTTTTTTCGTTAGTAAGATATAGTCTTGATTTTGGTATGTTTAATGCCTTTGTTCTAAGACCACCTTGTTTATTGGAAACTCTCAGAATTCACATTGCATCATCAATACACGCTTTTTTTATTTAATACATGAGGTTTCAACAATGGCAACAGGTACTGTTAAATGGTTTAACGAATCAAAAGGTTTTGGTTTCATCTCACCCGAAGAATCCGGAGATGATGTTTTTGTTCATTTTAGAGCAATCATGGGTGATGGATTTAAAACATTGGCTGAAGGCCAAACGGTAACTTATGATGTAGAAAGTGGCCCAAAAGGGTTACAGGCAGCAAACGTTCAACCACAATAATCTGAATTCAGCCTTGGTTAAAACCAAGGCAACTGAATTAAATTTCTGTTACTAGCATTTCTTCGTCAACTCCCTACAAGTTAGACAAAATTGTTTAACACAGAAGACAAACTCAAATTGTAGTGATAGCTTTTTGACAGGATTAAATTTTGTCAAATTGCTAGCACTATAATTCTTATTAAATTAATACTCCCACCGATGGCAAGTTTAGCTTCTTTTTACTTTCTTGAAATGTAAGCCAACTCCCTACAAATAATCGACCCTTCATACTTTTCTCTTTCTCCGCCTTCTAATAACTAGCCTTGTAGAACAGAAAACAAACCAGCTATCGTACCATAGAGAATAAGTTAATCATTCCCATTCTTATGTGAATAATTCACACTATAAACTTAAATCCATAGTGTATACTTTCCAATAAGCATGATATTTTTCGAAGCTATGCTTACTAGAAAAGCATCAAATCCAGCAATATTTTCAACAAATTTCAAAAACTAAATTTAACTTTTACCCAATAACTGATAGAAATACATAGCCCAAAAACCATGCAAAGCTTATGTTAATAGCTAGAAATAATTCACTCAAATCATGTTATCAGTGGAAAATAATTTACAGTTAGCGTTAAACCAAAGAGATATTTGGTATAAGCAAACCATGCACCTCAAATCTCCTCTTTTTAATATTGGCGGAACTTGTATTTTTAATGGCTCTATTGACTACAACATGCTCAATAAAGCCATACAACAGTTGATTATTGAAAATGATACTTTGCGTATCAATATTAGTAATCAAGCACCCTATACTCAAACATTAATCAACCAATATACCTACAAGCTTGAGTTTGTTGATTTTTCAAAACATGCTTCAGCCGCAAAAAAAGCGCACGCATGGCTGGATGATAATTTCAAGCGTCCGTTCACTTTTAATAAAAACCATTGGCTTTGGCAATTCGCACTTATCAAGGAAAGTTCAGGTTGTTTTTACTTAATGACAAAATACCACCATGTAATTCTTGATGGAGGAAGCGTCCAACTAGTCATTATCCGCTTATCTGAATTATATAATGCTTTACTTGAAAAACAGAGTATTGAAATAAAACCAATTCCGAGCTATTTCGACTTTATTAAACAGGAACAAAAATACCTTGGCTCTTCACATTATCAAGTAGATGATAAATACTGGAGCCACAAACTACCTGAACTACCTTCCACTCTGATATCTCGCCGCTATCCCGATTCTGTTAATTCAATATTACCTAAAGCACATAACCATAGATTTAAAATAAAACGAGAATTTTATGAAAACATCCGTCAATTCTCAGTGCATAATGACAACACAATTGTTCATACCTTCCTCGGTGTAATAGGACTCTATTTTTCACGCATCTATCAACGTGAAGATATTTGCATTGGCATACCTGTAATAAATCGTAGTGGTGCTCGTTATAAAAAAACCTTGGGAATGTTTACCAACCTATCACCTTTAGTATTGGAAATCACTCAATCAGACAATACTCATCAACTTCTTCAACATTGTAAATCTCAATTGAGAGAACTATATAAACACCATCGTTTCCCACTCAATCATATAAAAAAACGCTTAAATCTATTACAAAAGGGTCGCAACCAACTATTTGATATAGTTTTTTCATACGAAAAATTTGATTTTTCTGCTTCTTTTGGAGGCGTTTCACAGCAGGCAAAGCAATATTTTAGTGATACAGCAGGACATCCCCTAATTATTTCAATTTGTGAATTTAATAACACGGATGATGTAGAAGTCATATTTGAAGGTGCTGAGAATTGTTTTACCCGTGAAGATTTACTCTATTTAGAAAATCGCTTCTTAGTTATCCTCCAACAAATGCTTGACAAACCTAACAAGGTATTGAAAGACTTTAATCTACTGACCATAAATGATACAAAGATTATTTTTGAGACATTTAATAGAAACATCGTCCATCAAAAGGAAGTATTTAACGTTATACAACTGTTTCAGCAACAGGTAAAACAACGTCCACATCAATGTGCTGTTGAGTTTCAGAAGCATACACTTAGTTATCAAAAACTAGATCAATTAAGTTCACAACTTGCTCAACATTTACTTGATCAGGGTATCAAAACCAATGACATGATCGCTATACACCTTCCTCGTAGTGTGAATATGATCATTGGCATTTTAGCTATATTAAAAACCTCTGCTGCGTATCTACCCATTCCTACTGATAGCCCAAATCAGCGCATCGAATTCATTTTTGAACAGAGTCAAACAAAAATACTACTGACAGATAGCCATTATTCAGCACAATCACCCCATCATCCTCAAATAATATGTATAGATGATTATCAAACGACATCAAATAACCCACTTCAACCACTAGAGAATATAAACATAAAACCTGAAAACCTTGCCTATGTGATTTTCACTTCTGGAACTACAGGATCTCCCAAAGGAGTCATGGTTGAACACAAGGCTTTATCTAGCCGATTAAATTGGCTGCAGTCACTATTTAAGCTTAGTCCTAATGACCGCATGGGACAAACTATCCAATATTATTTTGATCCTTCAATTATTGAAATTTTTGTTTCCTTGAGTCAAGGTGCCTCTCTAATTATAGCCCCCGAAAATAGCAATACACCCCAAAAGTTTTCACAATTCATATTAGATCAAAAAATTACCTCTTTGGCTTTAGTACCTTCAACCTTACGCATATTACTGGCAGGCTTAAAAGAAAATAAGCAAAAAACAAAACTACGGTTTGCCTGTTGTGGTGGCGAACGATTAGAAGCTGAATTAGCAGAACAATTTATACAACAGACATCCGCAACATTGTATAACGTCTATGGTCCAACTGAAGCTACAATCATCGCAACTGCGTGGAAATGCCAAAAACATTTCAAGGATAAAGTCCTCCCTCTTGGAAAACCCGCTGATAACACACAAATTTTGATATGCGATGAAAACTTGGAAATACTCCCAGTTAATGAAATTGGTGAAATCATTATTTGTGGCGACACTTTAACCAAGGGATATATAAATCAACCTAGACTCAATAAAAAAACCTTTCCTAGCGGATTTCACAATCATTCCCGTCTCTATAAAACAGGAGATATGGGATATATAAACAATCAGGGATTATTGTATTTTTCTGGACGAATTGATCGGCAAGTTAAAATAAGTGGTTATCGGATTGAACTCAGTGAAATAGAAAACATATTACAAGACCATGATCATGTTAGTTCTGTTGCAGTTACAACACCTATTTTCGAACATCAAAAACAGCTTATTGCTTATGTAGAAACCAAACGTGAAGATACAGATACATTGCTCAAAGAATTATCTTTTCTGTTACGTCAGCACTTGCCCAGTTACATGCAACCCAGAGCAATTATTCCTTTAACTACCATTAAAACCAGCCAGACCGGTAAAATTGACTATTCATCCTTACCCTTACCTGATTTAACTGTTCACTTGAACAAAGAATATGCCCCACACAACTTGCTGGAAACTCAATTACTCCAACTCTGGAAAAATACATTGTCAATTAACAAAATAGGTATGAATGATAATTTTTTTGAATCAGGAGGAGACTCAATTAGTGCGGTAAGACTGATGATTGCAATTGAAACAATAACAGGTGTTCTACAACCTTTATCTTTTTTGTTAGAAAACCCCAGTATTGCCACCCAAGCAAGTGCCTTATATAAAACTGGTCCAAATAATTCTTTGAATTTATTGATTAGTTTATCTGCACAAAAAAATACTCTGCCCTTTTTTATTGCCGCATCAGGTACGGGAGACTACTTACGATTCTCCAAACTTGCTGATTGCTTAAAAGATAATTGCAGTGTCCATATGCTGCAACCCGCTGAGAATCATAATCCACAATCAATACATTCAATTGCACAAACTTATGCCGATAACATCATCCAGCATTGTAACGCGCCCTATTATCTCTCTGGCTTTTCAATCGGAGGGATTACCGCTTTGGAAACAGCCCGAATTTTAATTAAACAAGGCAGACCACCCCTTGGTGTTATTTTATTTGATTCAATATTCCCTCGCTGGCCACTCCAATCACTCTGGCTTTTTAAATTTCTTGGAAAAATTGTAAACCTGTGTAATTTAAGAGAAAAGATAATTAATAACCGTCACTTAGAAGTAATGATAAATGACCCAGGTATCATCACCCAAGTCAGTGCATTATCTGAACATACTATTAAAACCGTTGATTTACCCATAGATCTAATCCTGACCAAAAAAATGTGGATGTTTCATCCTTTAATACGCTCAAGTTGGGCGAAGTTATTTAAAAACCAGCTAACCAAGCACTCGGTTAATGGTTTGCATGGGGAAATGTTTCAGGAGCCTTACGTACAAGAGCTGGCAAAGTTAATAAAAACGATAACCACCCTTAAGGAACGAGTATGAAATAAAGTTAACAACTCTCTAAGGAACGAGGATTTAATAATATCCGAAAGTTTGGCGCAGAATTTTTGTTTGTCATCTGTGTTGTAGAAACAGGCGCATAGCAGGCTACGTAACTGTTTCTACAACACAGATGACGGACAAAAATACAAGTCAAAATTCGGATATTATTTAATCCTCGCTCCTAATTGGAAGTCGGACTTTAGTCCCGCATTGCATTGGGTGAGGCTAAAGCCTCACTTCCAAATTGTTCAAGTTATTTCATGCGCGTTCCTAAATGAATTATTTAATTTAATAATTCATTATTTTCCGTTCCTTAGTCCCTCTGTTTTTTATCCAACCATTGTTGTAAAACTTTTCTAGCATATTCGTAGCCAACTCTTTCAATTTTTTCTGCATCTTTATACGCATTCAGAGAAAAATTATTAACAGGAGGTTGTAAGTATAAATCTGCTACTCCGTCCATTAATTTTTTCCTCTGAGCTAGTCCACCAATAATACTCGCTCGACTCAATATTTCTATCATACTGGGTCTTTTAATAGTTTCTATAAATGGATTGATTTTATTAATCAGCAATTGCCAGCCACTTATTCCACCCACATTAGCTTTATTATTTAAAAGGTCTTCTCTGGCATTAACATCAACGGCAATAATAGTACCCCCGTGATTAAACTTCGCCATTACATCTACGGGCACATTATTCAGCAAAGCACCATCTACTAATAAATCACCATCGACTACCTGAGGAGGAAATAAACCAGGTGGCGTATTACTGTTCAACACAGCAGAAAATAAAGAACCACTATTATGGGTCATAACAGTTGCACGACTAATATTGCAGGAAATTGAAAAATAATGCAGCCAAAGATCTTCAATACAAATATCACCAAACATTGAAAAAGCCCCTCGCGCCATTTTTTTTCCAGAAAAAATCGACATGATTGGAAAGGTAAGTTCATCACCTTGTAGACACAAATGTTTGGTTTTATCAATCATATCCTTATAACTCCATTGCATAGCATATTGAGCTGCAATCAGGGCACCCATACTATTACCGCCAATAAGATCAATTGGAATTTTCAATTCATGGAATGCTCGAATAACCCCAATATGCGCAAAGCCTTTAGCACCACCACCTCCCAACACCACACCCACAGCATTTCCAGATAAAAACCTTGCAACTCGACCAATATCAGAGCGATTACTCTGACGTACATGATGATGCATAGTTAGGTTACGAATAGCTAACCAACGAGATGAATCAGCAGGCACACGCGCTGAATTAGTATGATTTAACACCAAGGTTCTTTTAACGCTTTTATTGGAAATCTCTTTTAAAATTGAACTTTCAAAATCATCAATTTCGGGTTTTTTTTCCGCATCTGCGAAAAATACAATATGATCGGCTTGTCGTATACAGCGTTTAGTCCATTGGCTCATCGAATCATCAATCACAAAAACAATGTATTGATGTGCTATTTCTTGCTCAGACAACCACTGTAACAAGGATTGATTAATTTCATCCTCAAAAATTGATTGTGCAGCACCTTTTTGACTAAAAGCTTTATCTACAAATTCACTGGATATACTTGTGGTCAAACCAAATTTACTTAATGAATCGACTAATTGAATGATTATTTCTTGCTTGGATAAATTCGATGACAAGATTGCTAATACAAAAGTTTCAGCTTGTTGTACATGATGTTTCTCATGCTTTCGTAAATGATTAATTACACTTTTGACAAAAGTCTGATTTATTTCCAAAGGAAACGCAAGCAGAATTTTTTCATACGAACTTCTACTTAAGTTGGCAATAGTTGAATCCCTTATTGCCAATACATTAGCCTCACGTAGAGACTGACAAATAACGCCTATTTCTCCAATTGTTTCACCTCTACCAACAACACCTAGAATTTTTAATTCATTGTCAATAAAACGTGAAATCTGAAACCGTCCATCAATAATGATACAAAGCTCATCTGAAATTTCATCTTGCTTAAATAACAAGGTATTGGATGGAATACATGAGATTTCAATCTCATTCATTAAGCAACGAACAATATTTTCACCCAGCCCCACAAACAGATGAGATAAACGCAATGCCAGGATAGCTTGGTTCCACCCCATTCGATTAACTATCTTTGAAGCAATTAACAAACCTGGTTCGGGAAATTGTACGAGTAGTTGCTTAAACCGATCCACTGATAAATAAAGCAATGTCGCTTCCTTTAATACTTCTGCACTGGTTGAACGAATACTATTACCAATCAACAAAAACTCACCGACAAGAAAATTAGCTTCTGCATGTGACAAAATATAGCGCTCATTGTCTCTTTCTGAATAAATCACCAATATTCCAGAAACAACTAAATATAAGCCATCAATTCTATCCCCCTGTTTATAGATGATGTTATTTTCTTTAAACTGTTTTATTTCTAATTGTTCTACAACATTTAGAATAAAATCATCATTTTCAATATCAGAAAATAAAATATTTTTACGAACAGATTCAAAAATGGATGTATCACTAACCATATAAATACTCAATTCTCTAAATTGTCAGAAGTGTAAAAAAAGAAAGGGATCAGTCAAATTACCACCAGCTAAAGACTGGTAGCTTGGCCTGTCGGGGGATACCCCACATCGGAGGATTTACCACCGATTGTAAGCCATGCGACTACCATTAGGTAGTTTTACCACAAGACTTCTTTCTTCCTTTGGTCGAAAAACGTCTCTGAGACAATAAATGCGTGGATTTCAGTACTAGGAAGCGAGGATTAAAGAACATGATGCCCTTCGAGAAAATAATTAAATTGACTTGATGATCCTAGGAAAAATAGTTAAACCAATTTTTTTAGAAAACTTTGTTTTTCCGATACATTTAAATGTAGCCTTGATGTAACAGAGTGGAATCAAGGGTTTGAGGACTTCAACTCTGGATTCTGCTTCGCTACATCCAGGCCACATTGTCGAGTAATTGCCAGATACAATAACAATGTTCAGACCGATAGACGTAATGCATTTTATATTCACTGTGTGAGAAGATGATGCCATTCGGGTAAGTAAATAAATTAACTTGATGATCTTAGGAAAATTAGTTACAGCAATTTATTAAGAATAACTTTGTTTTTCCGATACATAAATATACTGTGTCAAACTTTCGGATATTATTAAACCCTCATTCCTAATGGGTACGCACAGAACAATTTGGGCAGGAAAAATTATCGAAAAGCAATGACCAAGTAGCGACAGGCAAACGATGAAACTATTGCCACAAGGTGGGATATAGAAAAACAGCGGCTCCACACGCTAATAAATTCAAAAGTAAGCACCTAAAGAATTGTAACCGCCCCCCTACATTACACGGTAAAAGAATTTAAACAAACAAAAAAGTACTTGACAGGATTTTTCGCCATTTTTCTCAATTTTACATAAACCTCCCCAGACTCATAAAAGTAGCCAATCAAAACAGAACAAGGCCAAAACCAGCAGAGTATACTACCGATGTTTCGCCTCTTTGATAAAAGCACACCGAATCACTTGAGAAAAGACAGCAAGCTACAAAAAAAGGAGGATTTGAGAATCCATTATTTTTTATTTAAAGAATCGTACGGATAAGCTCAACTACTATTCGTGCTGTTCAAAATGTAAAATGACCGAAAAGTCGTTGAGCTACTTCATCAATGCTCTTGTTGCAAATAGTGCCGAGGGTAGAACTGATCGGGGAACACTGATGGTAGGACTAGAAATTTGTCCAAAAAAATCAATGTTTTATATTTTTCTGGTTTGTATAAGTACCCACGCATAATTAATTTAACATTTTACTTGTCTTTTTTTCCATCTTCAGCATTGCATAAATAGTTGCGTAGCTCGCTATGCGCCTATTTATGCAACACTGAAGATGAAAAATAATCCTGCGTAAAATTAGTTAAATTAATTATACTTGGGTACTTAGCTATTCGATGAAAGTAACATTATGAAAGTAATTATTATAGTTCCAATAAATCATCTACTTCATATCTAGGTGTCCATGTTTTAATTAAAGGAGCATAACCAACTCGCATTAACATAATCTGACCATTTTTTTGCATGTCAATTTCAGGAAATAAAGTTGCAAATTGTTTCATCCCTAATTCAAATTTCTCATGATGTTTTTTATCGAAATTAATAAGTCCTTCTTTGGCGTATCTATAGTGAAAAAAGTTAATGGTGGTCATGGGTTGAATTTGAATCCCTAAATCCGTTAGTTTTAGCCAAACTCGTTCTAATGCTCGCCCTCCATTAAAATACGATTCATCAGAAAAGTCTGAGGTAGTTATCAAAAAACAAGCGGATGCTTTACTAAAACCTTCCTCCGTCTTTTTTGCAATGATTCTGCTTAATCCAAATTTATTTAGCTGGTTTTGAACTGACCAATTTTTAGTCAATTTAACCATTAACTTATCTACTAGCCTTAATTCAAGATTATTTAATGGAAAACCACTCTTTGCCTTACATGCATCTTGATAGCTATAATGAATATTATTATGTAAAGTTTCGTGAACAGACTTGATTTCAGTTCTAATTTCAGCAAAAATTTCAGTGATTTTTCGCAGTTTATTTAAATCATTCCCCTCTAATTTAAATAATTGGACATCCGGAAAATCAATTAATTCAGCTAGGATTTCATCGAAAATATAGTTTTTAAGTGGTTTTTTTTCATAGGGCTTTCTGTTAACACATCTTTCCCAAATGTATTGAGATAAATAATCTTTTTTCAAGTTGCTCTTTTTAAAAAAGATACTGGCTACTAAGGATTCGTTACGAATTGAATAGAATTTAATAGAAGATTCAAAATTAAACAAGGTTGCTGCAATCTTCATATTTTCTACAACTGCACCGATAGAAATCAGACTTGCTTTATTGTCTAGATTAAAGAACGATTGATCCGCATTTCTATTAATATAAATATTGATGGTATCGTTGTCTATTATTTTAAAAGTCCAGGGCTGAAGGTTTTCGCCCGAAGGGGCTTGTATTCCAGCTTTAATTATATATTTCAATACGTCCTGCGAAATACTCTTTTGATGTAGGTCTAAAACGGGTACTTCTGGCTCAATAGCCTTCTCTAAACAGGATTTTTTAATTTGATTTTTGATCAAAAATATTTTCATTCGCTGAAATATGTTTTTGTTACCAAACCAGAGTTTTCCTTTTCTAGTAATACCAAGATAAGGATCTATGGCTAGAAAATTCGGAGCATATTTCACTCCTTTTCGATCTAATAATATTTTTAATGCCAGAGTCACTGCTGTTGAAGCAGCTAGCTGACAACCAATACCAAGGGATGGAAATTGTTGGCGTGCGGGTTGAACAGCCAAAGGTAACATATATTTAGAATGCAGAATTTTGGGCCCAACAGATATAACAAAGTGAATGAATTTTTCTTCTAATGTCATCGATTCTGTTATAGCAGTGTAATCTTCAAAACTCATTCCTGCTTTAGGAGAAAAAACAATTGCAGATGTGCCAAATCCTAGTGGCCCAGCAGTTACAACAGGGATCCCCAGATCATATGCTTTTTTAAATAACTTAATTCTTAAGTCTATAACTAAGACATCTAAACCATCAATTACAATGTCAACTCCATCTAGGAATTCATCAATATTAGTTTCAGAAACTCCATCAGGAAAAGTTTTAAAATTAGCATATGGATTAATTTCGTATGCTTCATTTAACATGCAATCCAGTTTTGGTTTGTGAAGGTTAGACATTTTGGCGCCATATTGGCGATTAGCATTTGCAGGTTCAAAAATATCAAGATCCGCAACATGGAAGTTACAAAATCCCGTGCGTAATAAAGTTACTAAATGTATGCCACCCACGCCACCTAATCCAGGAATTGCAACCGTTTTATGTCGTAGTTCTACCATTTCTGATTTAGCTAGGAAGCCAATATTTCGAGAAAAAAAATGAGATTGAAAATCTTCAAGGCTGTTAAACCCCAAATTTTTAGCTATAATTAATTGTTCATTCACTTTTAATTTTCCTTAAAAAAAGAAACCCATTTTTTATGAGTATTAATTGAATGATTAATCCGAGACAGAAAAATCAGTAATATTCAATTTCATTACGATTTTATGGGTATATGTAATACTCCCAAGAGTATTACTCCATGATATTTTTGAACCATAATTTCACCATCATTTGATTTTCAAGAGTTACCTGAATAATTCAATTTTGATGTTATGCTTCGTAAATAATGAAAAATATAATAGCATATCTTCTTAACTAGTGTCGTACCGAAAGTGGTGAAAAAGATTTTATTGATAGGTGGAACACCGATGTTATCAGTTTAGTAACGCATAATTTAAAGATAATGGCACAAGTGGAATCTTCTTAGAAATGAGGCTGGTTTTTTTTAAGAGAGTGATGCTTTCTAAGAGGGTTCCGCCTGAAAAATGGAATTTTTTATGAAAACACTCTGAGAAAAAACTAGCGTCCAGAGTGGTTATGTTGGGGTTTTTTTTAGAGTAACTAAGCTTTCTTGAGGGATGAAAAAGTTCTGTCGATGGATATGATCAATCTAGTATTATAAAAGGTACGGAAGTCAACTCATCAGTATAGTTTTCATTTAGGATAAATTTATTTTAAGCTACAGATGGAATACTGCTATCTAAATCTGAAAATAATCTATAGCCTTTGCTATGTTCTTGCTTCCAAATATCACTTTGATACGCATCCGCTGTGTTCACTTTAAAAGGAAATCTCTTACCTTTATGCTCACAAGGCTCGCCAATATCAATTAAATTCATTCCCTCTCTTCTTAATACCTTAGCTAAAGCAATAGATGTCATAAAGTAACTATTTTTTATATTATTAGCACGACCATATTCAACAGCTGCATGTAGTAAACCCCAAAGCACCATACGACTTAATCTTTTATGATTAAGTATTTGTAACATTTTATCACTCTCTTTTAGCTGATTTTCTTCTTCAGAAATGCCATGTGGTGGATCAATATCATTAATACTTCTTCTTATAGATTTTGTTAGGCATAACCTAGATATTTCGACAGCACCAAATAATTCATCTACTTTAATTTCTTCATGAAGTGTACAATTTTTTTCTACAGGAAGTAATGAACTATTGTTTTTAAAGATTAATCTCATGGCACCGATTCCGCGACCTTCGTTATTTACAGCAACAAAATGTACAGACTTTCCTTCAAGATCATTTTCATCACATTCCAATTCTAGCGGAAAGTCTTCTTTATTTTCAAAACCCATCTCATCACAATAAACTTCGTAACGTGTTTTAAAATGTAAATCTTTACTTTCAGGTGTATCAGCTAAAAAAATATCAAAATTTTCGATTATCCCACTCATGTAGTTGATCCCCAGTTTTTTATATAATTTCATCTAAAATAAATATTTAATTTGAGTTAATTTAGTTCTTTTGTTTAAATCCAACTCGAAGCAAAGAATAAGTAAATAACTTAAGCACCTGCTGGCACAACTCAGAAAACAGACAAAAATCAAGTCAGTTGTTCTAGTTATTTCTTACACGTTACTATTTTAAACCTTCTAAATTTTAGATTTTAGACTTTAGACTTTTAATACTATATTTCTAAGCAATAAATATACCAGAAAAAAATAATACAGTACTTTTTTTGTTTATTCGATTAAGGACTAGATAAAATTGATATTTCCTCCATACTTACATTACCTCTTTAATAAGGAATATTTTTATTGTTTTTAAATTTGCAGTTCAATAGTATATTAAAATCATTTCCCACCAAGATTATTGTCTCATTCCCCCGACAAAAGCAATTATTGACTTACAAAAATAAGTAGTAGACTGAACTAATATAAAGCAAGCAGTTTAAAACATATATTAAAAAACAAATTGTTACATGTTTTTCTATATTTTGAATTGAATAAATTATGTCGCTATTTAAGGACAAAACTTAATATTTCAGTTCAACTGAAAAAATAAATAGTACCTGACCGAAAAATGGCAGTAATAATTTAACGAAACTGGAATCTTTCCTTACTGTTCATCCAACATTGATTACTTAGTGCCTAAACGGAAATGCCATAAGCCTTTAAATATAAAGGCTACAGCGATTAATTTCATTTGAAGATTTTTATAATAATATCAATATTGTCATGATTTGCAGAATATTGGTTTTTATTTGAGATAATTTCAAAATCTTCAAATCATTATTATCTTTAGAACTCTTGACTGGCAAGGCTTTCAGCATTACCGTTCAGACACTACTTAGTACATAACCAGTTCTTAATAACCAATACCCATTTAATATACAAAGAAAAAATCAAATATCAGATGATCAAAACGACCAATAATTTTAAAATACACCTTTAAAACTCAGTCGTATAGTTGCACTACCATACAATCCTACCTAACCAGCTTATTCGGTACAGACCTGTACAACAACTGCCATGATCGTGGATATTACCTCCGCAAAAGCGAACACAAGGAAGCACAGATAAAACCGAAGCCCGCTGTACCGTTGCAAGTCAAATTGAAGAGTATGAACTTTCTTACCATAAATTACTTTTGAAATAACTTGATTCAAGTGCGAAAAACTATTTCATGGCATTTATAACCTGTCAGACCGCCTCCTGGCTTTCTATAGGCGAGAAGCCGCGCAGAAAATTTACGAGTTGCCTGATTAATAGATATGATATTAACTGAGAAATAGACACTTCCATCCGTTTTAGATAAACGCCCGATCGAACTACCACATCCAACCACAGGAATACTTTGCTTAGTTTTTCCAATCAAAGGAAAATGCCGATAACCATGCAATATAGCTGTAATCGAATTTTGTTGCGAGAAATCTAGTAATTTTTCAGCTCCTTTTATTACTTCAGAAGAGGAAAATGGCTCACCTGTAATTTTTTCATAAAATGAAAAATTCACTTTATCCTCTTGCTGATGAATAACTGGATGGTGCAAAAGCAATACCAGATTGTAATCTTTATAATTTTTTTTTCTTTCTAATTCATATTTTATTTCATCTAACTGCTGCTGATCAATTGAACCATATTGTGGATTGCCATTCATAACTGAATTGATGCAAACCAGACCTAATTTTTCATCATCAAACCAAATAACTTTAGTAATGGGAAAACCAACTGCAGTTCTATAACTTTCGTTTATATTTCCATCCCTTCTTACGTCTTTATTACCCAAAACAAACAATGGCTCTTCAACACCTAACCCCGAAAGAAATTCCCAAAAAGAGCGAACAAGACCTAAATGTTTTTCACTCGGACTATCCATCAGATTTCCAGTTATCACTGGTACAATCTTTGATGAACCATGTAACTCCTCGACTAATTGCCAAATAAATTGCCGAAAACGTGATAATTTTTGGTTGGAACTCATACTACCAATTTGCATATCGCTGAGATGTAAAATATTTACTGCATTATTTTCATGTTCAAATACTTCAGGAAAAGCAATTTTATACTCGACTTTCATTCGTCCTAAATCAAAAACCAAATCCGTAAACAGTTTAGAAAACACCCACTGAACCCGAGCTTCAATATCGATTTCAAGAAAATCAACTGAACTTATCGGTAAAAAAACCGAATCACCCCCAGGATACCATATCAAAATACCTGGCCAACTAATTAAATCATTCAGAGCAATTCTTAAAACCTCATGCACATCAATTAGTGTTGAGATGGCTTTAGGTGCTTCTTCCAGTTGTAAAATAAGCCCTTGAATATTTGGACTCGCTCTAACTAAATAGCCCAGTAATTCAGGGTCACAAAGCATGTTATCAAGAGCTTCATCGGTACCAGAAGGGATAATTAATGCTATCCATTGCTTCCTACCCAAAGCATTGTGAAATTCCGCATAAAAATCTTCTGGAATTCTTTCATTTCCCATGCGTTTAAGTCTGACCAAAAGCTCAACCAAACTATTAGTATCACTAGATGACACCTCAGCCTGATTCAAAAATGAAAAAGTATTTCGGATCATACGGTCTAAAAAAATCTTAAGCATGACTTTTTCATCTGCATCATAGACCATTTTAGTATGACTGATTGTAGGATCCAGAACATGAGCCAACCAATTTACAACCGTTAAATCAATTTTCTTTCCCATAATATTCTAAGTTCTCTCTTGTCTTGCTTGTATTAAATCCCACACAACTGGACACACACATAATGTTAAGAAAGTTGCCACCCCTAATCCACAAACAAAAGTTGATGCCATTGCGCCCCAAACTACAGAATAACTGGGTATCCCCATAGCCATAGGCAACAATCCTAAAATAGTAGTTAATGTGGTTAATATTATGGGGCGTAATCTAATACTAATCGCATCATTGATTGATTCTCGGCGTGATTTCCCAGATCGATAACCTTTATTCATAAAATCTATTAATACTAAAGCATCATTTACCACTATACCTAATACTCCAATTACAGCAATGAAGCTATTAACTGTAAACATAGATTGAGCCAGAAATTTTCCCAGGATAATACCGGTAATAGCAAACAATATCGCAAATAAAATAATCAGTGGTTGTAAATAAGATTGAAATTGAGTCGCTAAAATCATGTAAATAATTATTAATGCGATAAAAAAGGAAAATATTAAAGATTGGTATGACTTTTGGGTATTTTCATATTCGCCGCTAAATAATATCGTGGCACCTGGGTATTGATCTCTTATTGTGTTGTAATATTTACTGACTTCATTAACAACAAACGCTGAAGAAATAGGTGCTTCTGTTTTTATATCTGACTTAATACTGACAGCACGTTGTCCCTGATAACGATTCAATTCTCCTGGCTCATCATAAATGCGAAACCTGGTTAAATCACCTAATAAAATCGGCCCCACTGCTCTCTCAACAACCGGAATAGATAAAGCTTCCTCGGCAGTGCCAATAATATTTTGATCTAACATTAATTTTAGATCAATTTCTTCATCACTCGAACGAAACGTTCCAATGTATCTACCATCCAAAATACTCCCTGCCAAACGAGCAACATCTGCACTATTCAAATTGTATTCTTTAACTCGATCATGACGAACATCAAATCGATAAACCAAAGTTGGTTGACCTTGATTATTTTCCAGTTCAATTAAATAGGGGGCAATATTTTCCTGATTTTTTAAAAAATCATACAGCAGATCCGAAAGTTCAGTTACAGCATTTAAATTACTACCCATTATCTTTATATTTATAGCTTTTCCTGTTGGCGGACCCTCCTTCATTGGATGAACACTCAAAACAAATTCATTCTTTCCAAATTGTTTATTTAATCTTGTGCGCATCGTCTCCAAATGTTGCATTGGATTAATTATTTTTTGCTTGTCTTTTGAGGGTAATGTAACCATGACAACGCCAAGATTATTTCCAAAAACCCATTCATAATTTTCATTCATGAAAACACCCGCCAACCCCGCAGCTGATTTTGCTTTTCCAGGCCCATCAGCCATAATAAACGCTGAAATATCCTTGGTTAAACTATTCATCTTATTGATGGATGTATTGGGTTTCCCTTTAATATCCACAAAATATACAGCATAATCATCAGGAAAAAACTGGGTTTTGACTAAAGGCATTATCCCTGCAATTGACACATACATAATACCTATTGATATAATAAATAATAGCAATACAAAAGAAAGAGTAGCCACTCTAAAAGTCAAAGTCCATTTAAGAATATTGTTTATAACAATTCGAAAAAAAGAAACGATAAAATTATCTTCTTCTAAACGACGAGAAAGCCTTTTTGCTTTTTGTGGACCAAAATCCAGATAGTGAACAGGTAATATTAAAAAACATTCCACTAAAGAAGCAAAAAGAGCAAAACTGACTATTGCTGGAATCTGGGCAAAAAACTCTCCTGTTGTTCCCGTCATCACCAGCATGGGCAAAAATGCAGCCATGGTAGTCAATGTTGAAGAAAGAACAGGAAATGCTACCTCAGTAACCCCTTCTACAATGGCTTGATAAGGCTGATAACCTTTTTGAATATACCGATAGATGTTCTCTGTAACAACAATCGCATCATCGACTATAATTCCGGAAACCAGCACAAAAGCAAATAACGTTAGTTCATTAAAACTATAACCAACTAAATACATAATTAGCATAGTAAATAAAAATGAAAAAGGAATGCCAATAGTAATTAACCCTGCATTTCGAAATCCCATGAAATACCAGGAAATGAACGAAACCAAAAACATACCTACGATAAAGTTCCAGCCTAAAGTAGATAATCCATCATTGATTTTAATCGAAGAATCCTGAGTTAAAGTAATTTCCAGTTTTTCACGTTCAAACAAAGGTTTAAACTGATATAAAACAGCTTCCACACTAGATTTTATAGCTAAGGCATTTCCTTCAGGCGTTTTTATGACGATAAGGGATACGGCATTTTTTCCATTAACTGTTGAAATGATATTTGGTTTACGATAATCATAGCCAATACGTGTGACCAAATCATCAAGACGAATAAAACTACCATCGCCATCCTTACGAACAATAGTTTTTAATATCGATTTTCGGTCATGGAACTTTTCATCAACTTTGATTAGGTATTCCAAAAAATTCGACTCAAATTTTCCGGCAGTAATAGAAACATTGGCTTTTTGTATTTCCCTTGCTACTTCATCAAAACTAACCCCAAACTGCCTTAATTTCCCTGGATCCAGATAAATATGGAACTCTCGAGTCATATCACCCGATAAAACAACTTTTTTTACACCATCAATTTTTTTCAATGCCAACTTAACTTGATCTGACATTAAAGATAATGCACGATTACTATGATCACCGCCTAAATTAACTACAACAACAGGTAACATCACCCCCATAGTTACACTTTCAATTACTGGTTGTTCCGCTTCTAGGGGAAGCTCATCCTTTTCATTCAGTACATTAAAGCGAATTTCATCATATAATTGGTCATAATCACTATCATCCACTAATTTAATACGGATGTAAGAACGTTCGGCTTGAGAATTGGAAGAAATCCATTCAATATTTGCTATATTTTCAACAGCATTTTCCAATTTCTTGGTAACAAGTGACTCTACATCTGTAGGGGATGCGCCAGGAAAATAAGTATTTACATTGACCACCGCCATATTAATATCTGGATAGCGCTCCGCTGGTAACGCAAACATAGCAAAAAATCCAGCAATTATCAGCAGAAAAAAGACCAGATTAAAAAAAATCTTTTGTTTTAGCGAAAACCGAACAATTGATCCCATAATTCAAAATTATTGTAAAAAAACAGTCTGGATTAAATTAACAAATTTCATTTATAAAATAAATAAAAACTGACTAATTTAATTTGAATTGATCACCTATTGTAATTTCTGGTGATGATATAGTTACCTTTCCATTGGTAAGTTCTTTGAGTAATTTTACACGAATACGTTTTCCATCTTTCCGGTTTATCCAATATTCCTCAAATCGTTCCTCCAAAGCTTGTTCAGAAATAATAAATGAAGTACTTTTAGAATCAGGAATATTAAGTGTTAAACTTACTCGCATTCCCCCATGGGATTCATGGATTTCTTTTTCTATCAATAAATCAACTAAAATCTTTCTTGTTTTTTCATCAAAAGCAGGTGAAACATGCTCAATAATAGCAGGGACTCTTAATTGAGAATCAACTAGTAGTAATTCTAATTGACTTTTATCCTTTTGAAGTGCGGACAATTCCACTTGAGTAAGACGAACAGGAACCTTTAATTGAGAATAATTGCCTATGTGAGCAACGACTTGCCCTTGATTTACCCACTGCCCTGGTTCTATATTCCGGTCAATTACTAACCAACCCTTGGGAGCCTCAACACAATGACGTCGCTGGTGCTCTTTTAAACGCTGCTTCCGAATAGTAGCAATTGACAACGCTTGTCGTGCATTATCTAATTTACGTACCAAACCATCAAGTACACTAACTGCTGAAGTTCGTTTTTTAACCAGTTTTTTATGTCGAGAAACCTCCTTCTTAAAATAATTTATGTCAGTGTAATGCCTAGACATTTCATTTTTTGCCAACTTTATATCAATTTTGGCAAAGGTATCATCTAAACAGGCAAATTTACTTGAATCTGGAATCCCTTCCCCAACATTAGCAAATACTTGACTCACTTTACCCTCAACTTCTGTAGCCAATGGCATTTTAGATTGTGCACGAGTAAAGCCAATGATGGTGACTTTGCGTACAGGTGATTCCACACTAACCCATTCATTTTCAGCTAAAACCGGGAAACTGACAATTAATTGCATATAAACCATGGAGATACAAAAAATACTTTTCATAAATAACCTTTCTGAAAACAAAATTTGAACATTTTATAAAAACAAACCTAATCTAACTCACTAATACTTATATATAGAAAAGTTTAAACTTACAAATGACCTACAAAGTATCATCGAATTAGAGTCATTTGAAAATTTCAGGATATTCTTTCTTCAGCGAAGCTCCAGAGATATACATCTAGCACTTAAATTAATAAACAGCAAACCTAAAACCAAAAAACCAAAAAACCAAAATTATTTTAGTTTATATGGATTTGAGCCGTCCTTTTTTTCAACACAGAAGCTGTTTTTTGCTAAAAAGCGAATCAGACTATTCCACCGATGCCAATCAATGATGAACCATTTTCTTAAACTCGGTTTGAGAAATCAAAGAACTGAGTACAAGGAATAATAATCAGATATAAAGAGAATGTCCAGCAATCGCCATTTTAGAATTTTCTTAAGAAGATAAAGTGAAGCTGAGGGCAAGAAATCAATAACGGGATAACATTTAATAACAACGATAATTCAATGAGTTATTTAATTCATGACAGAAAATTACTATTTTTAAGGTGAAATATTCGGCTGTGCTATGCGTAAAGTTGCAAGGATAGGATCATATCTTGATACATTAAAATACTGTCTAGCTTAATTATAGAAAACTGGAGCCAAGAAAAAGATATTTACTATTTGAGCAAGAACGCCATTTTTGGAATATTTTCTTAACATAAAAGCGAAAACACCATCAAGAACCAATAGAGTTCGGTATGATTAATC
>CAYNRB010000020.1:0-27702 GCA_964399475.1 uncultured Methylomarinum sp.
GAATTATAACTTTACAGGCGTGCTAATAAAATGGGTGTATAAGTACCCAAGCATAATTAATTTAACATTTTACTTGTCTTTTTTTCCATCTTCAGTGTTGCATAAATAGTTACGTAGCTCGCTATGCGCCTATTTATACAACACTGAATATGAAAAAAAATCCTGCGTAAAATTTAGTTAAATTAATTATACTTGGGTACTTAGCCAAGCTACGCAACTATTTTATTTGTGCTTCTGTAGAGTTAAAAGGCAAGTCAAAATCCGCAAGTTATTAAATCCTCACACATAAGGAATGAGAAATGTGTAAGTTATACTTTGCGCGCTTATGGTTGCGGAATTTATGTATCCACTATAAATGATAGGAAAATGTTAATAATTAAGGGAGCGTAAGGTGGGCAGTCTTTCATCATACCAATTTGCAATTCCAATAATTAAATATGAAGTTAATATTCAATTGTTTATAACCACTACACAGAGATAACAATATACTTTTCTTAGCAACCCAATAATATGTATTAAGTTAGTAAGCATAATCAGCTGTTTTAGTATTTTGCGACTGATTAAAGATGGAAACTAATGTAGCCTGGATGTAGCGGAGCGGAATCCAGGTTTTTCTGCTATAACCATGAACCCTGGATTCCGTTTCACTGCATCCAGGCTACTTATAATTGGTGTTATTTAATAAATCATTAATTGAATAAAATCGAAAATGCTATGCTGAAAGACGTTTGGTAATTTTATTCCGTCAAATCATCTAATTAACAATTTCATCATAAAGACTCAAATATTGCATGGCACTATTCTTCCATGAAAAGTCTTTGTTCATTGCCGCTGTCTGGATTTTTTTCCATGTTTTTTTATCGTTATACAACAACATGGATCTTTTAATGGCCTCTAACAATGCGCCAGAACTTGCTTCTTTAAAAGATACGCCTGTTGCGGTATTCTTTGCCAGACTTTTGGGCATGGCATCCTCAATAGTATCGGCAAGTCCGCCCGTTTCTCTTACAATAGGAATGGTGCCATATCGTTGACTATACATCTGATTTAATCCGCAAGGTTCAAATAATGAAGGCATCAGAAAAATATCGGCCCCCGCTTCAATTTGATGCGCTAGCGCTTCATCATAGCCAATAGTTATAGAGACTTTCTTAGGATAGAGTCGAGCAAAATTTAGTAGCTTTTGTTCTACACTTTTATCTCCACTACCTAGCAAAACAAATTGCAGTGGCATGTTAACCATTTCACTGAGGCAATCTATAACCAGATCTATGCCTTTTTGATCTACCAGTCTGCTAATTAAACCAAACAAGGGAACTGACTTGTTAACCGGAAGTGAAGATCTGGCTTGTAAAGAAGTTTTATTAATGACTTTGTTAATTAGCGTATTGACATGGTAAGGTTCACTGATACTGGTATCTGTTTTAGGGTTCCATTGATCCAGATCCAGGCCATTAATGATTCCACTGAGTATATTCTGTTTATGACTTAATAAGCCTTCCAGACCATAACCAAATTCAGGTGTCTGAATCTCAAGTGCATAAGTGGGACTGACTGTGGTGATACGATTTGAATAGGATAAGCCACCTTTTATAAAAGAAAGCATTTCATGGAACTCAATACCTTCCTGATGCCATATCTGTGTAGGTAGATTCAGCGATGAAAAAGTACTCTCTGGAAACATGCCTTGATAAGCCATGTTATGGATTGTAAACACGGTTGCAGGTGTATTGCTTTCTATAGATAGCAAGGCTGGGACTAATCCTGTTTGCCAGTCATTACAATGAACCACATCGGGTTGCCAGTCTAAATGCGCTCGGTTCATTGCGATTTCCACAATAACCCGGCAGAATAAGGCAAAGCGATCAGCAATGTTATCCCAGGGGTTGCCTGATTCATCTACATACGGGTTTCCCGGAAAATCAAATAATTCAGCACAATCCACTAGCCAGACAGTCACATTACTATCAGGTAGTGTTGTTTCTAGTATATTGGCATCCTGATTATTAACCCGAACTGTACTGATAAAACGAACTTCTTCAGTTTTTTTTATTGATTGGTAGTTCGGTAAAATAATCCGGATATCTTGAGACAATTGCTGTAAAGCACGAGGTAAACTCCCTGCGACGTCTGCTAATCCCCCAGTTTTAATTAAGGGGTGTACTTCACTGCTTGCAAAAAGTATTTTTTTCATAATTTTAAGATAATGCCAGCTAATGGAGGTAGGGAAAGGTTGATGGAATGCGGCAGGTTCATCCAAGGCGTAGGTTCAGAAGGAACATCGCCATTGCCAATATTGCTACCATTATAATAATTGGAGTCTGAATTAAAAATTTCCGTGTAATGACCTTCTTTAGGTACACCGATACGATAATTTCCTCTAATGACTGGGGTGAAATTCAAAATAACAATTAACTCTTCTTCCTTGGTTTTGCGGCGATAGCTAATAATTGAATGATCGACATCATGGCAATCAATCCACTCAAAACCTTCATGTTCAAAATCGTGCTGAAATAATGAGCGATGACTGGTATATGTTTTGTTTAAATCTTTTACCAGCGTTTTAAGACCATTATGTTGTGGATAATCAAGAATATACCAATCTAAAGCTTGCTTGAAATTCCATTCAGTGCCCTGACCAAATTCACAGCCCATAAATAAGAGTTTTTTACCGGGATAAGTGAACATGAAAGTATAAAGCAGACGTAAATTGGCAAAGCGTTGCCATTCATCCCCAGGCATTTTATTTAACATGGAGCCTTTGCCATGAACCACTTCATCATGGGAAAAAGGTAAGACAAAATTTTCAGAAAAAGCGTAAAGCATGCCGAATGTCAGATTATCATGATGATACATTCTATGTACTGGATCTTCTTGCATATAAGAAAGCATGTCATGCATCCAGCCCATATTCCATTTCATGGAGAATCCGAGCCCACCTGTCCAGGTCGGACGTGTCACTTGTGGCCAGGAAGTAGATTCTTCAGCAATCACAACCGTTCCAGGGTGTTGCTCATGAGTAATAGTATTCATATGGCGCATGAAGTCGATAGCTTCCAAGTTTTCATTGCCACCGTACATGTTAGGAATCCAGTCATCTTCTTCTCGAGAATAATCCAGATAGAGCATGGAGGCAACAGCATCAACTCTTAAGCCATCAAGATGATATTCTTCTAGCCAGAAGTTGGCACTGGCTAGCAAGAAATTTTTAACTTCACTGCGACTGTAATTATAGATTAAAGTCCCCCAATCACGATGCTCGCCTTTTCGAGGATCTTCATGTTCGTAGAGAGCCGTGCCATCAAAATTAGCCAGTGCAAAATAATCTTTGGGAAAGTGGGCAGGAACCCAGTCGAGGATGATACCAATATGATTTTGGTGACAAACATCAACAAAATAGCGAAAATCATCAGGTGTTCCATGACGACTAGTCGGTGCAAAATAACCCGTGGTTTGATATCCCCAAGAATCATCAAGTGGATGTTCAGTGATTGGCAATAATTCTATATGGGTAAAGCCCATTTCTTTTACATAATCAACAAGTTGAACGGCCAGTTCGCGATAGTTCATGAAGTTACCCTGTTCATCACGTCTCCATGAGCCAATATGTACTTCATAAATAGACATGGCTTCATGCATCCAATCATGTTCCTTTCGATGATCCATCCAGCTACCATCTTGCCATTTATAGCTGTTTTCATTAGTGACGATTGAAGCAGTTTGTGGACGCATTTCAAATTGCTGTCCATAGGGGTCAGTCTTGACCAAAATTTCTTCGGTTTGCCGGTTTAGAATTTCAAATTTGTAGGTGCAACCTTCTTTAAGACCGGGAATGAATATTTCCCAGATACCGCTAGCACTTAAACTACGCATAGAATTACAACGACCATCCCAGTGATTAAAATCACCCACAACGCTGACACGTTGAGCATTGGGAGCCCATACTGCAAAATGTACGCCTTGGATTTCATTTTCAGTATACAGGTGTGCACCTAGCTTTTTATAGATATGCCAGTGATTACCTGATGAAAAAAGATGTTGATCAAATTCTGGCAATATGGAACCAAAATCATACGGGTCATAGCTTACAGTTTCGGATCCATCTTTATTTTTAATTACAAGTTGATAGTGTTCAGGTAGTTTGCCAGAGGTCTGGTACTGAAAAAAATCAGAATCAGGAATTCTTTCAAAATCAGCGTCTTTATGAGCTAACGATATATTTTCTGCATAAGGTGAATAAACGGTAATGGTAGTGACTTTGTCATTTTTATGTCGACCTAAAGTTGAAAAAGGATCGTGATGCGTTGCTTCAGTAATTTGACATAAATCAGCACTAAGTTGATTTTTTTTTGGGTTGTTTTTCACTTTGCAATGCCTCGTTGTCTTGGATTGTAGTAGAATAGCATGCTGAGGATTTTAGCAAATATCTAGGGTTAGTATAAAATTAATTGAATGTGTGAAGAGAGGTTGAAGTTTTTCATTGACTTATTATCGGATCAATGGCAAGTTTTGTAGGCTATTAGCTGGGAGATACTTCACGGCATCATAAACAAGTGCGTAGTTTACGAAATTTATTTTTGATGGATAGTCTACATAAGTATTAATTGTTTTATTCACTCAATTATTCCCTGGGTATTAATTAAATCTAAAATAAAAACGAATGATGAATAATTAAGTTACGAACAAAAAAATGAAATAATTTTTCTAGATAAGAGGATGAATATGGCAGATTCAAAAACACCACACCATGAACGTTTTGTTAGTCAATTGACACGAAGTACTGTAGCTATGATTTTAGCCGGTGGGCGAGGTACTCGATTACATCAAATGACAGATTGGCGCGCCAAGCCAGCAGTTCCATTTGGAGGTAAGTTCAGAATTATTGATTTTCCCTTATCTAATTGTATTAATTCTGGCATCAGAAAAATCGGTATTCTTACCCAATACAAAGCTGATCCGTTAATTAAACATATTCAACAAGGTTGGGGTTTTTTAAGAGGTGAATTTGGTGAATTTGTTAATTTGATGCCCGCTCAACAAACAGCGCAAGGGGGTGGCTGGTATCAAGGTACTGCGGATGCTATTTACCAGAGTATTGATATGTTGCGTGGTCACAATTGTGAATATGTTTTAATACTGGCGGGCGATCATATTTACAAAATGGACTATGGCAAAATGTTGGCTGACCATGTGGACAAAGGCGCTGATTTAACCATTGGTTGTCTAGAAGTATCTGTAGAAGAAGCCAAGGATTTTGGTGTCATGCATGTTAATGAGAACAGGCAGGTTCATGCTTTTGTCGAAAAGCCTGAAAATCCACCGACCATTCCTGGTCGATCAGATGTGGCTTTGGCCTCCATGGGGATCTATGTTTTTAATACGGATTTCCTTATTGAACAATTAATTAAAGATGCAGATACTGTGGGCTCAACGCGTGATTTTGGACATGATGTTATTCCTTCGGTCATTGATAAGTATGTAGTTAATGCCTATCCATTTTTGAATTTGCAAGGCGAGCAGAGTTATTGGCGAGATGTAGGTACATTAGATGCTTATTGGCTAGCTAATATGGAATTAATTGGCGTGGATCCTGATTTAAATATGTATGACAAAACTTGGCCTATCTGGACCTACCAAGCGCAAAATCCTCCTGCAAAGTTTGTTTTTGATGATGATGACAGACGTGGGCAAGCGATTGATTCCATGGTATCAGGTGGCTGTATTATTTCCGGTTCTACTATCAGGCATTCAATGGTTTTTTCAGACGTACGGGTAAATTCCTATTCTGTGGTAGTAGATTCGGTTATTTTGCCAGAGGTACAAATTGGCAGAAATTGTCGTATAACCAAAGCCATAATAGAAAAGGGCTGTTTGATTCCTGAAGGCACTATTATTGGTGAAGACAGAGCGGAAGATGAAAAAAGATTCCATATCAGTTCCGGTGGAGTCGTGTTAGTCACCCCAGAAATGTTGGGACAACAAAGACACCTTGTTAGATAAAGGTCGCGTATTAGACTGTATGTGTAAACTATGAGCAATTCGTTAAATCGTCGCAGAGCCGGTATTTTACTCCATATTTCATCTTTACCTGGTGAAGGTGGAAATGGAGATCTTGGCCAAGAAGCCTATAATTTTGTTAGTTTCTTACATGATTCTGGGGTCACTGTTTGGCAAACGCTTCCTTTAGGTATGCCACATGATGATGGATCTCCTTATCAGTGTTTATCGGCGCATGCTGGTAATCCAGCATTTATTAATATCAAGTGGCTGGACGAAAAAGGCTGGTTACAAACAAGAGAACAAAATGGATGTTCTGATGCTGAGAATGATTTTGATAAAAAGTTCTTGTTAACAAGGGTTTTTAGTGGATTTCAGACAAATGCCGATAAGAAAGATAAAGATTCTTTTGATCAATTTTGTCAGGATCAGGCTTCATGGTTAGATGATTTCGCCTTGTTTTTTACGTTGAGACAAGAGTATAAAATGCGTTGCTGGAATCAGTGGCCTGTCTCTTTAAAAAACAGAAAACCAGAAGCTATTAAGAAAGCTACTCTGCGATTCAAGTCATCAATTGAGCGAGTGAAATTTGAACAATTTGTTTTTTTTGAGCAATGGAGAGAATTAAAGGCTTTTGCAAAAGAAAAAAATGTTTTGCTCTTTGGTGATATTCCCATTTTTGTTTCCTATGACAGTTCTGATGTCTGGGCTAATAGAGAAGTATTTAAACTGGATAAAAATGCAGAGATGTCAGTGGTTGCAGGTGTTCCCCCCGATTATTTTTCTGAAACGGGGCAGCGCTGGGGAAATCCACATTATGACTGGAATTATTTAAAGAAAACCAGTTTTAAATGGTGGGTAGATAGAATCAAAACCCAAAGTGAATTGTTTGATATTTTAAGGATTGATCATTTTAGAGGGTTGGAGTCAGCTTGGGAAATTCCAGCAGATGAAGATACCGCAGTTAATGGTCAATGGGTAGCTGCACCAGGAAAAGCTTTGTTGAAAGCAATCGAAAAAGAGTGCCGTTCTATTGCCTTGATTGCAGAAGATCTTGGGGTTATTACGGAAGCTGTAGATGCCTTGAGGAATGAGTTTAACCTGCCGGGAATGAAGATTCTGCAATTTGCTTTTGATGGCAGTGCAGATAATTTTTACTTACCCCATAACCATGAGGTTAATAGTGTTGTATATACTGGGACGCATGATAATGATACAACACTAGGCTGGTTTAATTCCTTAAATGACCATGAAAAACATCGAGTTTATGAATACCTGGGCTTTTCCAATACTTCAATGCCATTTACATTAATTGGAACGGCACTGGGATCCGTTGCAAACCTGGCAATTATTCCAATGCAAGATATTTTGGAATTAGGTTCGGATGATCGGATGAATATTCCTGGTACTAGTAAAGGAAACTGGAGTTGGAGATTTGAATGGAGCCAATTAACTAACGAAAGGGCAGGTAGGTTAGGCCATTTAGTTAGGATGTTTGGTCGATAGATCGACAAATTATGTTGAATCTTTGATGGAGTGCTAAAACATGTTTGCACTCCCGCTTAAAATCAGGGAAACGGAGCATAGCGAAGTGATGATTTTTAGTCCGCAGTAGGCGACAGGGAAATTTTCTGATCCGATGTATGCGATAGCATGCGAGGGAGGCTAAAATTTTATACCGACAGCCGTCAAGTCAGTGAGGTAGCCTTAACGGAGCGGCTTTTGTGCGGAGTTGAGGCGGACGCAGGACGGCCGGGGCTTACTAATCGCTACTCACTTTTTGCATTCTGGGGCAAGGACGTTGCTGAACCCAAAAAATGAGCAATGGCGCGCTTGAGAATTTAACTAAAATGGTTCGGTTAAAAAAAGTTATTTAAAAAAACTTCAAATTATCAAGCTGTTAATCATCATCTTCTCTGTTTATTACTGGAGGTATGGGTAATAAGGGTACATTATATTTAGCAAGAATTGACTGTATTTTCTGCCTATTTTTATCAATTAGCTTTTCAAGCATTTCCATTCTTTTATTATCACCATAACGAATACCCATAGCCATTGAAAAATCAAATTTCATACCGGCACTAGATTTCATGGGTAGTATCTTATAAGCTCCTTCAGAACTTTGTGAGGTGACGTATCCCGCCATTGGCCCCCAAAGAATCACCATATCAATAATCCCAGCTTTAAGGTCTTTTTCAATTTGCATGGCAATATTGTTCTTATCATCTCCGGTCATGGTCTGATAAGGAATCCCTAGATCTAATAAACCATTTTTCTGCAACCATGTAGTGCCAGGGCCTCGGTCAAACATGGCGATTTTCAAGGAATTTTCTCTTTGTAACGATAAATTCGATAATTGAGAGGGTTGATTAATATCATCCCAGCCTCGACCATTAGCGATAAGCAAGACGTACGTTGAATGATAATATGGCTTTGTTGTTTTAGCAAAATCGAAACCAACAGGCAACCCCATTACTACATCACATTTGTATTGATCGGTATCGAGAATTTGAGATTTTAATGTGTTTCGGATAAAACCAATTCGTTGAGAAAACCAATAGTATTCAAGTTCCTGATCTAATTGATTGGCGAAAAGTTTAGCAATTTTATTCTCAAACCCATCTTCAGCTTTTGAAGAGTAGGGTGGATGTAGTGGGTCGGCACAGACTCTGAATTTGTCTTTGGCATGGACTGAAAAACTAATAATTAGGATGCATAATCCAATAACTGATTTATAACGAATAGGTGATTTCATTTATTTCGCGATCTCTAAGGAATTTTGATAGGTATTATTATATCTTGTTTGCTTCGGATTTAGAAAAGCTAAATAGTATAAAATATACTTCGCGCGGTCACGGTTGCGGAATTTATAGCGAGTTGGTTTTTGTCGATAGCAAGGCGCTGAAACGGGCGCATAGCAAGCTACGCAACTGTTTCAGCAACGCAGTCTATCGGCAAAAACCGACCGCTAGAAATCCGCAACCGTGATCGTGTGAAGTATATTAGAGGCTCTTTTGAATTTAATAGTATGCAGAGTGTTATGATGGATAAGGCTTATGACTATTAAGGCAAATAAACCTGCCATTTCATCCCACCTAATAATTTACTATTTCCTGCTACAAGTTTTCCACCCAGTAAGTTTGTTAATTCATTGACAACGGCCATACCGATACCGTGCCCTTGTATTTGTTCATCCGCACGCACACCTCTTTGCAAAATTCCTTCTAATTTATCACTAGGAATTCCTGGGCCATCATCTTCAATTTGCAGGATATATGAAAACTCAGCAACACTCTGTTTTTCAAGTTCTATAAGACTAACAATTACTTGTTTAGTACACCATTTGGATGCATTATCCAAAAGATTTCCAGCAATTTCATATATATCACCTTCTTCACAGTATATAAGGCAATTGTTATTTTCAAAAGAATAAACAATGTTTTTTTCAGCATAGACTTTCATTAAAGACAAAACAATTTTTTCAATAATATTTGAAGCATTGATTTTACCTGTTAACTTTTTTTGACCCTTGGCAGCTGCTTTTTGCAGCTGATATTCAACAATGGCATTCATTCTTGAAATTTGTTCGGCTACTATATTTTTATTAACAAGAGATTGTTCTAAACATCCTCTTAAGATGGCTAAAGGTGTTTTTAAGCTATGTGCCAAATCTGCTAAGGTATTTCGGTATCTTTCCAAATGTGCTCGTTCGCTACTAATCAAGGTATTTAGAGTGCCTGCAAGACCTGCTAATTCTGTGGGATATTGTCCCTTCAGCCGACTCATTTTACCTGCTTCAATAGACTCCAAGTCACTGACAATAACTCTCAACGGTTTTAAGCTCCAATTCAAAACCAGAAATTGAATTAAAACCAATAGAATGCCAATTAAGAAAAGCCAGGTTCTGAGTGTTGCCCTAAAACTATCAACCTGATTTTTAACAAACAACTCATCTTCTGCAACAGAAAAAGTATAATATCGCTCTAACCCCGCCTTATTTTCCCAAATCACTGCGTAATTAAGCACAAAACGCCCCTTTTTATTTTTACTAAAGACTAGTTCTCCTGGCTTTAATTGATGGAAAGAAGAAAGGTCTACGCCTATAGCAGATAAAGAACGCCATATTAAACCCCCTCCTGTTTGATGAATTGTTGCATATAAACCAGATCCTAAATTCGAAAACCTGGGTTCACGTAATGATTCTGGCATTCTTAACCTCCCACTGTCTGTTAATTCTGCAACAGACAGTAAAGAATAGATGTGGACTTTAAGGTTTTCTTTTAGCGCTTGTTCCGTACTATCTCTAAATCCCTGCTCTAAAACAAATGCTACTAAAGCAAAAAATGCGGTGAGTATAAAACCAGCAGAAATTAACAAACGAAAACTTAATGAATGGAGTTTCACGGGATCGACTTTTCTAAAATTAGATTAGGGTTATTGTTTATTCCAACAAATTTGGGGCTAGGTTATTAGTAACTTACGATGAATATCTAATCATGTTTGGTAGAAATTTTACCCGTAGTTAACTAACTCCTGGGCGTGAGGGGTAAACATGAGCAATTAACAGGGCGTGGCAATGGTGCGTAGGGCTGTGAATCTGTTGTAGCAACGTGGAAGGCGGACAAAGAGACAAGCGAGTTGTTGAAGATATTTTATTGAGTAATTGTTTCCACTATAAATTATAGGGAAGTTGAAAATTTAAGAGAACGTAGGGTGGGCAAAAAAGACTGCCCACCCTACAAAAGTTCTTTCAAGTTTACCCTACAACATATAGCGGATACGAGTAATTCTTAGTCGAATTAAGTGTCTACTGGAATCCTATATCCTCTTCCTCTTAGGGTTTCAATAGGTTTTATTTTGCCCAGAGGATCAATTTTTTTTCGTAAGCGTCCTATAAAAACCTCAATCACATTACTGTCACGATCAAAATTTTCATCATATATATGCTCAGTCAGTACCGATTTTGAGATGACTTCTCCTTTCCGGAACAATAAATATTCCAGTACTTTATATTCGAAAGCGGTTAATTCAATTTTATTGTTGTCGACTTTAACTTCTTGAGACAAGGTATCTAAGGTAATATTCGCATAGCTCAACATCGGATGTGCCTGACCATGAGAGCGTCTAAGCAAGGCATTGATTCTGGCTAAGAGTTCTTCATAATGAAAAGGTTTTGCTAAATAATCGTCTGCTCCAGCGCCCAATCCTTCGACCTTATCTTGCCAGCGACTTCTGGCAGTTAATAGTAGAATAGGAAAGTTAATTTGATCCTGTCTGATTTTAGTTATCAAATCGATACCTGAAAAATCAGGCAGGCCTATGTCAATAATTGCTGCATCAATAGGGTATTCTTTAGCTAAAAAATAACCTTCATTTCCAGTATTAGCAACATCTACTGCAAAGCCTTTTGCTGAAAAAAAACTCTGTATTTGCTGGCTAATAATCAATTCATCTTCGACAATTAAAATACGCATTTTCGGCCTTATTTAATAGTTTTACCGGTACTTTCATCAACCTTCAGATACTGCACTCGTCCATCTGAAGTTAGTATTTTAATAATATGTACTTTTTTTCCATCTATTATTTCAGTTGTTGCTCCCAGCACCTTACTCTGATTCGCTTCAGTTACTTGTTTTGTAGCTTGATCTAAGTTTAAGGCAGACAATAAAATTTCTTGTTCTGCAAAAACAGTTTGAGTAAACAAGAAGAACAATAAAAAAAATCTAATCCTGGTTTGCATGGTTAATCCGTTGCAAAAGAGTTATACAATATCCCCATAGTAAAGTTGTGGGAATGAAATTAAGATGGTGTTTAAATATCTGCTATGCTGAAATACATTCGTCAGACCTAGCCAGTTTCTAAAATATTTAGTGTATTTATATTGGCGTAAAATTGTAAACAATTTTCTTGTAGAGTGTGCTGATTTAAAAACTCCTGAATTTAGATCTACAGGATAGGAGAACAGATAATAAGGACTTCTTATTACGCTGCTATTCTTATTTCCATAAATGAATATAACATTGGTCGCCTATTTTTCTATATGTCTATAGTATTTCTGTGTTCTAAAGGGCAAGTTAAGATTCAGACGCTATTAAAATATACACCTATAAACTAATTGATTTACCCTGAATCCAGACTGAATTTATTCATTGTAGTGATAATCCACTGATGGCATTCATAAAGGCATTTCCAAAAGAAGCGCCCATTTTACTGGCGATTTTATCTAGTAATCTTTCGCGTGGTGTGAAATTTACTTTCTTTTTGGTGCCGATTATGTCTCTTGAAACTGAATCTACACTTCCAATGCTGTCAGCCAGTCCCAATTTAATTCCCTGGGCACCAGTCCATACAAGACCAGTAAATAATTCTTCTGATTCATTTAGTCGATCTCCTCTCCCCAAACGAACTGCGGCAATAAATTGCTGATGCACATCTTCCAATAAAGATTGCAAGTGCTGATTTTCTTCTCCATTTTCGGGTGAAAATGGATCCATCAAGGCCTTGTGTTTACCTGCCACTTTCAAACGTCGATCTATGCCTAATTTATCCATCAAATTTACAAACCCAAATCCGTTCATAAGTACGCCTATTGAGCCAATCATGCTGGATTCACTAACAAATATTTTATCAGCAGCCGCAGCAATATAATAGCCGCCAGAAGCGCAAATATCAGTCACAACAGCGAAAATAGGAATCTCAGGGTGTTTTTCTTTTAAGCGGATGATTTCAGAAAAAACATAAGCAGATTGTACTGGACTTCCACCGGGTGAATTAATCTTCAAGATTACGCCCTTGGTTTTATCATCTTTCAGGGCATTTCTTAAGCCTCTTATAATAGAGTCTGCATTGGCTGCTTCACCTTCAGCAATTATGCCTGCTACATCAATTATTGCCGTATGCTCTTTGCTATCTGAACTGAATTTTTTATCAAAACTGGGGTAAAAAGCCATTGCACCAATTGCAATCAAATAAATACACATTAGCGATTTAAAAAATACACTCCAGCGTCGAGCACGGGTTTGTTCCGTTAAAGAAGCCATTAGTACTTTTTCAAGCACCTCTCGCTCCCAATGTGAATCCTTTTTTTCTGACGGCTCATTGCCAAAATTATTTTCTTGATTTTCCATGATTTAAACCTTTATAAAATTTCCTGTAATTCAATTGTATTTTTTAAATTAAGTATTGGATGATAGCTTCGTAATTGATCTGCCGTATTTGCACCGCATGATACAGCAATGGATGCAATTTTAGCGTTATTAGCCATTTGAATGTCATGAATGGAATCACCCACCATTACCGTTTTTTCTTTACTTATATGCAGATAATCAATTATTTTTTCTAGCATGTCTGGTTTTGGCTTTGATGCAGTTTGGTCTGCGCAGCAAGTCATATCAAAAAAATTTGCCAGCCCAGTTTCTTGCATTGCTTTATCTAATCCTATTCTTTTTTTCCCTGTGGCGATAGCCAGTAAATATCCTTGTTGTTTCAGTCCATTTAACATATCCTTGATTCCAGTAAACAAATCTGCTTCTGTAATGATTTTAGAGAAATACTCTGCATTATAGAGAGAAACTAACTGATCCTGAGTTTTATTATCAATTCCTAGATATAGTTGATTCATTGCAGCTTCTATACTTAAACCAATCGTGTTTTTGAGAGCTTGCTCATCAGGTGTGATATACCCAGCTGTATTGCCCGCTGTTTTTAAACAATGAACAATCCAGTCGATTGAGTTAATCAACGTGCCATCCCAATCAAAAATGATCAAATCAAACTTATTTTTCAATTTCATATTTAGCTTAAAAATTAGATGGATAGTGTTATTTCATTATTCAGCATATTTTTTAATAAAAACCGATAATTCTGAAGATAAAGGTGCTTGAATATTCAACTTGTCACCTGTTACTGGATGAGAGAATTGTAATCGTTCAGCATGAAGAAACATGCGTTTACAGCCTTTTTTCTTGGCTATGTTGTTGCTTTCAATATCACCATATCGATTATCCCCGACTATTGGATGTCCCAACCAGGCAGCATGAACTCTAATTTGATGGGTTCGTCCTGTTATAGGAGATGCTTCAACTAGAGTATAGTCTTTGGATTTATTTAATCGCCTAAAACTGGTTTCTGCAAATTTTCCCGATGGATGTATTTTAACTATTCTTTCTCCACCCTTTCCTGAACTTTTTAATAAAGGGGCGGTGACCAATAGCTTTTTTTTATTCCATTGCCCTGATAGTAAAGCCAAATAAGTTTTCTTTACGCCATCTCCGCGAAAATAGTCATGGAGTTTTTTTAGTACCACTCTCTTTTTTGCAATAATTAAACAGCCAGATGTATCCTTATCAATTCGATGTGCTAATTCTAGAAAAGACGTTTCAGGCCTAAGTATTCTAAGTGCCTCAATCACTCCAGAGCTGATGCCGCTGCCACCATGCACAGCAAAACCCGTAGGTTTATTGATGACCATCAAATATTCATCTTCGAAAAGAAAATCTCGTTCCAGCGTATATTTTAAAGTGGGTTGCAGATTAATCAGCTTGTTTCGAATAGCAACTCGTACAGGAGGTATTCTAATTACATCTTTTTCTTTAAGTCGGTAAGTATTATTAATACGCCCCTTGTTAATTCTCACTTCACCTTTACGAATCATTCGGTAAATACGTGTTTTCGGAACACCTTTTAATTTTGTCATCAAGAAATTATCAATCCGTTGACCACAATTGTCTTGAGTGATTTCAAGCCATTGAACTTTTGGTTTGGTTGTCTCTTGATCTGTATTCATAAGCTAATAATAACAGTTAATTGAAAATAATTAATAGATTAAATTGATACATCGAGTAAAGGTTGTTATATTAAGGAAGTTTATCTATAGATAGATAGCAAGCTGAAAATGACAAATGTTAAATTGGCTAAGGAATGAAGATAATAAAAATATAAAAAAAGCGATAGATACCAGGTAAGGTATGCTTGTGGTTGAGGAATATAGCCGTTGTTTTTAGTAGATAACAAGGCACAGAATTAGATGTCTAGTCTGATTGGTTAAATAATCCATTCAATGTACTTCCGCATGATTATTTTTATTAACACTCGAAAATAACGTTCCTTCAATGCACCGCTTTAGAGCTATGCATAAAACAGAATTTTGGGTTTTATCGTTCGACCCATCATGAACGATGCTGTTCCATGTTAAACATACAACTTTATGATTGGATGACTATTAATAATTCATCTTAATCAGGCATGAGGACTAAATATTAATGGAAAATTTGAGAAAAGCTTTAGGTTTCCATGAGAAGCTGGAGAGACAAGTCAAAAAATTCATACTATTGGGTCCTCAATCCTTAGCAACAGAATATTTTTCCAACTAAATTTGAGTAATTTCTCATCTAGATTGAAAATCAATCAATTCGAAAAAATATAAAAGTTTACAAAAATCATGAATAAAACAAAATACTAATATTTTATGTAGGTAACTTATTTTCTATAAGAAGCTAACAATAAGACTTCTTGTCTATAGAAATAATGCCGATTAACATTAGGTTTTTTTAAATTGATTAGTACTTGATAATCTGTTTTCAGTAGTACAAGCTTGAAACAGTTACTAAATCATCTAAATAAAATCAGTCAATCATCAGAAATATTAATTCATGCAATGTATTCACTTATTTTTATAATCTGTTCAGGAGTAACCTTTTTACTCATAAAGTAAGTCTAATATGGAGCTAGAAACTACAAGGAAATAACAATGAAAAGAATGCTTATCAATGCTACGCAACCAGAAGAGTTGCGTGTCGCTTTGGTAGACGGTCAAAAACTTTATGATTTTGACATCGAAGTCCCTGCAAAAGAACAAAAAAAATCAAATATATACAAAGGTATCATTACTCGCGTTGAGCCCAGTCTTGAAGCCGCTTTTGTCAATTATGGTGCTGAAAAACACGGTTTTTTACCCTTAAAAGAAATCTCTCCGGTCTATCGAAGCAAAAATACTTCAGAGCAAAAATCTGGAGGTCGTACAAATATCAAAGACCGGATTAAAGAAGGGCAGGAAGTTGTAGTTCAAATTGAGAAAGAGGAGCGTGGCAATAAAGGTGCAGCATTAACCACTTATATTAGTCTTGCAGGAACCTATCTTGTTTTAATGCCAAATAACCCAAAAGCAGGTGGTATTTCAAGGCGAATTGAAGGCGATACAAGAAATGAATTGCGTGAAATCATGTCAGCACTCAATATTCCAGATTCTATGGGTCTTATTATTCGTACTGCGGGCTGTGGAAAAAATATTGAAGAGTTACAGTGGGATTTAAACTATCTTCTGCAATTATGGGAAGCGATTGATCGTTCTAAATCTGAACAACAAGCTCCCTTCCTTATTTTTCAAGAAAGCAATGTCATTATTAGAACCTTGCGAGACCATTTAAGAGATGAGATAGATGAAATATTAATTGATAAAGAATCATCCTACAAACTGGTTCAAAACTTTTTGAAGCAGGTAATGCCTCATTTTCTGCACAAAGCAAAACACTATCAAGATAGTGTGCCGCTATTTAGTCGTTACCAAATTGAATCTCAAATTGAGTCAGCCTACAATCGTGAAGTTTCTTTGCCTTCGGGTGGCTCTGTTGTTATAGACTATACAGAAGCATTAACCTCAATAGATATCAATTCAGCTCGTGCAACTAAAGGATCTGACATTGAAGAAACGGCGCTGAATACTAATATTGAAGCGGCTGACGAGATTGCTCGTCAATTACGCTTGCGTGACTTAGGTGGGCTATTTGTAATTGATTTCATAGATATGATGGCGCACAAGCACCAAAAAGCCGTTGAAAATCAATTACGCGATGCTCTCAAAATTGATCGTGCCAGAATTCAAACTAGTCGTATTTCTCGCTTTGGCTTGCTTGAAATGTCACGGCAACGTTTACGTCCCTCTTTGGGAGACTCAACACAACTAGCCTGTCCACGTTGTAAAGGACAAGGTTCTATCCGAAATATAGAATCAGTTGCTCTGTCTGTTCTGCGCATTTTAGAAGAAGATGCAATGAAAAAAGGAACTGAAAAAATTGTTGCACATTTGCCTATTGATTGTGCAACATTTCTATTAAATGAAAAAAGAGCAGCACTTCAAGATATGGAAAACCGCCATAATGTGAATATTGTGGTTTTACCTAGTAAACATCTTGAAACGCCTGCTTACGATATAGAACGAATAAAAGCTATTGAAGGTGAAGAGGATAAATCTAGTCATTTACAAATCAAAGAAGAAAGCATAAAAGTTCCAGAATATGCACAGAAATCCACTCATCTTGCAGAAAAACCAATCATTAAAGAATTTCTCCCTGATGCTCCTGCGCCAGTTCATGGTAAAAAGTCATCAGCTAATCTAATTCAACGTTTTTGGCAAAAGTTAGTTGGAACCTCTGAAAAAAATAACAATAAAAATCCCACAAAAGATAGCAATACTGAAGAAAAACCTCGGAATAACCGAAATAATAGAAACAGAAATAGGAATGGCGAGCGTAATAAACAACCCCGTAATCCACGCAGAAACCATCCGAATCAAAAAACAGATAATACTACGACGGGATCAGAAAATACTGAGACCAAGAAGAACAAAACTACACAACCAAGAAATACTAGACAAAACTCTAGTAGAAGACATCCGCGCAATCCCAATTATAATAAACAAGATCAAAATAGAGAGTCTTCATCTGAAAATAAACAGAATCAGCCGCATACTGAACAATCAGCTGTAGTTCCAGAAGGTAGTGAAAAACCTCGTTCTTATTCAAATAAATTTGCAGAGAGAAAAAATCAGGCACCGACTTCTGAAACATCAACTGATGGTTTATCAGTTGATAAACCATCAGTTGATAAATCATCAGTTGATAAATCATCAGTTGATAAATCATCAGTTGATAAATCATCAGTTGATAAACCATCAGTTGATAAATCATCTTCTAATGGTGGTGGTGAGTCAGAATAAAGTTTTCTATAACACGACGATTTAGGTTTGATGGATTAGAGTTGATGTAGAGCGGACTAAAGTCCGCTCTACAATATTCATCAAACCAAAGTTGATGAAGTATAGCTGCATTCGGCCGTTGCTGAAATGGCGCACTTGTTGATATAAGCTTGCTATCATGCTTGGATGGTAGGTAGCTCAACAATGCAGGAATAGTTGTAGTGTTGTCGAAAACAGATTATTTTAATGTCTTACCAAAGAGACTATGCGTGTCATGTTTCTAATAAAGGTATGTACGTTACCATTATTTCCAGCGTAATCGATTTGCATTCATCACCACGGTCACGGATGACATGGCCATCGCTGCTCCGGCAATCATAGGACTTAATAAAATTCCAAACGCAGGATAAAGTATCCCAGCAGCAACTGGAATACCAATAGTATTGTAAAAGAAAGCGCCTAATAGGTTTTGTTTTATGTTCAATACCGTGGCTTTGGATAAAGTAATTGCATCAGGCACTTTTAATAACGAACCTTGAAGGATGACTATATCCGCACTTTCAATTGCTACATCGGTTCCTGTACCGATTGCAAAACCGACATTGGCTTGCGTCAGAGCAGGCGCATCATTAATTCCATCTCCGACCATTCCAACGATTTCACCTGCAAGTTGTAATTTTTTAGCAACTTCAGCTTTATCTTCAGGTAGTACTTGGGCTTTTATTTCGGTTATTCCGGCCTGTTTGGCAATGGCTTTCGCAGTTATTTCATTATCGCCAGTTACCATAATAATACGGATATTTTGATCTTTTAATTGCTGTATGGCTTTGGCAGAATCTGGTTTTATCGGGTCTGAAACAGCGATAATTCCCGCTATATTATTATTTACCGCCAATAACATAACTGTTTGACCTTGAGCTGATAGTGATTCAATTTTCTTTTTATGCTCGCTATATTGAACATTTTTACTGTCCATTAATGCTTGATTGCCAAAAAATATCGAATGTTTGTCGATTTGTGCAGTGATACCGTAACCAGCAATAGCTTTAAAGCCACTGGTTTTTTCCAGAGATATGTTTTTTTCTTCTGCTGAAGCTAGTATTGCCGTGGCTAATGGATGTTCAGAGCCTGATTCTATACTGGCTGCTAGGCGTAATACGGATACTTCATTATATTCGCCAATTGCTTCTATACTGGATACTTCAGGTTTTCCTTCTGTCACAGTGCCGGTTTTATCTAAAATCAGGCAACTTATTTTTCCAGCACTTTGAAGTGCATCACCATTGCGAATTAAAATCCCACTTTGTGCCGCTTTTCCGACAGCGACCATGACAGAAATGGGCGTAGCCAAACCTAATGCACAGGGGCAGGCAATAACCAATACTGTCATAGAGGTGACAAAGGCATAAGCTAAAGAGGGTTCGGGGCCAAATGTATACCAGACTAAGAAGGTAAATAGAGAAATGCCAACGACTATTGGTACAAAAATAGAGGATATTTTATCGGCCAATTTTGCAATTTCTGGTTTAGATGCTTGTGCAGTCCGTACACTGTTAATAATTTGAGCCAATGCGGTATCTCGGCCAATGCGAGTTGCACGGAATAAAAAACTGCCTTGCTGGTTCATACTGCCAGCAACGACATTTGAATCTATTATTTTTTCAATGGGAATTGGTTCTCCCGTTAACATTGACTCGTCAACAGTTGAATGACCTTCAATAACCACGCCATCTACTGCAATTTTTTCACCGGGTCTGACTCTTAAAGTTTCTCCCAAACCAACAGCTTCAATGGCAATATCAAGTTCTTGGCCTTCACGAATTACGCGGGCAGTTCTAGGTTGCAGACCCACTAGTTCTCTTATTGCAGAAGAAGTCTGGCCACGGGCGCGAGTTTCTAATGCTGCGCCAAAATTAATAAAAGCTAAAATAATCACTGAAGCTTCAAAGTAGGCATGCGGAGCAAGTACCGTTAAATAACTCGAATAATCAAGCACAACACAGGAATAAAGCCATGCTGAGCCTGTTCCTAGTGCAATCAGAGTATCCATGTTGGCTTGTCCTAGCATTAAGGTTTTAATTGCGCCAGAAAAAAAATGTCCTCCAGAATAATATAAAATTCCTAAAGTAATGCTTGCTATAACAGGCCAAAACCATTGTCCAGCCACTGAATCTATTTCTGGTAACCAACCCAGATGACCCAATATCATTAAAGGTACGCCAAAAATCGCTGCTACCTTCGCTTTTTTTAAGACACGCTGATAACGCAGTAATTCTATTTCTTCCTGTACACTGGGGTCTTCAAGTCCTTCCACAACTGCTGCATCATATCCGGCATCCTGCACGGCTTTTTTTAATAATTCAGAGTCTGTATTCCCCTTAACTAATGCAGAATGATCTGCAAAATTAACGCTAACATCGGTTGCGCCTGGCACAGATGCTAAGGCAGCTTCAACTGACGAAATACAACCTGCACAACTCATTCCCAGTATAGATAATCTAATTTCTGAATTATTTGTATCTGTTTGCTCTTCTATAGTCATTTATTACCTCGGTTTAGAACGAATATGTTACTCGACACAGTATCCTGCTTCATTGATAGCAAATGAGATTGCTTCTAGTTTGATGGCTTTGGGATCAAATTCAACCTCGACCTTTTTCTCTTTACTTATTGCTATCACTGAAATCACACCTTCTAAACTATTTAATTTAGATTTGACGCTTGATTCACAGCCACCACATTTCATACCTGTTACTGTCAGACTTATTGTTTCAGACATATTTGTCTCCTAAATGTAATAAAAAAATTGTATTTGTTCGCATCAATAAAATTAAAGTAATGGAAATTAAATAATTGTGTATGATGAATTGGTATTTTTGTTTGCCTTTAACTAACTAATTGAAGTGTATGGATTATGTAGTGCAGGACAGTTGCCAAGATCAGGAAAAATTGCTAACAGATAATGAAACTATTACTACAAAGACAGGACATTCATACTGAATAATATCCCTTATCCCCTTGGGTACTCCACTACTCATTTTTTTGACCAACCTTCTATCCATAATAATGTTGGAAAACAATTATTGATTTTTCTTACTCTAGTTTTATCCTCGTTTCATAGTATCCACACTAAAACCCAGGGCAACCGTCACTGATATTGAATTAACGGGTAGCCTGGATGTGGCGCAGCGAAATCCGGGAGGAGTGATGCGAGACTGACCCCGGATTCCGCTACGCTCCACCAGGCTACATTGACGGCATGTCTGAGTGGCTGTTGGTCTCCATGCTCCCTCTGGGATTTATAGCGGATACGTTTCATATATTGTTCTTACGAAAAAACTATATAATACCTGTTTATAATGAAGTGTATGATATTTATCTATGATTGTTGCATAATAGGCTTGAAAAGATAATTTGTTAGCAATAGATTTGACATTTTAGTCTCCGCATGAACTTTTTAGAAGTATACATAACTCAATTTCTTAGACTTTGATTTTGATCAATCATTTTTACACTACAACTAGAACCCAGCAAAATATATAGGCTATCATGAACAAATTTTCTCTATTCTTTCTCCTTAGTTTTTTTTCTGCATTCATTTTCGCAGCAGAACTGGGAAACCTGTCACCTGAACAACTAATAGCAATGCAGAAAAATAATGACGCATTAGTCATTGATATACGTACCGAAAAAGAATGGAATGCCAGTGGCATAATTCCTGATAGCCATAAACTTCAGTTTTTTTCTGCTAATGGAAACTTTGATGCTGAGAAATGGTTAGCTGATTTAAACCAGTTAAAAACTTCTCCCGAACAAGTAGTGATTTTGGTCTGTAGATCCGGTAACAGGAGTGGAAAAGTTGGAAACTTATTAGCCAAGAAAATGGGAATAAATAATATACATCATTTGTCATCTGGAATTTCTCATTGGATTAAATCAGGAAATTCAATCCTAAAATAATCAAATCTGCTTGTAACGAACTAAGAATATGTCATTAAACTCTGTAACTAATCAAACTATCGCACTAGCCGGAATTGCCCATAATTGCCAGCTAGTCCAGAAATTAGCAACCACAGGTACAGCTGATGATTTGGCTGTTGAAACCTGTATCAGTAGCGTGTTAAAAATTGATTCCGAAAGTGTCATTGATATTTATGGAGGACTGGAAAATATCAAACCTGGTTTGGAAATCTTACAAAAACAGGTTACTGGAAATGCTATAGCTGATCACGAGCAAGGACGTTATGCAGCATCATTAGTTTTTTTGGAAAGACAGCTTTCTAATAGGCCGGATATGTTAAATACAATTCATCATGGACTTGAAAAATCATTGGCTCAATCAGAGGCCTTTGGCATTCTTCATGAAAATATATTAGCGAGTTTAGGTGATCTTTACCATAATACTATCAGTACCATGCAACCTCGCATTATGGTTAATGGTGAAGAAGAATATCTTGCTCAAACAGCGATAGTCAATAAAATCAGATCATTGTTACTCTCAGGTATTCGTTCCGCTATGTTGTGGAGACAATGTGGTGGTGCGCGCTGGAAGTTTCTATTTTTTAGAAAAAAACTTCAGGATGAAATAGCATTTCTTCTTTCACAATAATAGAGTAATTTTCGGAATGATTTACATTTAGGCGTGGGATTAAATAAGTTCCGCAAGTTTGGCGTTGAATTTTGACTTCACAGGTGTGCTAATAAAAAGGGCGCATAGCAAGCTACGCAACTATTTTATGAGTGCTTCTGTGGAGTCAAAATCTGGAAGTTATTAAATCCTCACTCCTTATTCTTTTCTGAGCGTTGATTAGTAAGAGATGGGGACATGTCTTCTGCATTTAAATGTTTCGGAGAAAAATCTTGAAAATTAATTAAATTATTAACTGTTTGCCTATAGAGCACTTTTTCAAAGATTAAAGTGTTAATAACTGTCCTCAATAAGGGCTTACGACTTGGTTAAGGTGGCCTTCCAGTTATTAATATCTCTTACCTGGAGTGCTAAGTACCCAAGCATAATTAATTTAACATTTTACTTGTCTTTTTTTCCATCTTCAGCGTTGCATAAATAGTTGCGTAGCTCACTATGCGCCTATTTATACAACACTGAATATGAAAAAAAAATCCTGCGTAAAAATTAGTTAAATTAATTATACTTGGGTACTTAAAACATGTTTTGGCACTAAAAACTTTAACTATTTACCACTACTTGTAGTATTTATTGAATTCGAGCAAAAGATATAACTCCCCATGCCTGAACTACCAGAAGTTGAGACCACACGAAAAGGCATTTGCCCTTATGTAAAAGGAAAAACTATAGCAGGTGTTGTTATTCGTAACAGACAACTACGCTGGCCTATTCCTGATGATTTGCCAGAAATTCTGACGGGACTAGTTATTGTCAATGTAAATAGACGTGGAAAATATTTACTACTGGAATCGAATAGACAAACAACCGTTATACTGCACTTAGGTATGTCCGGCAGTCTGCGCATAGTTAGCAAAAATGATCTTCCAGGAAAACATGATCATGTGGACTTTATCTTTACGGATGGAACGGTTCTAAGATATAAGGATATTCGAAAGTTTGGTGCCATATTACATACCTCAGAACCTGCACATAAACACAAACTTATCAGTAAATTAGGTCCTGAACCTTTGTCAGATTCATTTTCTGGTTCCCATCTTTATAACTTATCAAAGAATAGGAAGATTACAGTTAAAGCCTTCATTATGGATGGCCATAATGTAGTCGGTGTTGGAAACATCTATGCAAGTGAATCGCTATTTAGAGCGGGCATACTCCCGACAAGGCAGGCAGGAAAGATTTCTTTGCAACGGTATCAGGATTTAGCTAAGTGTATCAAAATAATTTTAGAGCAGGCCATAGCACAAGGCGGAACCACCCTACGTGATTTTGTAAATGAACAAGGACAACCCGGATATTTTCAACAGTCCCTAGCTGTTTATGGGAGAGCGAAAGAACCCTGTTTACAATGCTCATCACCAATACAGCAACAAAAAATAGCCCAGCGCGCCAGTTACTATTGCAAAATTTGTCAAAAATGAATGTGTTTAATCAATTCAGAAATGTTGGCCTGGGATTATGTTGGTTTTCAACAAAAGCCTTAACAACTCTGGTTTGATGAGGTGGACTTGATGTCGCACGTGGGGTGGAAAAGCGATAGCGCCTTCCACTATTATTTCGCAAATCAAACACTATTCATCAAAAATGTTGGATAACGCTATTGCTCATCCAACGTTCCGTCTTACAAGTTGCCGAGCAGCCTTATGAGGCATGCAAGCTTCAAAGCACTCAGTTTTTGATTCCAGCCAATAAACTCATAAGTACCCAAGTATAATTAATTTAACTAATTTTACGCAGGATTTTTTTTCATATTCAGTGTTGTATAAATAGGCGCATAGCGAGCTACGTAACTATTTATGCAACGCTGAAGATGGAAAAAAAGACAAGTAAAATGTTAAATTAATTATGCTTGGGTACTTATTACCCCCAATAGCTGCTGTATTCGTCGAGACAGTTTGTTCAGTGCTAAAACCTTGTAAATAATGTGACCCTCTAGCTTTTGGTCCTGTACCGGAAAGCCCCATACCGCCAAAAGGTTGGATACCTATAACGGCAGCAATCATATTTCGATTCACATAAATATTTCCAACTTTGCTGTTTTGGATAATTGTCTCAATAGTTTTGTTTATACGGCTATGTATACCCAGTGTTAAACTGCATCAATCACCTGATCCAGTTCGTTGAAGTTATATCTAATAACATGTAAAACAGGGCCGAAATTTTCCTTAGGAAGTTGTGACAGCGAATTAAGTTCAATTAATGTGGGAGGGGGAAAATAGGCGTTATTAAATTGTTTTCTGGGATTTAATTGAAATAATAGTTTGGCTAGTTTTTTTATATTGCTTATATGATCCGTTAGTTCATTTACTGCTTTTTTATTAATGAGTGGGCTTATATCAGTTTCGTAGAATTGAGGCATACCAACTCTTAATTCTTTCATCACAGCTATTAATTTTTCGATAATATTATCTGCCGTTTCATAGGGAATATAAAGTACTCGTAGTGCTGAACAACGTTGTCCTGCACTATGAAAGGCTGATGGTACGATATCTTGAATGAGTTGTTCGCTATAGGCTGAACTATCACAAATCATTACATTTTGACCGCCAGTTTCAGCACTTAATGGCACAATACAGCAATGCCTGGAAAGTTGCTGATTGATGCTTTGTGCCACTTTTAATGAACCCGTAAAAGCTACCTCGGCTATTCGGGAATCTAATAACAAATGCTCGGCTATGCTATCTCCCTCGCCTGGTAAAAAATGTAAAACATTTTTAGGAATGCCTGCTTGATGTAACAGTTGGATATATCGCATTGCTATTAAGGGTGTTTGTGTGGAGGGTTTTGCAATGACAGTATTTCCACTGACTAATGCAGCTGTGATTTGACCCATAAAGATGGCAATAGGAAAGTTCCAGGGGCTAATGCAAACAAATACACCGCTTCCCAGATGTTTAAGTTGGTTTTTTCTCCTGTGGGCTCTAGAGGTGTTAAGGGTTGTTCAAATAATTCAATGGCTAAGTTAGCATAATAACGACAAAAATCTACCGCTTCACGAATTTCTGCCAATGCATCTTTAATGGTTTTTCCTGCTTCTCGCACACATAATGCAGTCAGTTCAATAAGTTCGGCGGCTTTTAACAGAAAATTAGCGCGTTGTTGAATCTTGGATAATCGCCAATGATTGAATGCCAAATTGGCGCTATTGATAGCATCTGAAATAATTTGTTTGTCACTATAAATAACCCTACCGACAATAAGCCGTTTATCTGCTGTATTACAACTATTATGTTCAGACCCTGAATAGGTAATTCCATTAACTAAAGGCGTAGCTAACCATGTTTGTGATTCCAATTTTTTTAAACCAGAAATTAACTGAGTCTGAACCCTTGGATCTGCCAGATTAAGACCTTCTGAGTTAATACGTTGTGGAGCAAATAAATCTTTAGGCAAAATACATTGGGTTTTTGGTTGATTGTTTTCTTTTAATAGTTTTACTGGATCTACAATGACAGCTTCAATATTGATGTCAGGATTTTCTAGTAGATTGATAAAAGATGTATTTGCCCCATTTTCTAACAATCTTCGTACCAGATAAGGCAATAATTCTTGATAATGGCCAACAGGTGCATAAATACGACAAGGGATTGTTTCTTGGATTTGTTTCAGGATTTGTTGGTACAGTTGTTCACCTATCCCATGTAAGCGTTGAAACTCATAACCGAGATGATTTTCTCCCATTCTAAAATAGCGGCAACTGTATGCGCATTGTGGGTAGCAAATTGTGGATAAAAACAGTCAGGACGGGACAGAATAAATTGAACAGATACTAAATATGAAATGTCGGTAGCTGATTTTTGAGTAAAAACTGGGAAATCACTAAGTCCATTGACTTGGGCTCGTTTTATTTCACTATCCCAATAGGCTCCTTTCACCAAACGTATCGGGATTTTACATTGTTTCGATTCAGCTAAATCAGCTAAGAATTGCAATGTATTTATTGCTCTTTTTTGATAAGCCTGCACGGCTAACCCCAGACCACCCCAACCTTTAAGTGTGGAATCAGAAAGCACATGAGTGAAAATATCAAGAGACATATCTAAACGTTTAGACTCTTCGGCATCTACTGTCACACTAATATTTGAGTTTATTGCTTGTTGAGACAAATATAAAAGTTTATTACTGATTTGTTGAACGGCCTGTTGCTGGTGCAAGGGTTCGTATCGTGGATAAATCGCTGATAATTTAATGGAAATACTAGGATTCAAAAAAATATCCTGGTTTTTTACATCCTTAGCCAGATACTTGATTGCTTTTACATAGTCATTAAAATAACGATCTGCATCATTCATGGTTAAAGCTGCTTCACCTAACATATCGAAAGAGTATAGGTAATTAGATTGTTGATTGGCTTTAATTGATGCTTGTTCAATCGTTTCTGCAATGACAAACTGATAAGCTAATTGCTGCATAGCTTGTTTTAATGCAGTGCGTATAATTGGAAAACCTATTCGAGCGAATAATTTGGAAAAAACTTGTTGATGATCATTATCTGATAGATCGAAATATTTTTCGATTTTAGCTGTGATGTCCAATGCTTGCGTAGCAAAATTGACCAATAATGAGTCACTCTGATGAAGATGTTTATGCCAATCTGCCTCGCTTAATTTTTCCTGTAAAAACAGATCTTGAGGATGACTATCCAGAATACGAAATAAAGCTTCGGCTATATCTATTAAGACAATTCCTTCCTCTGAATTGAGCTGGTATTCGTGTAAAAACGCTCAACTAAAGATTGCTGGTTTTTATTTGCCCTGATAGCTGTGACTAATTGGTGGGCTTGGTGATGGATTGATTGGACAGCGGAATTATCTAGAAAGTCTAGTAATTTTTGGATGATTTCAGTTTCATTGGTCAGATAATTCTGATTTATCTTGAAACGTGAGTTTTCTATAAGAGTATTCGTTTTTGCAACCCAAATAAAATCTCGGTTTAGTATTTCTGAACGGGTATTTTAGGATATTTATCTTCCATTCCTTAGATGGGTTAAGGAAGAAAAAGTCCCTATTTTCATAGGATAGTTATATTTCAAGGTGTACTAAGTTATTTATGAAGCCCTGAAACCCTGAAACACAGAGAAATATGTTAA
>CAYNRB010000021.1:0-27173 GCA_964399475.1 uncultured Methylomarinum sp.
TTAATAAGTCGTTATCATGAATTAATTTAATCTTTTGTAAATGCGTTTTAATCTCTGGCATAAGCGTACTATAAATTTGCCCTTACCTGATCGGACTGTAAACTGCTTGTAATCAAAATCTACATCTTGCACTCCCAATCTGACAGCTTTAGTAATTCTCAAACAGCTATCATATAATTTTAACAATTAACTGAGAGACACCCTTTAACAAAAACAATAATTTTTTACCTCTTCTTGAGTTAGAGTCACCGTTATTTATCTATTTTTTGTAGAACATATAGCATCAATCGTATGTTCCAATGAGTGTTATCTTACATGTTTATACAAATAGACCAATGCATTCATTGCCTGGTTTTAAGTCGAAACAGCTACTGTTATTGGCCATTGACACTGGGATGAACCTTGTTTGACGCTAACCGCCTCGCCTGCACAAAAACAAACCGAAAGATGTCACCCAGATCAAACACGCCCCTTTCAAACCGGAGAGAATACAAACTTTTCCCGATGATTGGTGTTTTGAGGGCAGTATGACTCAAGTTTATAAGCAGATTGGAAATGCTGTCCCTGTTAATTTAACTTACGCAATGGGTAGGGAGCTTGTTAAGTCTTTAAATGGATATGTAGCTGCAGAAGAACTGAGAAAAAATTAAAATCTGAATCGAACTCTGATGTAGTGTATGGATAGTTTTAAAAAATAACGTCAGAATTAACGCGCGGCTATGAGTGGCAGGTTTTGTTTCGATGGCAAAAGAGATGAAGCTTTATAGGATCATCTTCTAGGTAGAATCAGAGATTACTAACAAATCTCCTCACAAATCACAAAGGCAATACCTTACATCATAAAATTATTACTATTTTCAATATTTAAATCCACCTTTGCATAGCTCACTGATTAACATTGATCAGTGTTGCACACTTTACTGCTCATTTCTTTAACCAAGCATATTTTTTGATCTGCTAAATCAATTGAAGCACTACAGATTATTCAAGATTAATCTGCCATTGCCGATAACTTGACCATGAAAAAAGTAAAACTCCCCAACCCAGCTCTTTTGATTTTTGGAGCACTTGGCGCTTTTGGGATAGCAGACATCATTAACCCTGGATTTAATCCAGTAGGTATAATGATTTTACTACTAGTCCCCGTATTTGTTGCTGAGTTTTTATATCCTCAAAAAGAAATTGATGAGTTATATGAAATTGTCAACCCTGAACCTTCACTAGATCAACAAGTTACTGGAGAACTGGTTGGCGACAAACCCTCATCTGAAGATTCAGCTTAAATCAATCAGCAGTCGCACTGATTTTTCAATCAAGTAATCCTTACTAAATACCACCAAAAATCTGAATTCTACGGGTAATAATATTCAATTCTCATTGCTAAAAAAATCTGTTTGATAGATCTAAAATCCCGACTCAATCTCTTTGATTCGGATAAGACACTGATTGATATAGATAACAATAGTTTAAATGATCTTAACGAATTTATTGTAGGTAGCAACCCTCTGATCAATATATCGGCAATAGCAATATAGCCGCTGTTTTTTCTATACAATTTACGGAAGAATCAATCGAAGCCAGTATCTGAGATTTTGCCAGCTCTAATAGCGCCTAATCCTTGAGAAATTAAGCAATGTATTCTTGTCTGGTATTTAGGCAACTCGCAATAAATAAACTACCACTCTTGCTGGTCTTTTCATCCGTATTTAGTTGTGTAGCAATAGTTACGTAGCTGGTTATGCGCCTATTGCTACATAACTAAAGACAAACAAAAATATTGCCCAATATTGGTAGTTTATTTACTGCGAGTTACCTTACAGCTAAATTGTTTTACCTTTTGATTCAATATTGATATATCATTTTTAGAAAAAGAATTTTCATAGCGTAATCGAGTATATAAAACGGTAATATTTTCGATAGGCTTTGCAAGATCTGGTCGTTGATTACTGATTCGCATAGCAAATTGTTGTGCTGTTTCGGCCTTGTTTTTATTGAATCCAGCTTTGATTAATTTTTTACAAAATAGTTGATATAAAATGACTTCTTTATCTGTTTTAGAACTTTTGGTAGATAAAATAAACCAAGCGAGTAGGAGTGTAATAAAGCCTGTTATCAAAACCAGCCAATAAATCATGGATTTAATATCTTTAATACCCATTGAGGATAAAAATTGTGACTGACTATTGCTAGTATAATTTATCACCCAACGATGCCAGTTATAATCCAGACTATTCCATGTCTGCCTGACTTTTTTCATCCAAGACAATGTTTTAGAGTCAATATTAATTGCTGAAAAACTAACTGATCCTGTCAAAATTTGAAGATCAATATTAACATCTTGCTCAATACGTTCTGGTGCGATGGACGCAGTCGGATCAACACGCGTCCAGCCTTTATTCTTTAACCATACTTCGGCCCAGGCATGTGCATTAGCTTCTCTAATTTCTAAAAAACCGCCTACTTTATTAAGTTCTCCTCCTTGAAAGCCACTGACTATCCGTGCCGGTATATTTGAAACGCGCATTAAATAAACAAAGGCGGTGGCATAGTGACTACAAAAACCGATTCGATTATCAAACAAAAAACTTTCAATCGGGTTTTCTTCCATTAATGGCGGTTTTAAGGAGTAGTAAAAATCTTCCTGTCTAAAATGATTTAAAACAGCTTGAATATAAACTTCAGCTGATGCATCAAAACCCTGTAATTTTTCCACTAGTTGGTTTATTTTCTGGGAAGGTTTGCCAGGTAATTGGGTATTATCCTTAAATTCAACTTTAGTGATATAACCTGTGTTATATCGCGTATTTGAAGTCAACTTGTATTCTGCTACAGCATTTGAGTTTTTAGGATTAATCAGTTGATACAAGGCATTTTGTTTTAAAGAACTCGGATATGAGGTAGGCATATCCAGTGCAAATACCCAGTTTTTTTTCTGTGGCTCCATCATTAATGTATATTGATAGGAAAATCCTGAATAAGTAGGCGTATCCTGATATTTCTTAAAAAATAATTTTTTGGTTTCTGTCCAGCGTTTGCCATCTGTATAGGAAAAAACAGGGCCACGCCAGTATCGTTGTATAGGTGGTGGAGGTTGGCCTTCAAATTTTGCTCTGAATACCAGCTTATCTGATAAGCCCAGATTACTGATAGAACCAGGCTCAAGCACATCTGTCAATCCACTTTTTGCGGTATTCGACTGATTAAAAAACATCCAGCGAGGCGCTTCAATTCTGGGAAATAGAACAAATAAAACAACACTGATGGGAATTGCCTGGAAAATAATTTTGGCGGCTGTTTTCATGGCCAGTACTGTATCGGGTTTAAGGCTATTAATGGAAACCAGTGTCGCCAGCAATACGCAACAGACCAGCAATATGTATCCGGCCATAAACAGGCTTTGTTGATACAAAAATTGAGAACAGGCAACAATAAAAGCTAGATAATTAACTAGATAAATATCCCTTTCCTTATTCACTTCCAGTAGTTTTAAACCCAATGCAGTAACGAATAAACTGGTGCCCGCATCTCTGCCAAGTATGCCTTGGTGCTGGCTATATAGTAAAACTACTGAGCTAACGGTAAGAAAAAAAATCAGCAGGTTATCCGGTAAAATTTTTCTTTTCCAAATGCCAATAAACCGCCAAATAAATATAAAACTAAAAAAACCAAATAAAGGTAAGGGGATATGATTAACATGAGGCAAAGTAATCAAGCCTATTGAAACCAGCAGGAAAATAAGGGTACGTTGATTAACTGATTGTTCCATTAATATAGTTTTTTAGTATCCACTATAAATTATAGGGAAGTTGGAAAATTTAAGGGAACGTAGGATGGGCAGTCTTTTTTGACCACCCTACAAAAAACCTATCAAGTTCACCCTGTAACACATAGCGGATACGTTTTTTTAGTATCCACTATAAAACCCAGGGCAACCGTCACTGATATTAAATTAACGGGTAGCCTGGATGTAGCGCAGCGAAATCCGGGAAGGAATGATCGACTGAACCCGGATTCCGCTACGCTCCATCCAGGCTACATTGATGGCATGTCTGAGTGGATGACGGTCTCCATGTTATCCTGGGATTTATAGCGGATACGTTTTTTATTTGAACCATCAACTAAAACAAAGCTAAAGCTTGCAAACATTTATCATAATGCGCTTTACCATGACCCGGTTTTAATTTTAGGCCGGGTATTGTAAAGCCGTAATTCAAACCTGTTTTTTCCGCGTCAATCACCCAGCGACATAACTGACTTAATCGTTCTTCAACATTTTGTCCAGCTGTCTGATTATAATTTAACCATAATTCAGCTAAACTATTTCCTGCATATTTCTTGATAAACAAACCCTGTCCTTTAGCAAATGTTTTCCAGTGAATGTGTCGTACAGGATCACCTTTTTGATATTCTACCAGGCCATGAAAATCATCGCCTCCCATTAGTTTATTGTTATTCAAGGCTTGAGATTGATGACCTTCTGCTTCTGGGAAAGGGATTTCAATTGACGTAGGCTTTGGATAAACCAAAGCTTTTGCGGCAAACCGAATAGGTGACCAAGCTCGAAACAAGCCCAAGGGATAAGTACTGGATAGTGTAATCGTTCCAATTGGATGCCAGCCCCTTTTATGGGTTAAGGAATAAAGTGTTATACGTTTATTTTCTTGTTCGTTTACACTGAAATTGAAACTATTTTCTAAACTAAGTTGTAAATTAAAGCGCTTAATCTTTGTCGGGTTTTCAATTAGGATATCAAACCCAGCTAAGTCGCCTGCAAAAACAGTCTGCGATTGCTTTTGAGTTAAAACCAGAGCAGTTAGAGTTTTAAAGCTGTGTAAGATATTAATAAAAAAAACACTAACTAGTAAAAATGTTAAAAAATAAGCCAGATTATTGTTATAAACAAAGGAAATTAACAATAATAAGACAATTAATAAGACAAAGCCTAAGCCACGTTGACTGGGCAAAATAAAAATGCGCTTGTGACTAAGTACTATGCTTTTAACTGGTTTTTTTTCTCCTTTGATAAAACGCGAACGTTTAAAGCGTTGTTTGATATTCAAGAAACAGCCACATTTGTAAGCAGAGGTGCAACAATAGATTCTGAGTCGGTCGTACCTGAACGTAATCGATGACCTGCTACTGCAGGAAGAACAGCCTGAACATCATCGGGTAAAACCGCTTTTCTGCCATCCATTAAAGCCCAGGTTTTAGCTGCGGTTAATAATGCCAATCCGGCTCTTGGAGATAAACCACAATGATAATCTGTTGACTCTCGGGTATAAGCAATTAAATCCTGGAGATAATCAATCAATGCAGGTGCAACGTGAATTTGAGTTGCCTGATGCTGAATTTCGGTTAATTGTTGACTATTTAATTGAGCTGATAAAGTATCTATTAATTGATACCGACGTTGGCCGACTAACAATTCTCTTTCTGCTTGCCTATTTGGATATCCTAGTTCAATGCGCATTAAAAACCGATCTAACTGAGATTCTGGTAAAGGAAATGTGCCAATTTGATGGGCAGGGTTTTGAGTGGCAATAACAAAAAAAGGCTGGGGCAAAGCGTAGGTTTTCCCTTCTACAGTGACCTGCTGTTCTTCCATTGCTTCCAGCAAGGCACTTTGCGCCTTAGGCGTGGAACGATTGATTTCATCGGCCAATATCATTTGATTAAATAGCGGGCCGGGATGAAACTCAAAACTTGAGTTGTTTACATCAAAAACTGATGCACCGATAATATCAGCCGGTAAAATATCACTAGTAAACTGAATACGTTGATATTGCAAACCCAGTAATTTTGCCAAGGTGTGGGCTAGTGTGGTTTTCCCTACACCAGGAATATCTTCAATGAGTAAATGACCTTTTGCCAGTAAACAGCAGACAGCCAATTTAATTTGTCGCTCTTTTCCTAAGATTATCTGGTTTGCAGATTCGAGTAACGGTTTAAGTACATTATCCATAATGAGTAGTGTAGTTTAAAAAAAATCCTTGCTCGTAAGGTCGAACTGTATCCGCTATATGTACAGGTGAAGTTGTTAGAATTATTGTACGGTGGGCAGTTTTTTTTGCCCACCGTAGCATACTCCACTGTATTGGTGGGGAATAAAGACTGCCCACCCTACGTTTCCTTAAATTTTCAACTTCCCTATAATTTATAGTGGATATGTTGAACTATTATCCGTATCTTATTGGATGCTTTAGTTCCACAAAAAAACTTATTCAACATCAATTTGGTTTTCATCAAGAAACTCTTTAGCATAAGCTAAATATACTTTATCCTTGATAAATACATCATATAAATCTGGGTCAATATGCTGCTCTTCTTTCATTTTAGCTAAAATGGCTAAAGCCTCAGATAGTTTCTTGCCTTCTTTATAAGGTCTGTCTTTTGCGGTTAATGCCTCGAAAATATCTGCAATTGCCATTGCTCGGGTCTGTATAGACATTTCTTCGCGATTCAAACCCTTAGGATAGCCTTTACCATCCATACGTTCGTGATGACCGCCTGCGTATTCGGGCACCTTACTCAAATGTTTGGGAAAACTGATAGCTTCCAACATGGAAATAGTGGCATTGATATGATAATTAATAATACCGCGTTCTTTAGTGGTTAAAGTACCCCGTGCAATGATCAGGTTATCCGCTTCATTTTTTGATAAAATGGGCAAACGATTATTCGAAAGTATCCAGATATCATGGCACAGAGCCAGAATTTTATTCTGGTCTTTTTCATCCATGAATTCTCCGCCAGTATTTGATTTTTTGATAAAAGCAAAATTTTCTTCTATCTTACTAATTTTCACATGGTAGGTTTTTTCTAAGGCAGCTGTTTTATCTGGCGTTGCTATGCTCTGTTTAAGAAATTCTATTTCTGCATCGCGTTTTAATACTTCAAAACGGGTTTCAATCAATTCAATGCGGTCAAAAATAGTTTCCAGTTTAGTTGATTTATCGACTATATGTTCAGGCGTAATTATCTTGCCACAGTCGTGCAGCCATCCAGCAATTTTTAATTCATAACGATCGGCAGGGGTCATCGAAAAATCTTTAAGATAACCTTCTTCAACCTTATGAGCAGCTTCGGCTAAAAGCATGGTCAATACAGGCACACGCCGGCAATGCCCTCCCGTATAGGGTGACTTGTCATCAATGGCTGTCGCTATTAATTTTATTAATGACTCAAGCATGTTTTCCAAATCACCAATCAAAGATTGTTTAGTCAATACAATCGCAGCCAAAGAACCTAAGGCTTCTGTAAAGCGTTGCGAGATTGCATCAAATCCTACAATGTCTCCAGATACAGGATCTGTTGCATTGATTAATTGTAGGACGGCTATCGTATCACCCTCATGATTTTTCATCGGCACAGATAAAAAGGATTGGGAGCGATAATTATTTAATAGGTCAAATTTTTTTGTACCTGAAAAATCGAAAGTCTGATTATGATAAGCATTAATGATATTGATGGGTATGTTCTTATGGTAGGTACAGGTAACCACATTGGAATAATTTTTACTGCCATCCGATAAATACAACGGAATAGGCGGCATACCCACTGAATTACCAGACAACCCTCCTAGCGATATGCCTAAGGTTTTGGTTTTGACAATCTCCATTGCCATGAAGTTGTCTTTTACTAGATATAAAGTTCCTCCATCTGCCGCAGTGATATTAATAACGCCATCTAAAATATTCTGTAACAATTTGATAGGATTAGTTTCAGATGAAATGGCAATGCCAATATTAATTAATTCATCCAGTTGATCAATTATTCTATTTTCAGTCATCATAATTATTACATGGCCTGATTTGCATGAAGAAGAGCCTATTGCTAATTCGTTATTTTAATACCAGAAAAAATGCCTCTGGACCACGTTGAACATTAATTAATAAAGCTCTGCGCGGATCAATTACTTGCTTTAATTGTTTCAGGTTTCGAACTCTATATTGATTGGCAGAAACGATAATATCGCCAGGTCTGAGTCCTCTTCGCCAGGCGTAAGATTTCTTTTCTATTTTTGCAAATAACACCCCTTCGACTTGTTCTTTTTGGGTTGCCGCTAATACTGTATTTTTTAAAGTTCGATGTAATGTCTCACCCACAATTTGAAATCGTTGGGGTTTGCCTAAAATTGCGGTTACTTTTTTGGTTTTATTGCCTCGGATCAATTCAATCCGAACTTTATCTCCAATCTGCATCAAACCAATAATGTTTCTGATTTTATGGCTTCCTTTTACCTTACGACCGTTAATAGAAACAATAATGTCACCCGGTTCAATTCCAGCTCTGGCAGCAGCTGAACTGCCTTCTACTTTACTGACTATAGCACCATAGGTGTTTTTCAGGTCAAAAGCTTTGATAAGTTCAGCCGTTAAATCCTGAGTTGTAACTCCCAGCAGACCTCTTTTAACCACACCATATTTAACCAAAGTGTCTTTTAATACTATAGCCATATTAGATGGAATGGCAAACCCAATGCCAACATTTCCACCACTGGGTGCCAGAATAGCAGTATTCATTCCGACAAACTCACCTCTTAAATTAACTAATGCACCCCCTGAATTACCTGGATTAATTGATGCATCGGTTTGAATGAAATCTTCATAACCTTCAATTCCCAATCCAGTCCGGCCCAGAGCGCTAATAATTCCGGATGTGACCGTTTGCCCCAAACCAAAGGGATTTCCAATGGCAACAACAAAATCTCCAACCCTTAATGCGTTTGAGTTAGCTATGGGTAATTCTGTTAAGTCATCCGCGGGTATTTGAATAACCGCAACATCAGCCTCTGGGTCAGTGCCTAATAATTGCGCCTTAAACTGACGACCATCATTGAGAGTCACCATAATTGTATCGGCTTTATCAATCACATGATTATTGGTTAACACATAGCCTTTATCTTTATCAATGATAACGCCAGAGCCGAGGCTGTTTTTTTTCTGTTTTCTTTGTTGTCGCGGTAATTGAAAAAAATGTCTAAAAAAAGGATCTCTTAATAAAGGACTTTCCTTAACAGAAATATTTTTTGTAGTTGAAATATTGACTACCGCCGGCATGCTTTTTTCCAGCATGGGAGCCAAAGATGGCAAAGCCTGTCCATCAACATGAGTGGGTAACCCTGCCACAGAATATCCTGAATAGAAACAACAAATTATAAAAAATATATACAATTTAAGAGTAAAAACAGGCTTTCTATTCATTATTTTTTCCAAAGTAATATTGTGTTTCATTGACAACTAAATACCTAAAATGTTTAACAAGAATGTCTGAAAACCCTTGATTGAATTGATAGGATTGTAAGACATTCAGTTCAATTGGAATTCTGCACAATGATAGCTGGATTATAATACTCTACATAAAAAATCACACAAGGAAAAGCAGTAAAAGTGCTTAGGAGTGAGGATTTAATTAAGTTCCGAAAATTTGGCGTAGCATTTTGACTTCACAGGCGTGCCAATAAAATGGGCGCATAGCAGGGCTACGCAACTATTATATTACTGCTTCTGTGGAATTAAAATTCGGAAGTTATTAAATCCTTACTCCTTAAGAAACGGAAAATAACAACCTATTCTTCTAGCTTGCCTTTTTGTTCATCTTCATTTGACTAGCTGAAGTTTCCCAATTATTTTCGCCGTGACGTATAAAGAGAAACCATTTAAATTGGGGTTTGCTCTATTTAGAGCAACAGCAACTAAAATAACAAAGCCTTGTGCATTGCGGCTTCTGTTATTTTAAAAACTGGGAAACTTCAGTTTGACTAGTAAAGAAACAATATTTTGCACAATTTTTGACTTTATCCTTGCTTTATCATAATTAATAACAAATAATTGTAAAGATATATATATAAATTTGGCGCATAGACTAAATGATAAACACAGATTCCGAAGATGGGCAAACAGTCCGCCAGTTGATTCCTGTATCAACTTTTTCAAATACTTCTTTTGAATCCCTTTGTAGTCAAGTTACGGTCGAACAAAAAGAATCGGGAGAATTTTTATTCAAACGCAATGACAAGAATGATGACTTAATTTTTTTAATCAAAGGTTCAATCTGTTTACAAGCAAATGAGCTATTGGTTGAAACCATAAAAGCAGGGAGTGACTCCTCTCGATTTGCTTTGGCTCATCAAATACCTAGAAAAATTGATGGATACACCAAGACCGCTGTTCGTTTTGTACGTATCAATACAGATATTATAAATAGTTTATCCAATAAGATTGATAGTACCTATAAAGGAGAAGATAATTATATGGTTGATGAACAAGAAGATGAACAAGAAGATGACTGGATGACGACTTTATTAAAGTCACCCATTTTTCAAGCATTGCCTCCTTCGAATTTACAACAAATAATTATTGGCTTAGAAGAAGTTGAATATAAAAAGAATGAAATAATTATTCGCCAGGGGGAGGAAGGTGATTTTTATTATATTATTAAACATGGGCACTGTTTGCTCTCCCGAAAGCCTACACCGAATGCAAAAGAAATAAAATTGGCACAAATGCATAAGCAGGACACTTTTGGTGAAGATTCTCTACTCTCTGGTGAGCCTCGAAATGTAACGATTACGGCACTGACTGATGTCAGCTTATTAAGGCTAAGTAAAGAAAAATTCATCAGCTTAATCAAGATACCTGCTTTAAGATTTATTGATTATCCTCAAATTGAAGAAGAGCTTGAAAAAGGCACTGTTTTATTAGATGTAAGAACGCCAGATGAATTTAAAATGCATAACCTGCCAAATAGTATCAATGCGCCTTTTATTACTTTGCGTATGCAATTAAAGACCTTTGATAAGAAAAAACGCATCATTGTTATCTGTGCAAATGGAAAAACCAGTGAAGCAGCAGCCTTTTTATTACTACGTCATGACTTTACCGCTCTAATTTTAGAGAATGGGATGGAAAACGTGCCCGCCCCTCTCGAAAATACACCTGAGTTGATAGCAGCAGAGGGAAATTTATCAGCGAATAGTTATACCGCTGAAAAGGCACAAAATATAGGATTCGACGATCAAGCTGGTAGCATAAAACCCAAACAGGAATCTCAAGTACATGAGCTCAATGTTCTACGGTTAGAAAACCAGCAACTTCAGCTAACTATTGAAAGTTTAGTAGCAGAAAAAAAGGAATTGGAAAAAAAATACCTGATTTTGTTTAAACACACTGAAAAAATAAAGTCTATCCTAGATAAAGAGCGAGCTCAAAATAAATCCAAAAATTGAATTAAAACCTGATAATAATGAGCGCTTTTAGCCCAGTATTTTCTAAGCACTTCTGTGAATATTAGGAGATAACTCTATCTCAATGAAATGTTTGATAGAAGGGTATGATCGAGAGTAGCAGAACAAAGTTTTACAACAAACTTAATATTGCTGATAACGGAGAGGACTAAGGAATGAAAAATAAATAACTTAGGAATGAGTTTGGCACTGCGCATAGCAAGCTACGTAACTATTGCCACAACACGGAAGACGGACAAAAGACCAGTCAGGTGTTGAAGTTTTCGTGCACGTTCCTTAACCATTCCTAAAGCAATTTGGCGAAAGAAATCGTCAATCACCTAAAGCTAGTCGGATTCTGTATCGAATCCGACAAAACACAGAGTGTTATTTTATTTTAGCTTCTTTATACATGACATGCTTGCGAGCAACTGGGTCATATTTTTTAATTTCCATCTTTTCTGGCATCGTCCTTTTGTTTTTAGTCGTAGTATAGAAATGACCATTGCCTTCACTTGATACTAATTTAATTTTATCGCGCATTACCTGTCTCCTTAAACTTTTTCACCTGATTTACGAATATCTGCAAGTACCACATCAATACCTTTTTTATCAATGATACGCATACCTTTAGCAGAAACTCTTAAACGAACCCAACGGTTTTCATTTTCAACCCAAAAACGATGACGATGTAAATTAGGATTAAAACGTCTTTTCGTTTTATTGTGAGCGTGTGATACGTTGTTACCACTAACAGGACGCTTACCTGTCACTTGACATATTTTGGACATGATTTCCTCTGTCTTGCATTTGGCATTTCTAGAAAAATAAACTTAAGTTTGTTGGTTTTCGACCTAACTTCAAGAGATCATAGATTTATGAAGATTAAATCTAAATTTCACAAAATTCAGCGTATTCTCATAAAGAATTACCTTAATTAAAATTTAGCCCTCCTTTATACCAAAATTTCTTTTTAAGGTAAACAACATTAATAAAATAAATTTGTTAAAATCACCTTTCTCACCCTAATTTCGAATGTTTTATGACAATAAAATTTGGCATGGTCATGGATTCCATAGACCTTATTAATATAAAAAAAGACACCAGCTTTGCTATGTTACTGGAAGCCCAGGCAAGAAATTGGGAAATTCATTACATGGAAATCAATGACCTTTATCTTCATAACGCGAAACCTTATGCCCGTACTCGCCGATTAACTGTCCGGCAAGACTCAAATCAATGGTATGAATTTATAGATGAACAAGAAATATCACTGGCAGATTTAGATACCATCATTATGCGCAAGGATCCGCCTTTTGATCAGGAATATATCTATGCTACCTATCTTTTGGAACATGCTGAACGCTTAGGGACATTGGTGGTAAATAAACCACAGTCGCTCAGAGATGCCAATGAAAAATTATATACCGCTTGGTTTCCTCAATGTTGTACCGAAACTCTGGTTGCAAGAGAAGCTCAGCGATTTAAAAATTTCCTAAAAGAACATAAAGAAATTATTTTAAAACCGCTGGATGGGATGGGAGGAACCTCCATTTTCCATATTCGTGAAGAGGATAAAAATTTTAATGTCATCTTGGAATTAATGACCCATTATTCCACTCGTTTCATTATGGCACAGCGTTATCTGCCAGAAATAACACAAGGAGACAAACGTATTTTAATTATAGATGGTGAACCGGTACCTTATGCTTTAGCCCGTATTCCGAAAAAAGGTGAAACCAGAGGAAACCTTGCGGCAGGAGGACGTGCAGAGGGTCAAGAATTAACAGAAAGAGACTGGTGGATTGCTAATCAAGTGGGGCCTGAATTGAAAAAGAAAGGACTTATTTTTGTCGGCATTGACGTAATTGGTGATTATCTGACTGAAATTAATGTCACCAGTCCGACCTGTGTTCAAGAACTAGATAAGCAGTTTGGTTTGAATATTAGTGCTCAGCTGATGGATTGTATTGAAAAAAAGCTCTCTACCTCGTAAAATTCAGTCATGGAAGCACTTTCAACCCCTTCATTTTCACAATCTGATATTTCAGACAGCGATTCATTATTAATTGCTGTTTTTATTGCATCGGTTTTGCATATTGTTATTTTATTGGGAATAAATTTCAGTATCCCCGAACCGAAAAAAAATAATAAACAGATTGAAATTACTATAGCTAGTACGCCAACAAAAAAGCCGCCAAAGAAAGCAAAATTTCTTGCTCAGGAAAATCAGGTAGGCGCAGGCAAAGAATCAAGAAAACCCACGCCGCCTAAGCAACAATTACCCAGCAAGGGAAACAGCAAAAAAAACAAACGGGTTCAACAAAAAGATCAACCTGAAAGCAAACCTAAATCTAAACAGAAATTAGTCACTCAAAAACAGGCCATTGAAAAGATAGCCAGTACCAAAGTCAGCAAAACACCACCATCAGAAAAACAACGCCCAAAGCTAACAGCAGCAGGATTACAAAAACAAATTGCCCAATTAGGAGCAAAAATACGCCATAGTCAGCAAAGCTCAGAAAATACCAAAATTAAATTTATTAATTCTGTCAGTACCCATCAATATATTGCCGCTCAATACATGAAAGACTGGGAAAATAAAGTTGAACGAACCGGCAATCTTAATTATCCTAAAATAGCTAGACAACAAGGATTTTCAGGCACATTGACTATGGATGTCGGGATTAATGCCGATGGTAGTATTTATACCATACGCATTACCAAATCATCAGGCATAAAAGCCCTTGATGATGCTGCAAAACGAATTGTAAGGCTCAGCGCACCTTTTGCAGCCTTACCTAAAGAACTCCTTAAACAACTTGATGTACTGGTGATTCCCAGAGTATGGAAATTCTCTGATGAATCAGGCGTGACGACTCGTTAACAAAAACAATCAATGAAAAATTCTCATTACCTCAGCAATCAATTTTTAATTGCCATGCCTAACTTGGCTGACTCGAACTTTTCCCATACTGTCAGTTATTTATGTCAGCATAATGAAGAAGGAGCCTTAGGCATTGTAATTAATCGCCCCATTAATATTAATTTGGGTTCTATTTTGCAACAAATGGGTATTAGCACCTCCATTCAAGAAGTAATAGATACCCCCGTTTTTGCAGGTGGCCCTGTTCAACAAGAAAGAGGCTTTATTATCCATAGTCGTTGCTCTAAATCATGGGATTCAACTATTTCCACATCCGATACTGTCTCCCTAACCAGTTCCCGTGATATTCTAAAAGCCATCGCAACAGGCGAGGGCCCCGATCAATATTTTATTGCTTTAGGTTATGCTGGCTGGGGGGAGGGACAATTAGAAAAAGAAATAATTAATAACGCCTGGTTAAACACGCCCTGTGAAGAAAATATTCTATACAATACACCCGCAGAACAGCGCTGGGATGCTGCTGCAAGACAAATTGGTATAGATATTAATCAGCTAACCGCTCCGGCTGGTCATGGCTAAGAAAGACCCTCTGGCGAGTTCTTTTAGTTCGGATACTTATTTAGGCTTTGATTTTGGTAACAAAAAAATTGGCACAGCAATAGGGCAAACCACAACAAATACTGCCAGTCCCTTGCAAACCCTAAGATCCATTAACCAGAAACCAGATTGGCAACAAATTTCTCAACTGATTAAGGAATGGTCTCCTGCTGGTTTGGTGGTAGGTATTTCCACACAAGCTGATGGTACAGATAATCCAATCACGCCTAGAATGCGAAAATTCTGTAGGCAATTAGAAGGACGTTATCATCTGCCTGTTTTTCAGATTGATGAAAGGCTCTCTACTTTTGAAGCAAAACAAATGTTATTTGACGATTTGCAAGTCAGTGCCACTAAATTATGGGACGTACAAGATCAGCTTGCAGCTCAGCTAATATTACAAAGTTGGTTAAACAATCATGACAAATCTTAAGCTTGATTTTAGTTCAATCTTATCTAAACTTGAAACAGAACTTAAAAGCCTGATTTCATCCCGAAAATTGAATCTGCCAATAATGATTGGCATACATAGTGGCGGCGCATGGATTGCAGAAATATTGCATCAACGCCTTAAATTAACAGAACCTCTTGGGCTTATGGATATTTCATTTTATCGGGATGATTTTACTCAAATGGGCATGCATCCCAAAGTCAAACCCAGTCAATTACCTGCACATATGGAAGGCAGAGATATTATTTTGATTGATGATGTTTTTTATACTGGCAGAACCAGTCGGGCAGCTTTAAATGAAATTTTTGATTATGGCAGACCCAACCAAGTCATTCTTGGTGTGCTGATAGAACGTGATGGTCGTCAAGTTCCACTCAGACCCGATTGCATGGGTAGCATTATCAATTTACCCAAGGGTGAAAGAATCAAATTGACTGGGCCTGCTCCTCTTGGAATACACATTCAGCCCTCTATCACAGAAACAACTGCGGCCTAGACCATGACTAATCTGCAGTTTAATCAACAAGGTAAACTTAAACACTTTATTACCATTGAAGGTTTGAACAAGGATATTCTGACTCAAATTCTTGATACGGCCGAATCATTTGCTGGAATGTCTGAGCAGCAGGTTAAAAAAGTCCCCTTATTACGCGGCAAAACCATTGTCATCCTGTTTTTTGAAAACAGCACCCGAACTCGAACGACTTTTGAGCTGGCTGCCACTCGGCTATCCGCAGATGTGTTAAGTATTAACATTGCCACTTCTGCCACCTCAAAAGGTGAAAGTTTACTGGATACTATTCGAAACCTCGAAGCCATGCATGTTGACATGTTTGTAGTTCGCCACGCCATCAGTGGAGCAGGCCACTTTATCGCCCAAAATACTGCACCGCATATTAGTGTTATTAACGCAGGTGACGGACAACATGCTCACCCAACTCAAGCTATGCTGGATATGTTTACCATACGTCAGCATAAACAGGAATTTAAGCATTTAAAAGTTGCAATTATCGGTGATATTCTTCACTCTCGAGTTGCTCGCTCTCAAATTCAGGCACTTAACATATTAGAATCCAAAGAAGTCAGGGTAATCGCGCCTGCCACATTACTTCCCAATCATGTTGAAAGCTTGGGTGTTACTGCATTCATTAATATAGAAGAAGGCCTAAAAGATACGGATGTTATTATCATGTTACGCTTGCAAAAAGAAAGAATGACCGCTGCACTTCTGCCGAGTGAAAGAGAATATTTTAAATGTTATGGTCTGACTGAAGAACGCTTAAAACTAGCCAAACCTGATGCCATAGTTATGCACCCAGGACCAATCAATCGGGGAGTGGAAATCGCTTCAAGCATTGCCGATGGTGCCCAATCAGTCATACTACAGCAAGTCAGTAATGGTATTGCTATACGTATGGCTATTATGTCGATGACTTTGCAAAATAGCGGAGTATCGGGTGCCTAAAATACAGATCAAAAATGGGCATATTATTGATCCCACTAACAACATAGACCAAAAGGGTTCGGTTTATATTGCCGAGGGTAAAATACTTGCAGTTATTGAATCGCCGACTGATTTTACTGCAGATATTGTCTTAGATGCTATCAATAATATTGTTTGTCCTGGTTTTATTGATCTTAGCGTCAGACTTAGAGACCCCGGACAGTCATATAAAGGCACCATTTTAAGCGAAACCCGTGCTGCCGCCAGTGCTGGAGTAACCTCTTTATGTTTACCACCGGATACCAGCCCCGTTATTGATACGCAGGCTGTAGCAGAATTAATTCAGGATAAAGCAAAGAAAGCCAATTATACGCAGGTCTATCCGATAGGTGCATTAACGCAACAACTGGCAGGATTTGAACTCAGCTCCATGTTTGCACTTAAACAGGCGGGTTGTATTGCTGTCAGTAATGCCAGTACATCGCTAGCCAGTTTACTGATTTTAAGAAGAGCAATGGAATATGCCAAAACCCATGATTTGTTATTAATCTACCATCCAGATGAACCCTCTCTGAGTAATCATGGTTGCGTTCATGAAGGCGCGGTTAGTATTCGCTACGGACTGCCCAGTATTCCAGAAGCCTCTGAAACAATAGCCGTAGCACAATGCCTGGAATTAGTAGAGCTCACAGGATGTAAAGTGCATTTTAGTCAAATTAGCTGTAAACACTCAGCCATTAAAATCCATCAGGCAAAAAAATATGGCCTGAATGTGACAGCAGATGTTGCGATACATCAACTGCATTTAACAGAAAATGATATAGAACCGTTTAATAGTGCATACCATGTCTTACCGCCTTTTCGTACGGAACAAGACAAGCAATATTTAATAGAAAGTCTGGCCAATGGAACCGTTGATGCAATTTGTTCCGATCATCAACCTCATGATGTTGATGCCAAGTTGGGGGCTTTTCCAGAAACAGCGCCTGGTATTTCATCACTGGAAACCTTGTTACCCTTGACGCTTAGTCTGATACGAGATAACTCAATTACACTAGTACAGGCAATTGCATCTCTGACCCAGAAACCAGCCAATATTTTAGGCATTCAAAGTGGGGCATTAACTACAGGTTTTGCTGCAGATATTTGCGTATTTAATCCGACTCTTGACTGGGAAGTCAATTCTGAAAACTGGATAAGTGCTGGCCAGAATACGCCTTTTTGGGGTAAATCCTTAACAGGACGAGTACAATCAACCTTACAATCTGGTAAAATTATTTATTCTTCGGCAATTAATACAAATAAAATTGATCTGTAAAAACAATTATTTGGCAAATGCAGAAGTTATTTAGTTTACTTTCTTAATCTTGGAATAATCAATACATGAATAATAACAATTTTGAAACTGAACGAGTTATTGATGACTTTAGAGGTAATCAATCATGGCGAATTTTCAGGATAATTAGCGAATTTACTGAAGGTTTTGATCGACTTTCCGGCTTATCAAATGCGGTATCTATTTTTGGATCTGCACGCTTAAGCGCTGAGAATCCCTATTATAAAAAAACCGTAGAACTTGCAGAATTATTAGCTCAAAATGGTTTCGCTGTCCTTAGTGGCGGTGGGCCTGGGCTAATGGAAGCCGCTAACAAAGGCGCTTTTCTGCAAAACCAGACCTCTATTGGCCTTAATATTGAGCTACCTAGAGAGCAAGCGCCCAATCTTTACCAAAACCTTTCCTTGGACTTTCGCTATTTTTTTGTTCGAAAATTCATGTTTGTCAGATTTTCAATGGGTTATGTTTGTATGCCTGGTGGGTTTGGTACTTTAGATGAATTATTTGAAGCCTTAACTTTAATGCAAACTGAGAAAATTTATCCCATGCCAATTATTTTATATGGATCAGATTTTTGGCAAGGTTTATACGATTGGATAAAAATCCGGTTAATTGAATATAAAACCATTTCTGAAGAAGATTTAAATTTGATCACCATAACGGATGACGCAACGGAAATACTGCAAATCATGATCAATCATAGAGATTGGAAAAATCAGCAACGCTCTGATGAAAGCGATATTCCTGGATAAATATTGATTGACACGAGTCTTATCCATGAACTTAGGTGAGACTAAAGTCTCGCATCCAAATTGCTCAAGTTATTTCCTAAGTAGTTTTTTAATAAACATTTATAAAAAATACCTAGCCCCTTATCCAAAATTTTAACAGATTCAATTAATCAATCTTTTATCGGTATTTCAATATGGCTCAATGTACTTTTTGTGGTTCTAAAGAAGATAAGAAGACACCTTTGTGCCAAAATTGCGGAGCACTTAGATATCCAGTTGAGAAAACCAGCTCTAGCGAGAAAATTTCTACCCATAAAAAATTAAAAATTTCGGCTGCCATTGTTGCGGCTATTGTTACGCCAGGTTCTTTTATAATTTTAGCCATTGCCGGTATTGCTCATTTTAAAAAAAAGAAGGATGCAGATCATTGACGACTACAAGACCAAACAATACAGATCTGCTGGGCAAAGCTAGAGTGCATTACTCACTGATAATCTATTGATTAACCCGTTGCCAAAATAATTGCTCGCTTAGGGGCAGGCAAACCCTCACAAGTCAAATCAGAATTTTCTGGATCCAGAAATTGTGATAAAGAGTGGAAACGCATCCAGTCTGTAGTACGCTGTTCTTCAACCGTAGTCTGGTTCACATCAATAACTCGGCAATTTTTAAATCCACAACGATTCATCCAGCTTATCAATGTTTCACAGCTGGGTAAAAACCAGACATTGCGCATTTTAGCGTAACGACCATCCGGCAAAAAAACTTCACCTTTTTTACCCTCTATAACCAGTGTTTCAAGAATTAACTCGCCTCCAGGTCGACAACAATTTTTTAATTCTAACAAATGATCTAGTGGTGAACGTCTGTGATACAAAACTCCCATAGAAAAAACCGTATCAAAAATCTGATTGGTCTGTGGTATCTGTTCCAGTCCTATTGGAATAACATAAATAGGCGCCACACCGACTAAAGTTCTAATCGCCTGGAACTGCAGAAAATTTAATAATAGCGGATCAATACCCACAACCATATTAGCCCCTGCTCCCAGCATTCGCCAACAGTGGTAACCATTGCCACATCCTACATCCAGTACCAATCTGTTTCGTAAGGGTTGAATATGATTTTTAAGTCTGTCCCATTTCCAGTCTGAGCGCCATTCGGTATCAATATGAATACCGAAAATTTCATAAGGCCCCTTTCGCCAAGGATGAAAATGTTTCAATTGCTGCAGCAGTAGATTTCGTTTTCTATTATCTAATTCTGCTTCATTACCAATTTTGACCATTCCAACATTCAGATTGCACTTAGGAGAGGGTGATATATCTGGTAATTGCTTGAGTATCTCGAACCATTGTGCCGAGTGGCCATTGGAATTGGGGTCAAAAGCCTTTTCGATTTGCTGGGGTAATATTTGCAACCATGCATCTGCATTCAGATCAGACAATCTCTGGTATAAAGGCTGATAATTGATCATTTTTTAGTAACAGTGAGGGGGGAATAAAATACTAATTAGATGATAATGCTAAGGTGCTTGTTCTATCTGTACTTTTAGATTAATACTGCTTACTTGAAGGAAATAGCTAAATAAACAATATTTTAAGGATGTAGGTTGGGTTAGATTTTTTAGCGCAGCAAAAAAACGTAACCCAACAATAAATTGATTAATGAGGAGATGTTGGGTTACGTCATCTCGCTTCGCTTGATAAGCTAACCTAACCTACAGCCTAAGTAAGTAATTGTTTGTTAAGAATTAATTATTAAATAAGCAGAGTTTCACTTTAGATTAATTGCTAAACCAGTATATCTACAATATTTATCATTCCTGAGTTCTCTTAAATTAATCTTCAAGAGACATAAGGAATTCATTCTTGAACGCTCTCGCGTTCTGTATGACCTGAATACCAAAATGCAGAAAGTCACAACTAGTCTTTTGTATCAGCCACTAAAGCATTTCTCTTTGCTAGTTTGTCAATAACTGCACTAAGAGAGCCAGTTTTTTTAAACTCATTATTGATTGAAGTACGATAATTGATTACCAGACTGACACCTTCAATCATAAAATCATAGACTTTCCACTTTCCCTTTGCGAAAACCATTCTGTAATTAACCGATAAGGGCTGAATACCAGGTTGTAAAATTTGAGTTTTAACAATGATTTTTTTGGCACCCTGTTTAATTTTCAACGGTAAAAAACGAACATCCCAATCCTTGAATTCAACAAAAGCACGAGAATAGGTTCTAATCAGTAAAGTTTTAAATTCTTTTTTAAATCTATCCTTATCCTGTTTTTTTGCCTTTCTTCCTAACTTACCTAAAACATAAGTAGAAATTCTATTAAAATCCACATGCGGTTCAATGACCTGTTTAACAAAAACGTTTACTTGAGAAAAGTCTTTAACGAAAGATTCATTCTGAAGTTTTTGCTTGAGTTTATTTGAGACTTCAGCAATTGCAATTTGAGGCGCTGCCAAATCAGCTGCAATTACTTTTGTTAATGGGCTAAACCCAACAACAATTCCAAAAAAAGTCAATAAAAGTAACTTTTTTAAATGTGCGGTATTCATAAAAATCCTCTATTTTTGCGCCAGACTGTCTATTTTGATTCATCTACCAATTACCAATACATCAATAAAATTGAATTAAGAAATGATTGATAACCGTGGTAGCTATACAAAAAAGCTTATAATTTTAACCTAAAAAGCTGACTTCGACACGGGTTTATAGCTTAAACATCTATTTTCTAATACTTGTCATCAAGTATATCTGTGAACTATTAACCATGCAAAGTTCAAAGTGGAATCTAGAAATAACATATTTATTCTTGCTGTGTTATTTTTAAAAGCACGAGATTATGTTTTTGAAATTCCAGATAGAGATAATAATCGACAAAAATATTATCATGCAATGCAATACTATAACTTGCGTTATAATCTCATACTCATCTGATTTTTCTAGATTAATGAAAAAACATGCCACTTAGTCATATCAATTTTCCCAGTACGCGCATGAGAAGAATGCGCTATCAGGATTTTTCACGTCGCCTAATGCGAGAAAACAGTCTGACTGTTGATGACCTTATCTATCCAATGTTTGTTATTGAAGGCAATAACCAAAAACAGACAATTTCTTCCATGCCAGGCGTTGAACGACTTTCAATAGATCTTCTCCTGGATGAAGCTAAACAATTAGTTCAGCTGGGTATTCCAGCTATTGCCATATTCCCAGTAATTAACAAGGAAAGAAAGTCTGATGATGCCGCTGAAGCCTATAATCCAGATGGCTTGGCTCAACGTTGCGTAAGAGCCCTAAAAAAATCAATTCCAGATTTAGGCATAATAACTGATGTAGCGCTAGACCCATTTACCTCGCATGGACAGGATGGCCTGATTAATCATGCTGGTTATGTACTCAATGATGAAACCATTGAAGTGTTATGCAAGCAAGCCCTTTCTCACGCTGAAGCCGGTGTTGATATTGTTGCACCCTCAGACATGATGGATGGGCGTATTGGTGCAATAAGATCGGTGTTTGAAGCAAATCAATATGTGAATACCCAAATCTTGGCCTATTCAGCAAAATACGCTTCCAGTTTTTACGGACCTTTCCGAGATGCAGTAGGCTCTGCATCTAATTTAGCTGGGGGCAATAAATATAGCTATCAAATGGATCCAGCTAATACAGATGAAGCATTACGAGAAATTTATCTGGATTTACAGGAAGGAGCCGATATGATTATGATAAAACCAGGCATGCCTTATCTTGATATTATTCAACGTGCCAAAAGTGAATTTAAAGTCCCCATCTTTGCATATCAAGTCAGCGGTGAATATGCCATGTTGAAAGCAGCTTCCATGAATGGCTGGTTAGAAGAGAAACCGATAGTTTTAGAATCCTTGTTGGCTTTTAAACGTGCCGGATCTGATGCAATCTTAACCTACTTCGCCAAATCTGTCGCACAGTGGTTACAGGAAAAATAATAACTATAATATTCGAGAATTACTTATGCAAGAAGAGCAGTTCATTAGCAACAAAAGAAAATTTCAGGTTGAAGAGGCGATTTTAATTTTTCTCCTGTTTCTTTCAGTAGTTGGAATTTCGATTACCGACTTTTCTCCAGATGATGGTTACGGATATTGGATAATCATGGCCTTTGTTTTTGCTTTATTTGCCATTTTGATTGCCTGGCTACAATCCAAGCATAGACCCGGAGATTTTAAAGAAATTGTCAAACACCAGTGTCTACACTGGGCAACCACGCTACTGGTGGTAGGTGAAACTTTATTACTCCAAAAATCAGGCCATATCGGATCAGAAAGCTCAGTCCTGGTAATTTTATTGCTTTTATCGCTTGCCACCATACTAGATGGATTACGTATAGGCTGGCGATTTAGTCTACTCGGATTATTTCTAGGCTTTTCTTCAGTCATTGCTGCCTTTTTTGAATTTTTTTTATTAATCAATATTATCGTCGCCATTTTGATCATATTTTTTACATTTTTAGCAGAATATTTAATAACCAAACGAGCTAACGCATGACCCCGATGGATCAATATGCAGTATTTGGTCAACCGATCAATCACAGTAAATCACCTCGCATACATCAGCTATTTGCAGAACAAACTCAGCAACAAATTTCCTACAATGCTCAAGAAGTGTCAGCAGAATCTTTTGATTTAGCCATTAAAGATTTTTTTAAACAAGGTGGCAAAGGACTAAATTGTACAGTCCCCTTAAAAGAATTAGCCTGGCAGTGTGCTGGCTCTCTTTCCGAACGTGCTCAATTTAGCAAAGCAGTTAATACGCTGGTAATACAGAATGATGGCACTCTGTTTGGTGATAATACCGATGGCGCAGGACTGGTTACCGACCTGACAATTAATCATTCTGTTTCCCTGTTAAACCAGAGGATTCTGATTCTAGGTGCGGGAGGCGCTAGTAGAGGCATTATCGGTCCATTAATGGAAAAATCACCCACACAGATTGTGATTGCTAATCGCACGCTAGAAAAAGCCATCACCCTCAGTGAAGAATTTTCTCAATTAGGCGATATTAAAGGATGTGGTTACGATGCGCTTGACAAAAGTCAGTTTGATTTGATTTTAAATGCAACCTCCGCCAGTCTGACAGGAAAACTGCCGCCCTTAAATGACAATTTACTTGCCAGTGACGGCAGTTGTTATGACCTGGCCTATGCAAATCAAGCCACTCCTTTTGTAATCTGGGGGCTAAAGCAAGGTGCAGTTAAAAGTCTAGATGGGCTGGGAATGCTCGTAGAACAAGCGGCGGAAGCATTTTATATCTGGCGAGGGGTACGTCCTGAGACAGCAAACATTATCAAACTACTGAATTCAGAAAGGAAAATACAAGAATAAATTCATATCATTTTTTTAAATAGCATAAGAATTGAGTTAGTTTTTTCACTTATCCGTTTCTGATTAAGTTGTATAATTCTCTCTTTTATAAAAGATAAGATAAACATGGCTACAGTTAATACCGATAAACTCTCCAGTGCTCGTTTTGCCCAGGCAACTGATGCATTTGTTGAAATATTTACAGCTTCTGTAGATTTTGATCAACGAATGGCTTTAGAGGATATTGAGGGGTCAGTCGCACATGCCAAAATGTTATGCAAAATAGGTATTCTTAGTGATATTGAGCTGAATGATATTCTCAACGGACTGGATACAATTGTTATAGAAGTAGAACAAGGAAGTTTTAACTGGTCTATAAAACAAGAAGATGTTCACATGAACATCGAAGCGCGATTGACTGATTTAATCGGAATTGCTGGTAAAAAATTACACACCGGACGTTCAAGAAATGATCAGGTGGCGACAGATATACGTCTATATTTGCGTAAGGAAATTAAAACCATTACTGCTCAGCTAATCCGTCTACAAACTGCCATTCTGGATTTGGCTGAACAGGAAGCAGATACCATTATGCCGGGTTTTACCCATTTGCAAGTAGCCCAGCCGGTAACTTTTGGACATCATTTAATGGCCTGGTTTGAAATGCTTAGCCGCGACCATGAAAGACTACAAGACTGCTGTAAACGTATTAACATAATGCCTCTAGGTGCTGCTGCGCTGGCCGGTACCAGTTATCCAATAGATAGACAAATGACAGCGGAGTTATTAGGTTTTTCTCGTCCTTCAAATAACTCACTGGATTCAGTCAGTGATAGAGATTTTGCTATTGAATTTACTGCTGCTGGCAGCCTAATCATGATGCATTTATCTCGTTTTTCAGAAGAACTGGTGTTATGGGTCAGCGCACAATTCAATTTTATAGAGTTACCTGATGCATTCTGCACGGGTTCTTCCATCATGCCTCAAAAGAAAAATCCAGATGTGCCTGAATTGGTTAGGGGGAAATCTGGGCGCGTTACAGGTCACCTGATTTCTTTACTAATGCTAATGAAGGGTCAGCCTTTGGCTTATAACAAAGATAATCAAGAAGACAAAGAACCCCTTTTTGATACCGTCGATACATTAATTAACTGTTTACGTGCTTTTGCTGATATGGTTCCGCATATTACTGCAAAAAGACAGAATATGTATAATGCCGCTAAACAAGGCTTTGCAACGGCTACAGATCTAGCCGATTACCTGGTAGGTAAAGGCATGGCCTTTCGTGATGCACATGAAGTAGTTGGATTAGCCGTACGTTTAGGCGTGGAATCTCATCGAGACTTATCTGAATTACCGTTAGTGGAATTACAAAAGTTTTCAACAGAAATATCAGCGGATGTGTTTGATATTTTAAAATTGGAAGGCTCTGTCGCGGCACGAAAGCATTTGGGGGGTACAGCACCAAATACCGTTAGATTAGCCATTAAAACAGCTAGAGAACAATTAAAATCTGAATAATCATCCAAACCTTTAATGTACCTTCATAGAAAAGAATAGGCTGGGTTATTGAATATAGCTGTAGCCTTGATGAAGCGGAGCGGAATCAAGGAATTGAAAATAAACCTTGATTCCACTTTGTTACATCAAGGCTACCCAGAGCAGACTTTAATATTATTACAGCTAATCCCTAAGCCTTAAATAGCGGTGTCAAAATAGCCCGATTCCCCTCTGGCAACTGAACTTGTATACAAATTTTTTCTGCAAAATTTTGTTTGATAATCTTTCCATCTAATTTTTTTAGCTGGTATTCAAAATTTTTCAGCTGTTTGTAATCCAGCTCAAAATTCATTACTTCATAGGCGATGTATTCAGAAATGATACTGCCATCTATGGTGTTTTTTGCAGCATTTCCATAAGCTCGGGTCAATCCGCCTGCCCCCAATTTTATACCACCAAAATAACGTACAACCACACAAATTACATTAATCAAATCTTTACCTTCCAGATGCTGGTAAACCGGTTTCCCAGCTGTTCCACTGGGTTCTCCCGCATCATGCATTCTGATTATTATTCCTTTAGGCGTTTTAATTCGATAGGCAAAGACAATATGATTAGCATTGGGATGTTTATGTTGGAGAGCATTTAGATGTAATAATGCCTCCTGTTTTGTTTGACAGGGAATAATTAGGCCAATAAATCGGGATTTTTTGATTGTGTTTTCAATAGCGTATGTGGTTTTGACACAATACATAAAGTTTGTCCTTCAGATTAGAGCAACGGCAAAAATGTAAAGTGGAATGTAATCCGCTATGAACCGTAGTCCTAGTTAAATACGAACAAAAATTCTACGCCATAATATACAATTCATTTTTTCGCACAAATTGTAAATCGAGCTTATCCAACAACTAGGTTAGATTTTCATCTACTACTGTTATAATCACGTTTCCTTTTTATGGCCTGTGCACCTCAACCATATTATCTAATAGGTATCGTTAATCTATAACTGACTTAAGCTTTTACTTCTCAATGAGTTCTATGAGAAACAATAGATCTTCTGACATCAATTTAAGCCTCCAGATGAAGTTAAAGCATTTAGATAGACCCCAGTTTTCTTCAATGACTTTTTACAGAGTGAAGCTGAAACCTTACCAACCGCATCAAATATAACGTCATAACTCTCGGCTTTTTTGGTAAAATCCTCTTGAGTGTAATCAACCGTTTTATCGGCCCCCAAAGACTTCACCATTTCTAAATTTTTAGTGCTGCATACACTCGTTACGTTCGCCCCAAAATATTTGGCAAGTTACACAAAAAAAGTGCCTACGCTACTAGAAGCACCATAGATTATAACGTTTTGACCATTTTAAATCTTTGCTTTTCTAAGAAGGAGCAATGCGGTTAGCCCACCATTTGGAACTGGGGCAGAGCTTCATCATAGGTCATATTACTTGGCTTTGTTGCCTAGACTCCACCTTCAGGTAAACATAAGTACTCGGCATTAGCACCAAACATCATCTCACTAGATGCAAATATTTTATCGCCTTTCTTAAACCGCTTAACCCATCTTCGTGACTATTTTTGACACATTTCTTGTAAATCAATAACTTGAATTTTCAAATGGCATCCAGTTGGCACTACAAATTTTT
>CAYNRB010000022.1:0-26183 GCA_964399475.1 uncultured Methylomarinum sp.
TTTGAAACTAGTAGAATACAACAAAATATGAAATATACTTCATTTTTTGGGTGGGTTATTTATTTCTAGTTACCTAGGCTGCCATCGGTCGTTTCTGGCTGGGTTTCAGTCTTGATCAGGTTATTCAGGTTTACCGCAGCAAAGGTGATTTCACTCTGTGTTTTTGTGTCAAGTACATTGACTAATGCTTGAATGTTAACGTTAAATTTAACCGGTGGTTCGAGAGCTGCACCGACGTTAGGTAAATAAAGCTTATCATTTCGCACTATTGCAGAGTAGAACTGGTTGGGGTATACGCCCTGAATAACAGCAGTGTTATCGGCACCAATACTAGTATCTGGGCAAAAAATTTCACTTTGTAGGTTGTCTCCAGCCGCCGCAGTTTCCGCACAAAAATTGCTGCGATCAGCCGGAAAACCAGAATTAGCCAAAGGTGCAATAGTACTGGAATTAGTACTGCTGGAACCAATAGCAAAATAATAGATGACACCTTGTTTGGAATCATCAAAGCCATCGCGTTTTCCACTGATAGTACGACTAAAAAAATCAGTCACATAAACCGTTTCATCAAAATCAGTTGAATCCCCATCGTTAGTAACTGCGACAGCAATAGGATTGCCTTGTACGGTTAAGGTACGTATTACGGTTAAAGATGCGGTATCAATTTCAGAAATGGTTTTGGAGGTATGGTTAGCAACATAAACATAAGTTCCATTAGGTGAAAAAGCCAAGCCACGGGGTTCACTACCGACAGGAATAGTCGCAACAACCGTATACTGTTTGTTACCCAGCGTAATAACCGAAACCGTACCACTAACTGAATTACTAATATAAGCAAATTTATTATCCGGACTAATAGCGACATAACGGGGTTCTGTCCCTACAACAACTTCAGCTAACTTAGTCTGTTTATCTATGCCGTTAGCATCTTTAACCTCGAATATCGAAACCGATTTAGAACTGCGGTTAGCAATGACTAAGGTACGGTTATCAGTTGTTAATGCAATAGAACTGGAACGACTGGCACTATAGGCAGTCTGGTAAAAGGATTGGCACCAGCTAAGGTGAATTGTAAGGGATCTGAATTAGGAACTTGGCGCAGGGTAACGTCAAAATAAGAAGGTGCTGCATTTTTACCGGATAAAAAGGGTTTAACACTCGGCAGGGTAACAATTAAATTGGTAGCATCATAAACCGCATGTGCGCCAGACACATCACTAACAAGAGATGCAGAAGCTAGAGTAAAGGTGTTAATATCTTGGGTAGTTAAAGGTGCTTCAAAAACATTGGATCCTACATCAACGGCATTAATGATTAATTCATTTTTGTCGATGTCGAACACTGCGCTAGACCAGGCAATACTGATGCCAGATAAGCTAATGACTGCGGTTTGCAGGCAAGATTTTAAAAACTTTTTTTTCATAATTTGCTCCTGGTGGTGAGCACCCAATAGAGTGCTTGTAACTTAATTAGAGCAATGGCTATGCCAACAGAATTTTTGTTATTATGGGTATTTTATGTGATTGAATTTTATGTGGTATATTTTTTTGGTTATAAAAATTAGTAAACGTCGTGAGAAATTTATTCGCGAAATATCGCTAAATTTGCGAAATATAACGAATTGAAGAACAAGATGATCTATAGACAAATGAAAAATAATAAGTGCTAATAGCAGATCCAATTCATATTAAAATTATTCAAAACTTTTGATGATAAAAATATAATTATTTTACATAGACTCACAATAATTACATTCAGGTATCTGCAAAAACTATAATGCAAATGTTCTTTAAGGTAAAATAATACAAATTCAATTTTATAGGTTATGAGTAGTGTTTGAATTAATTAAAAACGGTGGCTGGTTAATGCTTCCGATCATCTTTTGTTCAATAGCTGCAATGGGTATTGTTGCAGAACGATTCTGGTCATTGCAACGAAAAAAAATTCTTCCGCCGGAACTGGTGCCGCAAATTTTCAAGCTGGCCAAAAATCAGAAGCTGGATGCGCAAACCCTTAGAAGGATTAAGCAAAGTTCCCCTTTAGGAAACATTTTAGCAACCGGTTTGATTAATCGGCATCATGGTCGAGATATGATGAAAATCAGTATCGAAGAGGCGGGCAGGCAGGTTGTTCATGAATTGGAACATTTCTTGACTACTTTGGGAACCATTGCCTCAGTAACGCCATTGCTAGGTTTGCTGGGTACCGTGGTGGGAATGATTAAAGTCTTTGCTGCTATTATGATTCATGGTGTGGGTGATCCTGGTATTTTAGCAGGAGGAATCTCGGAGGCGCTAATTACTACGGCGGCGGGTTTAACTGTTGCAATCCCCAGTTTGATTTTTCATCGTTATTTTGAGCGATTAGTGGATGAATTCGTCTTAAATATGGAAGAAGAGTCCTTAAAATTGATTGATGTGATGCATGGTAAAAGAGAGGAAGATGGATGAGAATCCCTCGTCGAAAAAGACCACCTCTGGAGCTTACTTTAACTCCGATGATCGACGTGGTGTTTTTATTGCTTATTTTCTTTATGGTCACCACGACTTTTAATCAGGAATCTGGCTTAAAAATCAATTTGCCGGAGGCTAAAGGCGGGGAGAGTAAAGCGGTTGAAAAAATGATTGAATTAACCATTAATGCGCAAGGAATTTATTTTATTTCAGGTGATGATGGTTTACCTTATCAGTTGGTTAACCAGAAGGTGATCACTTTGAAACGTGCGTTATTGAAGGCGGCAGGTAATTCTCGACGTATTCCTTTTATTATTAATGCCGATGCAAGAACACCCCATCAGTATGTGGTTACTGCATTGGATGTTGCCAGCCAATTAGGTTTTTCACGTATTACTTTTGCAACCAAAACAGTTTTAGGTGAATGATATGAAACAAAAATTTTCAAGATGGTTGCAAGATGCTTGGTATAAAGAGATGTATATTTCAAGTTTTTTTATGCCTATTTCAATGCTTTATGATGATGTCATACGCTTTAGAGCTTTTCTATATAGGATAGGCGTTAAAAGGAAAACAAAATTAAAGGTTCCTGTTATTGTTGTGGGAAATATTACTGTAGGCGGCACGGGGAAAACGCCTTTAGTTCTCTGGTTAGCACGATTTTTAAGAGAAGAAGGCTATAAGCCTGGAATTATTAGCCGTGGATATGGGGGGGAATCTGAAAATTGGCCTATCTATGTCACAGATAAAACAGATCCAGGTTTAGTAGGCGATGAAGCGGTTTTAATGGTACAAAGGGCGGATTGTCCGGTTGCCGTTGGGCCTGAACGTGTCAAAGCGGCTCAGTTACTACTGGATGAATCAGATTGTAATATTATTTTATCTGATGATGGTCTACAGCATTATGCCCTAGAAAGAGATATAGAGATTTGTGTGGTAGATGGTGAACGTCGATTTGGAAATGGGTATATGTTGCCATGTGGACCATTGAGAGAGCCGATTGGACGATTACAAAAAGTTGATTTAGTGATTGTTAATGGTACACCAGAAGAGGAAATGGAATTTTCTATGGCTATTGAGGGCGATATTGCTGTTAACTTATTGTCTAAAGAAGAAAAGTTATTGACTGAATTTAATAAAATAGATTGTCATGCATTGGCAGGTATTGGAAACCCCAAACGTTTTTTTGATTTATTGGAAAACCAAAATATTAGTATAGAAAGTCATGCCTTTCTGGATCATTATCAGTTTACAGCCCAAGATATTACCTTTGATGATGATAAACCGATTTTAATGACTGAAAAAGATGCGGTTAAATGTAGAGGATTTGCATCCGAGAAACATTGGTATGTGCCAATCAAGGCGCAACCCGAAGAGAAATTTGTAGAAAAATTAATTGAACTGTTAAAAGAGAAAATACGTGGATAAAAAATTACTTGAAATTCTGGCTTGCCCTATATGTAAAAGCTCCTTGATCTATAAAAAGGATGCACAAGAATTAATCTGTAAAGCTGATAGGCTGGCTTTTCCTATTAGAGATGAAATTCCAGTGATGTTAGAGGAAGATGCACGAGAACTTTCTGATGAAGAGATTGATGCTTTAAAGTAATGGCAAGCATTCCTTTCAAAGTTGTGATACCTGCACGATATGGCTCAACGCGGTTACCGGGTAAACCCTTATTAAATATTGCCGGTAAACCTATGATTTTCCATGTTTGTCAACGGGCAATAGAAGCGGACGCTGAAGAAGTTGTGGTTGCAACCGATGATCAAAGAATCTTTGACAGTGTCTCTGACTTGGGTTTAAAAGTAGTGATGACTGATCCTGATCATCAAAGCGGCACTGAAAGAATCAATGAGGTTGCAGAAAAGTTAGGTTGGTCTGAAGATCAGATAGTGGTTAATTTACAGGGTGACGAGCCACTGATCCCGCCATCCTATATAAAAGATGTAGCCTTTGCGTTAGCTGATCAATGTACAGCAGGTATAGCAACCTTAGCTGCAACAATTACTGAGACAGAAGAAATTTTCAATCCGAATGCGGTAAAAGTTGTACTGAACAAATCAGGCTATGCCTTGTATTTTAGCCGAGCAGCAATTCCTTGGGATCGTGATGAATTTCCATCTGCAAGTTCAACTATCACAGATAAAAAATCTTACTTAAGACATATCGGATTATACGCTTATACGGTTAAATTCTTAACAGACTATTGTTCATGGGAATCATCCGTTTTAGAAACGATTGAGTCTTTGGAACAATTAAGAATATTGTGGCACGGGCAGGTTATTTATGTAAAAACAGTGGCTGAAACACCTGAACCCGGTGTTGATACACAAGCTGACCTAGATAGGATTGAAAGGATAATGTCAAATCCTTAACCTAATGAAAATTAGTTGTTTTGTGTTGATATTTATGGATAGGCTGGATTAATTCGTTGGGTGTAGTGAAAAAATCTACCCCAGCATTGATTATAAGGCGTGAGGATTTAAATCCTCACTCTTAAATCCTTAAAAGTAGGGTGGGGCAGAATATTTTACTCACAAAAACAGTCGAGTACGTTACAGAGTGCAAATAATATGACACTCCTAACAAAAATCCTACAAAGTTCAACCCTACATTTGAAGCTATAGTCTTATTGGAATTAATGTCTGCTAAATCAGTCTTGTAAGTCAAAATATAAATCGGTTTTCTAACATTCTTTGGTTTACATCTAAATAATATGGTATGTTAATTTGAGGTCAAGCTTAAGGTGGTTTCCAACAATAAATATGCCAGAATTGCGTAGAATTTTTGTTTCAGATTAAACAGTCTCAAGAGGCGCATAGTTATTTTACGTAACGATTGAGATTGTTTGATCAGGAACAAAAAGACAAGAAAGTTTGGACTATTTATTGTTGGAAACCACCTAAATAAAGATGGTCTTTATATTTATTAAAGTTAAATTTTCAAATATTTAACCTATTATTTACACTGATTAACTTTAAATTCAGAAAAATCAGGCAGAATAAGGATTTGTACTACTTCCCACGTTTTTCGTTAGAGTCTGAATAGAGAATATTTTCAGTCAATCTCAGAGAAGTTTCTTAGAATCAGTGATCCTCCCAAAATTTTTTATTATGACAATATTGAATGGAGTTCCAATGTTAAATGAGTATTTGCTCAAAGTATTATCTATAATTCAAATAAAAGGACTGAGTTTAAAGTCATTTTTTTTACTCTTTAAAATACTAATTACAATTGGATTTCTGGGCACTAGTCATTCCGTTTTTGCAGGATTGACTGCTTCTGTAACATTGCAATCAGGGGCACCAACTGATATAAAGCCCGGTGAAATAACTACACTGGAAATCACCTTATCTAACAACAATGCAATCAGTCCAATTAATAATGTGGCTTTTAGTAATAGTTTACCTGGCATACTTCCCAATGGACTTAAAGTAGCTGGTGTTGCTAGCTATACCTGTTTTGATCCGGCTGGTGGCGGATCGACCAATCCTGGAGCAGGTACATTTACTGCAAATCTTAATACTCAGGCACTGATCTTGGCCAATGGTGTTATTCCTGCTCAAAATTCAGGAACTAATGGTAGTTGTACGCTATTAATACCTGTCACAGCAGGGACTGATGTGGGTGCAGCAACTAATTATACCTACACTATTCTAAATGAAGCGGTAACCGGTAATGATGGAGGGGCTGTCGCAAATATTGGGAATGTCAGTCAAAGTATCAATATTACAGGAGTAGCTCAACCCACTATTAATAAAACATTCAGTAATTCTGTTGCGGTTTTAGGAGGTGCAATTGAAACGCTGACTATTATCGTTACCAACTCAGAAACAGTTCCTATTCCAAATTTTAGCATTACCGACACGTTTCCATCAGCTGGGGGTGGTGGTGCAATAATTCAGGTTGTCAATCCTGGCAATGCAACATCGACCTGCAATCTCACTGGTACGCCAGCAGGTTTTAGTCCAGCCTTGTTAGCTGGAGATACAAGTATTACTGTCACGGGTGGTACAGTTGCAGGCCAGTCTGGGGCTACAAATGGAACTTGTACCATTACCGTAGAAATTGAAGCTAGACATACTAATTCCAAATTTCAAACCAATGTACTGGCTAATACTATTAATGCGGTATCTGATTTTACAAATGACACTGGCATTCAAGCTCAGGCTAATGCAACTGCAAATATTAGCGCTCAGTCTCCATTACAAATTACTAAATCATTTTCACCTTTAACTTTGGCAGATGGCCAGAATGGGACATTGACCATTGTTTTGACCAATAATGGAAATGCTAATCTCACCGTTCAATCATTTATGGATTCACCTATTGATGGTACGGGTAATGTGAATCCAGCTATAGGTTTGAAAGTAAATGGCTCGATCACGGTATCGTGTCCTGGCGGTAGCAATGGAACATTTGTCGCTACGGCAAGTAATCTGGGTATTATTCAAACCACGAATAGCACCATTGCAGCTGGAGGGGCTTGTACGATAACCACGCCTTTCATAGGTCAGGTGACCACTGCAAATACCCCTATTACTTATACGAATACAATTCCAGAAGGTGCTGTCAATGTAGGCAATCCTGCAATTATTAGTCAAACCCGTACCGCTACCATTTTAGTAAGCGATACTTTAAGAATTCTGAAAAGTAGAAATACCAATAATCCTCGTCCTGGTAATCCGGTAGAATTCGCAGTCACTGTACAAAATTTTTCTGCTACTGATTTTAGTAATGTACAGATTTTGGATGTATTAGGGAATGGGTTTACTTTTTTAACCGGAACAATCAATTCTATTGATTATACCCCTACACTTTCAGGTACGGCAGGATGTTCAGGGTTGACAGTATCAAATGTCATAGGGGATACAAATGCCAATTTTGTAATCACAACTATTCCTCAGAGAATAAATATTAGTACGCCAGGTGCTTGTACTATTACTTTTTATGCAATGGTGGATCCAAATGCAGCAAATGGCAGTTCCACTGTCAATAATATAGCGGCAGGTGCAGTCTGTACTAATTTTGCAAATCCTCCCACCATTTGTAATGGGGCAGGTGTCAGTTCTACTGAAAGTGTTGTAGATACGAATGTATTAGATATTGTTAAAAGTTTTTCTCCAGTCGGTCCTTTGAATGAAGGTACTATTTCTCGGATGACCCTAGCGCTGAATAATTTTTCAGCTAACCCATTAACCTCCTTAACTATTTCTGATACATTACCTATTGCGGGTTCAGGCGGACAAATCCAGATTGCAAATCCACCCAATGTGGCAACAACTTGTGGGGGTAATGTAACGGTTATTGCTGGTGGCAGTTCTATCGCATTAAATGGCGGTACAGTACCGGCACGAGCAAATCTGGGAGCTGGTTCAGCAGGTTCATGTAATCTGCAAGTAGATGTCGTCGGGCCTGCTGGGGTTTATACCAATACAGCAACGGCTGCGGGCACAGAAACCTATGCGAATGGTGTTACCAATACAATTGCACCTGTCAGTGACAATGCAAATCTGACTTATAACTCTATCCTTTCAGCATCCAAAAGTTTTAATCCAGCTTCGGTTGCTTCAGGTGGAAGATCGACTGTTACCGTGCGATTATCAAATTCAGGGGCAGTGGCATTAGCTAACTTAACGGTTACCGATCCGTTACCAGTAGGTATGGTCGTAGCTAGTCCAGGAAATGTTAGCACCTCTTGCTCAGGTTCAACTAATATCACTGCAGTTCCCGGAGCAAATTCGGTAACAATGACTGGAGCGACTATCGCTGGCACTGCTAGTTGTGATTTGCTGTTTGACGTGATCGCTACAGGAACAGCCAGTTGGATAAATACCATTCCAGTTGGTGGAATAATAGCCACCGATACGGGAGTGAATAATCAGAGTGCGGTGAGTGGTACCTTGGTATTTAGTTCCGGATCTGTACTTACCATTGCTAAAGCAACAAACCCAAGTACCATCGCTTTTCCAGGTCAACCTAGCCGGTTAACAATTACAATTAATAACGGAACTCAGGCTTTAACCAACTTGCGTTTAAATGATTTTTTTACAATTGATGGAACCTCGGGGGCCCCATCAAATGGAATGACTATAGCCGCTGTTCCATCTGCATCAACTACCTGTTCTGGAGGACTAGTTACTGCAACTGCGCTTGGAAACAGTGTCGGTTTGAGTGGAGCCACTTTAAATGCTAATGCAAGCTGTACTTTTTCAGTTAATGTGACCTCGACGATTGTAGGTGGACTGACTAACTTTATTCCCATTGGTGCGGTCAATAACAATCAGGGGTTAAGTAATGCGGGACAGGCAACTACCAGTCTGACTACGCAAGGAAATTTGGGTATTAGCAAACAGTTTATTCCTAATACATTAAAGCCCGGTGTACGTGGGCGTTTGCGTCTGAATTTTATTAACCCTCAACAATTGGCAGTTTCCAGTCTGGCAGTGATTGATACTTTGCCAGCAGGTGTGGTAGTCCCCAGTGGGTCAAATCCAATTACAACCTGTACTGGCGCTACTGTTTCTTCACCAGCTGCTAACCAGGTGCAAGTAGCCAGTGGATCTTTGGCAGCGGCTTCTAATGGTGTCCCTGCAACCTGTTTTGCGGAAATAGATATTCTTGCTGCACTACAAGGTGATTATACCAATACCATACCCATCGGAGGTTTGACGGGTACTACGGGTAGTGTAATAGTTACCAATTCACAACCCGCTACTGATATTGTACGAGTCAAAACAGACTTAATCATTCATAAAGCTTTTAGTTCACAAACACTTGATGTTGGAAATCCGGTGGGGTTTAATACTGGGGTTGATATTAAATCACCTGGGCAAACATCAATTATGACCATTCGGCTGGATAACAGTAATGCCCAGCCTTTAACCCAGACAGCATTTACTAATGCATTGCCCAGTGGCTTATTTCTGGCGCCAACACCTAATGCTTCTACAACCTGTGTTGGAGGTGTCGTATCAGTCATACCCTCAGGAACATCTGTTCGACTGAGTGGCGCAACTATTCCTGCAGGAGGTTTTTGCACGGTGACAGTATCAGTATTAAGCAATGTTCCTGGTACCTATACTTGTTCAATAGCAGCAGGTGATGTAACTACTTCTGAAGGTGTGAGTAATGCTAGTCCAACCAGTGCACAACTGGTTGTGACGACTTTGCCTTCAATAAGAAAACAGTTTTCCCCAGCAGTAATCCCCCCGTCAGGAACAGCAACATTAAGCATTTTTCTTGAAAATAATAATACCGCGGCCATAACGCTGACTTCAATATTAACCGATAATTTACCGACTGCACCTGGAGCAATGACTATTGCAGCAACACCCAATGTAGTCAAAACCTGTCCAGGAGCAGTTACTGCGAATGCAGGAAATAATTCACTGAGCTATGCCAATGGATCTCAAATTCCAGCAGGTGGCTGTACTATTAATGTTGATGTGACAGCCGCAATAGCAGGAACCTACAATAATACGATTCCGACAGGTGCTCTGCAAACTAATTCGGGGAATAATCAGCAACCCGCTAATGCATCATTAATACTAAGTAACTTAGGTTATATTAGCGGAAGTGTATTCATGGATAATAATGTGATTCCAAATGGTACATTTGAAAATGGTACCGATACTGTTATTGCTGGAACTACAATTGAATTACACAGTGGCGCTACTTGTGGTGGTGTTTTAGTATCTAGTACCACTACTGATAGTAACGGTAACTATTTGTTTTTTGATCTGGTTGCCGGAACCTATTCAGTCTGTGAACTTTCTCAGCCAGCAGGTACTATAAATGGTATTACTACTGCTGGAATCCTGGTAGCAAATAATGGCAGTACCGGTGCTGTGGGTACTGCTTCAAATCCAACGGCTACCAGTAGTGAGATTGTTAATATCATTTTGAATGGTGATGGTGCAGGGTCGGAAGTTAGTGGCTCTCCCAATAACGATTTTGCTGAAATTGCAACCTCCAGTATTTCAGGGGTCGTGTTCTTGGATGATAATAATGATGGCAATCTAAATGGAATTGATACGGGGATAAATGCAGTCACTATTAACTTAACTGGTTTTTCATATGGGCCAGATGGTATTGATAATAGTGGGGCAGGTGATGATATATCCGTTTCATTAAGTACTACGACCAACAGTAGCGGTGCATACAGTTTTAATAATCTGGCACCCGGACAATATATTGTAACTGAGCCTACCCAGCCAGCTAATACATCGAATGGAATCACAACACCTGGTGTTGTGCCTAATGGTGGTACAACGGGTGGTGCGACAAATCCGATGACAGTTCCCAGTATTATTGGCGGTGGTGTAAATCCAATTATATTGCCCCCGAATACGCAATCAACCGAGAATAATTTTGCTGAAATTTCTAATATTAAATCAATATTAGGGTTGGTATTTCTGGATAATAACAATAACGGTGTCGTAGATGGTTCAGATCAGGGATTAGGGGGTCAGATAATAAATCTTACTGGGACGGATACCAATGGTAATAGTGTAGTTGCTACAACTACTACCGCAACAGATGGAACTTATAGCTTTACCGGACTACCTCCTGGTACATACATTGTTACGCAACCTAATCAACCCGCATCTACCAATAATGGTCAGACTAGTTGTATAACACCTGCTTGTGTGACAACTAATACGGCAACCACGCCCAGTGTAATTAGTGTAATTGATTTAACGGGTTCAACGCTGGTTTCAGCAGAAAATAATTTTGCAGAAACTCCATTTACTGGAGGTGGCGGCGGAAGTACAAGTCCTAATTTAGCCATTAGTAAAACACATGCACCCAATACGTTTATTCAGGCCAGTACGACTAATCTCTATACCATAACACCCAGTAATATTGGTTTGGCAGATACCGCGGGTACCGTGACTGTTGTGGATACTTTACCAGCAGGTATCAGTGCAACAGGAACGCCAACAGGAATAGGCTGGAACTGTTCCGTAGCAGGTCAGGTTGTAACCTGTACTAGCAATACAGTTATTTCAGCTAATAGTAGTGGCAATATCATTAGTATTAATGTTTCTGTTGCAAGTGGTTTAACTGGACAGCTATTGACTAATTCAGCTGTTATTTCGGGTGGAAGTGAACCGCCTATCTTTTCCGGCAATAATACGGCAACAGATATAGCAACAGTAGCTGCATTTGATTATGGTGACGCGCCTGATTCAGCTAATGGCACAGGATTATCGAATTATATGACCACTTCTTCTGATAATGGCGCAAGTCATCTTTTAGGTGGTACTAATGCTCCCTATCTCGGCTCATGTGTAGATAGCGATAATGGACTGTTACAAAATATAACTGCAAATGCTGATGATTCAACAACTTCAGCATTAACCATTGGAACTTGTGCAGCTGGGGATGATGAAGATGGTGTGGTTTTTTTAAATCCTTTTATGCAAAATAATTTCGCCAATTTCACAATAACACAAAGTTTAGGTACGAATAACTGCATTTTGAATGCGTGGATTGATTATAATCAAAATGGAAATTTTAATGATGTCAACGAGCAGATTGCAACAGATCTAATTATTGGTTCTGGAATTACGGGATTCATAATAACCAATGTACCTGCTACTGCAGCCGCTGGTCAAACCTATGCGAGGTTTCGTTGTTCCTCTATTGCTGGCCTCAATTCGACTGGTATTGCTTCCGATGGTGAGGTAGAAGATTATCAAATTACAATTGTTCCAAATTTAGCAAATTCGGCCGTAGATTATGGGGATGCACCTGATGTAGTTGCTGGGCAGGCACAAGGTGACTATAGTACGATAGCCGCAAACAACGGTCCTAGTCACGTATTAGTAGCTGCAACACCTTATCTAGGTGCCTGTGTGGATTCAGATAATGGAACGGCACAAAATACCGTTGCCGATGCAGATGATATTACTGCAGCTGGCGGTTTGAATGTAACGGTCGGCGTGTGTGCTACCGTGAATCAGGATGAAGATGGCGTAGCATTTTCTGGACAACTTAGTTCACTAACTCCGGGTACCGTTCAAATTACCACAGGATCAGCCAGTGCAGCCGGAAGTTGTATACTCAATGGATGGATTGATTTTAACCAGGATGGAGGATTTACCGGGCCAGGAGAACAAGTGATTCTCAATCAAACTCAAACGGCGGGTAGTACATCAAGTTATCAATTCAATGTTCCCGTGAATGCATTTCCAGGAGTAACCTATGCCAGGTTTCGCTGTAGCTCAGTAGGAGGACTGGCGCCAGTAGGACCAGCTCCAGATGGCGAAGTGGAAGACTATCTTGTAAATATTATAGGTAAAGCAAACCCAATACCAACCTTGAGTGAATGGAGCCTGATTCTTTTGATGTTCCTGCTTGCTTGGGTAGCTTATCCTCGTCTTATTAAAATTAAATACTAATGGTGCACTTACTTATGCGAATCTAGGTTTGTTTTTATTTATGTTTCCAGTATTATTAGATACAAAGGCGGATGAGTTTGCACCAGAAGGTATATTCTCCCTGCCTTTTCGCTTTTATTTATTTGCCAGTATTTGTGTGACAACATATAGGTTTGGTAGAGCCGCATGGAAAATTTTCAGTCGACCTTTAAAAAATTGATTGATAGGTATCAGAAATCATAGGCCTCATTTCTGCCTTGGCGGTTCTTTATAAAGGCCTTAATTTTTTTTAACTATGAATAAATTTTCAAAAGTTTCTATTCTTGTTTGCACACATGTTCACGTAGGTATGCACAATAAATCTTGTGGAGGCACTTTATGTTTAGATTTGGTTGATAAACTTAAACATCAGATTATGGAACAGGAATTGGATATTTCTGTCAGAGAACAAGCCTGTTTTGGACGTTGTGAAGAAGGTGTAGTCGCAAGAATTTATCCAAGAAAAGATTTTTTTTTGTATGTGACAAAACATTCATTAGCAGAACTAGTAGACAGGGCTAAGCATTCTTTAGAAAATGAATGATCTTTTTTTGCATTCTGTTTTGAATAATTCAATTAATGTAACTCTGACTCCGATTATTCAGCTATTAATTGGCGCGTTATTTGCTTGATTAAGGATGTCCTAACTAGCGCAAACCCCAATATAAATGGTTTATCTTTATTCGTCACGGCGAAAATAGTTGGGAAACTTCAGTTCATTAATAAACAACACAATTAAGGAAAACAATATGAAATATTTTATTTCCACCTTAACCATAATTTTATTTGGCTCTTTTGAAAAATGAGTGGGTAAATTATAATGTACTGAGCCTATAAACTATTAAAATCATAATTATGCAGTCAACTTGTAAGACGAATTGTAGGTTGGATGAGAGACAGCGTTATCCGACATTTATGACTATCGCTGTTCTGCCCTAGGAGGCTTTCCGATAACTAACATCTTACTGAGTTGACACACAACATATAGTGTTTAAATTAAATTTTAACACTATATGTTGTGCAGGTTTTTTAAAGATTGCTGTTCTCGGACAGGCTCCTAGGTACTCATCATTAAGGAATACTTCCCAAATAGTATTATGATTATCAGCAGGTGTTTCTTTGGGTATTTCTCTAGTTACTAGATTAAGCAGGATTCGATTTTTATGGGTAATTTATTTGAGAAGGTCGTTATTTGTTCAATAGTGGTAACGAAGTTGGGCAATCAAAATGTTGTTTTCAGTTACTTTGTATACAATTCTATGTTCATCATTGATACGGCGCGACCAGAAACCAGTTAAAGCATGTTTTAAAGGTTCAGGTTTGCCAATTCCTTCAAAAGGTTTTCGTTGAATGTCTTTAGTCAGAATATTAATCCTTTTTACAATGGTTTTATCCGTTTTTTGCCAGTAAAGGTAGCTATGCCATGCTTTAGGTAACGCGCAATAAATAACCTACCAATATTGCGCGTTACCTAACTAAAAAATCCAGCAGATCGTTCGCAGTGCAGTTTTCTCCCCAATAGTCATTTTTATTATGTTCAGTGTTTTGTCAGAGCTCATTTAATACCTGTCAACGACATCTAATTTTGGCGTGACTCTGCAAACAATCATTAAGTTGAGTTACTTTTCGGTGTCTCTAATGTTTAAATTTCTAATGTTTTAAGAACAATAGAAACCCGTCAAACAATTGATGAAGCTGTAGATATCAAGTAGCCTGGATGTAGCGAAGCGGAATCCGGGATTGATGCCGGCAACCCTTGATTCCACTCCGTTACATCGAGGCTACAATAATATGATATTGCTGAGATTGGTAAAAAACCAGTTAGAGCAAAGTCTTGTCTGATGCACCTTTTGCAAGAACTGCAAACTTTTAAAGCAATCACAGATCAATTTGAAAAATTTATATTGAAAATTCATTCTATCGCTTGATCATTCTAAAATGGTTTTCTTCAACCACTCTTGCACATTGCGCTTTAATTTCTCCCTTTGCAAGGCGGAAATACCTCTAGGATCAAACCGATAAGCATAATGAATTTTAATGATTTGTTGTAATTCTTCATTTGCTAATCGTTTGCCCCACTTATCAATAGATTCATTGGTTAAGCGAGCCTGTTCTGTTTGACTTAATGCCTGTTCAATTAAAAATAATTCAGAATCCATACCCAGAAAATCATAGTCATTTATCAATGGTTCAGACAGTTTTTGTTGTTTTATTAATTGTTTTCTTGCTGAATACAAACGCCAAGTAATATAAAAAGATAATAAAATAGCAATGCTAATCCATAAGCTTTTATCCGTTTCATTATCGTCTAATAAGGCTTGCTGGTATCGCCACTGTTTATAAATAAATTTTAGTCTAGACCAGCCATCATATATGAATCGTAATGAACTTGAGCTGTCTTCTTCTATAGAAAACCATTGTGATGGTGTGGCATCTAATGCTTGCCATTTGCCATCAATATGGGCAATCGCCCAGGCGTGGGCATGTCGTCGTCTGACTATATATAATTGTTCTGATTCGTCATACTCTTGCATGGAATAACCATTGGCCAATCTGGCAGGTATGCCGTAACTTCGTAATAGAAAAACACTGGCGATTGCAAAATACTCGCAATGTCCAGCTTTTCGGTTCAATATAAATTCCTGTAAAGCTTTATCAGAATCGGTCTCTTTACCCAGAAACAGGGTGTAATAGTAATTTCTTTTAAAATAGTCTTTAATGCTTTTTGAAATCACTTGAGCTGACTGGTTTTCTAGATTTAAATCATTTTTGATTAATTGTATCCAGCTTTGATGTCTTGCGGGTAGGGTTAAATCAAATTCCCTTGCTTCTCCTAGCTGATCTCCTGTGTATGTTACTTGATAATTAACAAAATCAGGAGCTTCTGTTAAGCGGATAGTTCCTAATTCTGTGCTTTGCATTGTGGCTCCTTCCAATCCTTCGATTTGAATAGTTCCAGATGGTAAAGCCAGTATACTTTTACGTTTGAATTGCTGATAAAAAATCAACTGTTTATTCTGTTTTTTGGCAGGATTTTCATTAAAGGTTATGGTTTTAAATGTCCGTTTTGAAGCGTACCAGGATTGAGCTAAATAACGATCATAAGTCGATTGCAATAATAACAAAGGTTCCGTTGCTTTAACTCTAAACTCAATCTTGTCTGATAATTTTAATTGTCCTATTTCACCTAGAGAGGTACTATTTTTAAATGGGTCTGTATGCCACTCACTCAACCATGAAAGTGCTTCTGTTTCAATAATCGTATGTAATTCATGTAAACCTTTTTGCGTCCAAAAAGCACTTCCAATTGAGAAACTGATCACCAACAACCAAATAATAACCGAATCGAATCGGGATCGAATTGACCATAAAATCAAAACGATGATAAATACTGCAAGACTAAAATAAATCCAACCTTGATGAGTTGATGCACCTGAACTCAAGAGACAGCAACCTGCAAAAGGAATTCTAATATCAAACTCTGTTTCAGACTGTCTTTTGCGTAACGAATAAAATAAGGTGCTGAGCGGAATAATCCCCTGACCACTAAATAATTGAGCTAATAAAATAGGCGCAAAAAATAAGGGTAAGCTTTTTAAAACAATGAAAACCAGCTTTTGATCCAGTTCTGCAAATGCACCATAAATTAGTACTAGTATGATTAACAGACTGGCTAAATCGCCTATGCGATGGAATTGCTGACGATTGATTTCCCAGCGCCAGGGTGTCAATAAACTCATGACTATTAAACTGAGCAATAATAAACTGACTTCCCATTGCTGATTTAACCAGCCCCAGGCAAGTAGTGCGAGTATTAATATGATTGTTTTAGCATTAATCATTGTTAGAATTTGTAGACCTTCCGTTGACAGGATTACTCAAGCTTTCAGCTAAATTATTGCTATCAATCAGATAAAATTTTTCTGGTAATGTAGATAAATCTTCCAGATTAAAATTTCCATCATGAACTAAATAGACAGCAAGCGGAATTTCTAAAGCTGTTAGTTGCTTAATCATTTGTTGTCGGGTTTCATTCCAATGCAACAAAACGCAAACCACACTACTGCATTGATCCGCATGCTTGATGAGTAGGTTATGTAATTGTAAAAAATCGTCAGTTTTACTTTTTTGCACAGCAGCCAAAATTTCTTGCATCTGTTGTATATGGTTAATACTACGACCCGATGTAAAACGATGAGCTTTTTTATCAACAAAGATTAAATCAAGTAACGCATCATTTTGTCTTTCAGACATTACAATTGAGGCGGCAACCGATACTGCGGCTTCAAATACCTGGTTATTATATTTTCCTGCAAAGGTATCTAACAATAATGATCTGCGTACAAAATACTCATCCTGATATTCCTTTACAATCAAATTTCCATGGCGAGCAACACTTTTCCAATGTATAGAATTTATTGCATCTCCCTGTCTATACTCTCTGAGTGAAATAAATTCTGATGAGTCCCCCCCAGAATTTGCTAGAGAAACACCACCTGATTGATATTTTCGTCTTCCCTTTAACGATAGAGGAGCTACGATATAGCGTTTGGGTAATACCAGTAGGGTTTGTTTTTCTGGAATAAACAAAAGATGCTGAAACAAGCCCAATAAATCGGCTTTAGCCAGATAACAACCAGAAAATAACAATCTGCCCCGTCTTATGGGCGTACATTGCAATTTTAATTCGACTGCTTCGAATCCAGACCGTAGTAAAGGAACCGATTTTTTATCAATAAAACCGCCTCTTTGATAAGTCAAATAGGAACGCCATTGATTATAGCTAATGCGCCGTTTATACCAGGGCTGGTCACTAAGCTGATAGAAACCAGCCAATTCTGAATAAGTAGGCAAAGACTCAGATAATTGTTCAAAACAAACTAAATTATCAATTGTTTTTTTCTTTGTATGGAGTGTTAAGTAAAGTGAATAAACAAAAGGTTTTTCGACCGTTGCATATTTAGGTAATTTACGTTTTACAGAAATTTTATAGCGATTAAAAAAATTCAGAATAACCGCAGAAATAAAAATAATCAGTAAAAAAGAAAATAACTGATAAGTCGTAGTAGCTTGAGTATCTACGCCATAAACACCTGAACCTATTAACAAAATGATGAATAAATGTCCTGTTACTGTAAAGCGCTTTCTAATCCAGTGTTCATAGCGATAAACACGGCGGTATTGTCTAAGTACATAGTTAGCCAGCATAACTTCTAACCCGGCTGAGAAATATCAGTTACGATTAGATTAATTAAAGCTTCAGCATCAGAACCTGAAAATTTTGCTTGAGAATCCAGACCTAAGCGATGCGCAATCACCGGTGCGGCCAACTCTTTAACTGCATCGGGTGTCACAAAATCACTGCCATCAATCATTGCCAAAGCCTGAGCACATTTCATTAATGCCAGTGAAGCTCTGGGGCTTGCGCCTAATTTAATATCTGGATTATTACGTGTTGCAGCAACAATAGAGACTATATATTGCTTGATTTCATCAGTGATCCTGACCTGTTTTACTTGTTGACTAAGGAACGCTAGATCGGAAAATTCAATACAAGGTTTCAATGAATTGATAGGATGTTGTTTTCCCTGCGAATTTAAAATAGCTATTTCCTGATCTAAAGAAACATAACCTAAGCTAAATTTCATGGAAAAACGATCCAGTTGTGCTTCGGGTAAAGGATAGGTGCCGTGAAATTCAATTGGATTTTGTGTAGCAATAACGAAAAAAGGCGTAGACAAAGGTTTTACTTCTCTTTCAATGCTGACCTGGTTTTCAGCCATTGCTTCTAATAAAGCGGATTGTGTTCTAGGCGAAGCGCGATTGATTTCATCCGCTAACAAAATATTGCAAAAAATCGGGCCTTTTTCGTAACGAAATTGTTGTTTTTTCTGGTCAAATATTGAAATGCCTAAAATATCAGAAGGCAACATATCTGGGGTAAATTGTATGCGTTGATATTCTACCGAGCAGGAAAAAGCCAGTGCTTTGGCTAATGTGGTTTTACCCGTACCGGGCATGTCTTCCAGTAAAACATGCCCCCCCGAACTAAATGCGGCTAAAAGCCACTGTATATGACGTGTTTGTCCGTATATCACAGTGGATAAATTATCCTGTAATTTTTGCAGGATTGTTCTGGCTTTGTTGAAATTGGCTATGGAATCGTTCATAAAGGTTTATGAGTTTAACAAACTCTTATTTGTTCCAGATATTTTATCTTAGGCTATGAGTTATGGCCAAAGACTTAGGTGGTTTCCAACAATAAATAGACCAAACTTTCTTGTCTTTTTGTTCCTGATCAAACAATCTCAATCGTTACGTAGAATAACTATGCGCCTTTTGAGATTGTTTAATCAGAAATAAAAATCCTACGCAATTTTGGTAGGTTAATTATTGCGAGTTACCTAAGTCTCCGCCACATTCAAGGAATATTAGGGCATGCTAGCTCCAAAACCACAGAGCGTTATACTCAACTGACATTTTAAGAATAATAGAACCTCGTCAGAAACTTGCAGTGATAATTCAATATTGTAGGTGGATAAACGTTATGAACAGGATGAATTCACGTCCAGCCTTGATCAAACAGATCGTTCAGAGGGTGCAATATAGTATTATTAAACATCAAAAAAATCGTTTCAAATAATGCCCAGTATAAGAGCTTTTATGTTTGGCAATATTTTTAGGCGTACCTTCTGCAACCATTGATCCCCCTCCATCACCTCCTTCTGGCCCCATATCAATTATCCAGTCTGCGGTTTTTATCACATCTAGGTTATGTTCAATAATGATAACGGTATTGCCATGGTTTCTTAATGTATGTAATACCACTAATAATTGTTTAATATCATGGAAATGCAGTCCGGTTGTAGGTTCATCCAGAATATATAAGGTTTTACCGGTATCTCGCTTAGAGAGTTCTTTGGCTAATTTAACGCGTTGTGCTTCGCCGCCTGATAATGTCACTGCATTTTGACCTAGCGTGATGTAACTTAGTCCAACATCTACCAGTGTTTGTAATTTTTTTGCTAGTACAGGAATTGGGCTAAAAAAAACAGCGGCATCTTCTACTGTCATTTCAAGTATTTCATTAATGGTTTTTCCCTTGTAACGAATGGTCAGGGTTTCTCGGTTATAGCGTTTGCTATGACACACATCGCAAGGTACAAATATGTCAGGAAGAAAATGCATTTCCACTTTAATTACCCCGTCACCTTTACAGGCTTCGCAGCGCCCTCCTTTCACATTAAAGCTGAATCTGCCAGGTGTATAGCCTCTGGAGCGTGCTTCGGGTGTGGCTGCAAATAATTCGCGTACTGGGGTGAAGATTCCGGTATAGGTGGCTGGGTTAGAACGAGGGGTTCTGCCGATGGGACTTTGATCAATATCTACCACTTTATCAATTAATTCTAGTCCACTAATTTTATCGCAGGGTGCGGGGATACAGCTGGCTTTATTGATTAATCGGGCGGCATGGCGATATAAAGTATCATTTACTAATGTTGATTTTCCAGATCCCGAAACCCCAGTCACACAGGTTAATAATCCGATAGGAAAAGTGATGTTTAGATTTTGTAAATTATTACCTTGGGCATTTTCTATGGTAATCAGTTTTTTCTTATCTCTTTTTGTCAGTGAATGGGGTATTTCAATTTTTAGTTTGCCGGAAAGGTATTGACCTGTTAGCGAATCAGGATTATTTTTTATATCCTCTGGTGTTCCCATTGCAACAATTTCACCACCATGTATGCCTGCGCCGGGGCCAATATCGACAACATGTTGCGCTGATAAAATGGCATCTTCATCATGTTCAACAACGATTACGGTATTACCCAAATCTCGCAAGTGAAACAAGGTATTTAAAAGACGTTGATTGTCACGTTGATGTAATCCTATAGAAGGTTCATCCAGAACATACATAACACCAACCAAGCCTGCGCCAATTTGACTGGCGAGTCTGATGCGTTGCGCTTCACCGCCTGATAGAGTGTCGGCACTTCTATCTAGGGTTAAATAATCCAGACCTACATTGACTAAAAACTCAAGTCGTTCCTGAATCTCTTTATTTATTTTTTCGGCTATTTCTCCTCTATGCCCAGGGAGTTTAAGTTGAATGAAAAAATCCAGCGTTTGTTTAATAGGTAAACAGGTGATTTCATTTAAGGCTTTTTGATTAATAAAAACATTCCGTGCTGCTGTATTTAGGCGAGAACCGTGACATTGATCACATATTTTCTGGGAAAGATATTTTGACAGTTCATCTCTAACCATTTGTGAATCAGTCTCGTGATACCTTCTTTCCATATTAGAAATTATTCCTTCAAAAGGATGGGTTCTGATTTTTTTACCGCCAGAAGAAGAAACAAACTGGAATTTTATTTTTTGGCTACCGCTACCAAATAGAATAACATCCTGGACTTTTTTTGGAATATCAGAAAATGGTGCCTCTATATCAAAATTATAATGTTCCGCTAAAGAGCGAATAATTTGGTGGTAATAAGCATTACGTCTATCCCAGCCTCTAATTGCACCACCCGATAGACTGATGCTTGAATTATGAATAACTAAATCCGGATCAAAATGTTGTCTTACCCCTAGTCCATCGCATTTGGGGCATGCACCTTTGGGGTTGTTAAATGAAAAGATACGCGGTTCAAGTTCAGAAATACTATAACCACATTGAGAACAGGCATAACGTTCCGAAAAGATAATTTCATTGTTATTATCCATGCTAGAAGCAATAGCAATGCCATCTGCAATTCTTAATGCAGTTTCAAATGATTCGGATAAACGTAGCCGGATATCATCTCGAATCTTGAATCGATCGACAATCACTGCTATTGAATGTTTTTTCTTTAAATCAAGGGCAGGGGGCTCGTCCAGTTCATAGATTTCACCATCAATTCTTGCCCGAATAAATCCTTGAGCGAGAAGATCTTCCATTAATTGGATATGCTCACCTTTACGATCATTGATAACAGGTGCCAGCAACATCCAGCGTTCAGATTCAGGTTGTGAAAGTACTTGATCAACCATTTGACTGACGGTTTGTGCTTCCAGTGAAGTGTGGTGTTCAGGGCAATAGGGAATGCCTGCTCTGGCATATAAAAGTCTTAAATAATCATAAATTTCTGTGATAGTTCCTACTGTTGAACGGGGATTATGTGAGGTTGATTTTTGTTCAATTGATATGGCTGGAGATAGCCCTTCTATATGATCAACATCAGGTTTTTCCATCATGGATAAAAACTGTCTGGCATAGGCCGATAAGGATTCAACATAGCGACGTTGACCTTCTGCATAAATCGTATCAAAGGCTAATGACGATTTACCAGAACCTGATAATCCAGTAATAACGATCAAGGAATCTCGGGGTAAATCGAGGTCTATATTTTTAAGATTATGGGTACGCGCACCTCGAATGCTGATTTTGTCCACTAATAGAATTCCTGACAGTTAAATAACCTGATAATATACGTCCTTTTATCCCCAAATTGCAAAGGAGAGTTTAGTTTTGACACAACTGCAGGATATTACCAGTCCAATGACATCGCTGGAAAAGCGAGCCACATTATCCTTAGCCAGCATTTATGCATTGCGTATGCTGGGTTTGTTTATGATTTTACCAGTCTTGTCATTATTTGCTGAGCAATTGGAAGGGGCGACACCCTTATTGATTGGTCTGGCAATAAGCGTTTATGGATTGACACAAGCGATTTTACAGATTCCTTTCGGGTTATTATCTGATCGCTTTGGACGAAAAAAAATAATTGTAGTGGGGTTAATATTATTTGCTTCAGGAAGTGTTGTGGCAGCCATGGCAACGACTATAAAAGGTGTGTTGATTGGACGGGCAATTCAAGGCGGAGGTGCTATAGCCGCCGCTATTATGGCCATGTTGGCAGATTTAACACAGGAGGTTCATCGCACCAAGGCTATGGCTACTATTGGAGCCAGTATTGGTATTTCATTTGGTGTAGCTATTTCCTTAGGCCCTATTGTCGCGGGCTATATTGGTGTTTCCGGGATCTTCTGGTTAACAGGTGCTTTAGCTATACTGGCAATTTTTGTGGTTTTATTTATAGTCCCTAATCCTAAAAAATCAATTGTGCATAGTGATGCAGAACTGGTTCCTAGCCAGTTTTTTAAGGTGTTAAAAACACCTGATTTGCTTAGATTAGATTATGGAATTTTTGTCTTGCATTTATGTTTAACTGCCAGTTTTGTTGTGCTTCCTTTGTTGATAAGAGATGTAGGAATTCCTCCTGAAGACCACTGGATGATCTATTTGCCAATATTGATAACCTCTATGGCTATCATAGTACCCTTTGTGATCATTGCAGAAAAAAAACGTCAGATGAAGAAGGTCTTTATAGGCGCAATTTTTACTTTATTAGTCGCTAATTTGGGTTTGTTTTTTTATTCTGGCTTTTTAATAGGATTAGTTGGTTTTTTATGGTTGTTTTTTTGTGGATTTAATTTGCTTGAGGCGACTCTGCCATCATTAATTTCCAAAACAGCACCAGGTGATTTAAAAGGTACCGCAATGGGCGCGTATTCCAGTTCTCAGTTTATGGGCGCTTTTATTGGCGGTGTTTCCGGTGGTTGGCTTTATGGCGAATTTGGAATACAAACAGTTTTTCTTTTATCAGCAGGTGCTGCTTTTACTTGGATAATAGTCGCCATGTTTATGAATACCCCCAAGTATCTGGCTAATATGCTACTTTCACTGGATGAAATCAGCGAAGAAAAAGGGGAGGGCTTTATTAAACAATTATTGGATATTGCAGGGATTGAAGAAGTGACATTGCATTTTGAAGAAAGTGTGGCTTATTTAAAAGTGGATAATAAAATTTTGCAGAAATCAGAATTGCAAAAATTGCTGGATCAGTGGGCAGTTGCCTGAAGAATATTAAATGAAAATTTGGGTCGATGCTGATGCATGTCCGGTAGTCAATAAAGATATGTTATGTAGAGCGGCTGTTCGAACGAACATATTGGTTACTTTTGTTGCTAATCAGTTTTTAAGATTACCGCCGTCTAAAACGATTAAATTTATCCAGGTGGCACGTGGTTTTGATGTGGCAGATAACGAAATAGTCAACAGGTTAAGTGAAGGAGATTTGGTAGTAACAGGTGATATTCCCTTGGCAGCAGAAGCGATAGAAAAAGGGGCCGTAGCATTGAATCATCGTGGAGAGTTTTATACGACTGAAAATATAAGAGAATGTCTTAATATGCGAGATTTTATGGATAGCTTACGATCCAGTGGTATAGAAACAGGGGGACAGTCTGCATTAAATCAGAGTGATAGACAGGCTTTTGCTAACCAGTTAGATAGATTGTTAAATAAAAGAAAGACATAGAATAGTTTGTTTGTTGTGTCTGGCAGTTAATATTTCCAGACACAACATCAATTTTATTGCTTGGTTTATTTGCACTCAACATAATCGACTTTGAGTCCCGATTTTATCAAACGAGCTTTAGCTTTAGTTTCGGCAACGGTTGCTTTTGAAGCATTTACCGTCAATGGTTTTCCAACTTTTGAACCATCATGATAACCCGTGCACTCATATGTTCCAGCAAATGAAATCGTTGTTGACAACATTAAGATTAAACCTGCGATTAGATTTTTCATTTTATTCTCCATGACTTAATAAATACAAATTGATCAGATATTGGACACACACATACAATATCTGGAAAGAAACAGCCAGTATTTTACTATACCTCAACAAAAACAGATAATTTTTATGTTAGAAATATCTAATATTGTTTCAATACCTGATAATGAGATTGAGATTAGTGCAATTCGGGCTCAGGGTGCAGGAGGACAAAATGTGAATAAAGTTTCATCAGCTATACATTTACGTTTTGATATTAATGCATCTTCATTACCCGACGTTTATAAACAGCGTTTAATAAAGGGTCGGGATAAACGATTTAGCAAAGATGCGGTCATTATTATTAAAGCGCAACAATTTCGTACCCAGAAGCAAAATCGGGATGATGCTTTAGAGCGCTTAAAAAAAATCATTCAAAATGTTCTTGTGGTTCAGAAAGTTAGGCGCACTACAAAACCCACTAGAGGCTCTCAGAAGAGAAGGCTAGATAGTAAGACTAAGCGGAGTAAAACAAAAGCTTTGCGTGGAAGAGTTTTCGAATAGGTATTGGCTTGGGGTATTTTGACGCAAACTTATAGGGTATCTACAAAGTATAGAGAAATTGAAAAATATAAAGGAGAGTAGGACAGGCAGTCTATTTTGTCCACCAATTCAGTGGACGCTTTATATAAAGGGGATCCGTATCCACTATAAAACTCAGGGCAACCGTCACTGATGTTGAATTAACGGGTAGTCTGGATGGAGCGTATATGGAGTTCCTTATAAATTTTGTTCGTTCGTTCTTGGTTGCTAATTTGATAACAGATTGCTTTTTGTGACAGAGAGCAAAAAAAAGTATCCTCAATTAGGTTATTGTCCATGATATGGAAAAGCAAAGTTTTGAAATAATTTCCCGTAAATCATCACCTCCAAGTGTAAAATTTTTACATGAAATAATATAGAGTCAATTAACTGAGAATGTTGCGGCATGAGTAGGATCCCAGCATTTGGAGTACTAAAACATGTTTTAGCACTCTTGTATTTTAAGTATTTAAACGCCACTAAATGTAATTTATTTGAATAAATTTCATTCGCTTAAAATCAGGGAAACGGAGCGATAGCGAAGTGATGATTTTTAGTCCACGGTAGGCGTCAGGGAAATTTGCTGATCCGAAGTGCGCGATAGCGTGCAAGGGAAGCTAAAATTTTATACCGAAAGCCGTCAAGTCAGTGAGGTAGCCTTAACGGAGCGGCTTTTGTGCGGAGTTGAGGCGGACGCAGGACGGCCCAAAATTCTGTCAGTACACAATGGCGCGCTTGGAATTATCAATTGATTGCCTGTTGGGCATCATATACTAAAACTTAGATAGCCACGTCCTATGGGCGTGGAGCACTTTGGCTGTGCCTATGAATTGAACAAATGTTACAACCTTACCTTGAGTTGAGCCACCAAATCAAGAGTAAGGAGTAACAGATGAGTCGATTTAAGAAGTTAGCACATGTAGTCTGGCATTGCCAGTATCATATTGTATGGATTCCCAAATACAGGTATAAGGTATTGAAAGGGAAAATAGGTGAAGAAGTACGTAAAACGATTATTATCCAATCAGAGCGACTTGGTTGCGACATAGTAGAGTTGAATATTCAATCGCTTAAAATCAGGGAAACGGAGCGATAGCGGAGTGATGATTTTTAGTCC
>CAYNRB010000023.1:0-25581 GCA_964399475.1 uncultured Methylomarinum sp.
ACCAATAATGGTGGTTCAACTCTCAAGCTTGCCTTTTTTAAAGGCCAGCTTGGCCCCCTTTTAGGGGGTTAACCCAAATCCATGTCCTTTGGGCATGGATATTGAATCATTAATTCGGCTAAAAATCCTTTTTATCTTTCTAAAATACTGTATTAAGACATATTATCTTGTAGATCTATAAAAAAGTCATTGATTATATTACTGGGATTTTTCATGCTAGAAATCGCCTTAACTCACTACTTACCCGATAACTATCTCCAGTTAGCTTTTTATAAATTGCTAATTGAACATTCATATAATCTTCTGAATATGGAGACAATCCATCCATTTCATACGGGAATTGACGATTTAAACCATAAACTTCGTTTTTCATTAAAAGAAGTTGTTGCTTCTATTTCCAATTTGAACTTCAAAGCTTTATCAACAAACTCATTGAGTTGTAATTTATTTTTCATAAATATTTTTCCTACCCGTTACCAAATAAAGTTATCAATTTTTCAACCATCGGAGTTTTTCAAGGTATATGTCGCAAAAATTGTTAAGCACTAAACTAAACAATAGCGATATATGAGACCTTTAGCATTACCTATAAACCTACAAACTTATTTTCTGAACACCAAAATTTCTGGTGCATCTGGCTCGGCCATTATTCCAAAACGGGGAACATTTAATCCATAAAGTGTGTAAGAAGAAAAACCCAAGCGTAGTCCTTCTGAAATCAACTGATTAAGAGAAAAAAACCTCATTTCAAGCGTATTACCAGGTCCTCCATGAAATATTGGAAACTGCGCTGAATACGATGATCCATCTTCTAGAGCTATAATTACTTGTTTAAATTCCCCATTCTCAAAAATGATGTCATAGTCTATACAATCTGGGTAATGCTCAACAGTTTCGGTAATATTTTTGCTCCAAGGCACAGAAAGAATTAAAACTCCACCTGGTTTAAGATATCCCATTAGGTTTTCTAGAGCATTCTGCCATTCACCAATAATATGTTCCAAAACATCAGAACAAATACAAAAATCATACTCACCAATTCCCCAGTTCTTATTGAGCCTCATTATGTCTAGTTGCGGCTCTTGATGAAAAAATGAATTCTTATAGTTAAATTTCACTGAAAGAGCGTTTGCATACCGACGATCGTCTGAAACCCCAAAACCTTTTATGTTTTTTTTTTCAGGCAAAAAGGCTAAAACAGGTGACAATTCCAGAGAATCTAGCAACGAATAAATTACTGCCCTTGCCCTGACCCATGTGCCATAACGCAACCCAACTCCCGATTCTCTCGAAACAGGAATTGTGCAACGGTCAAATCTACCATTAATGTTATCTATAAATATCATATGATCTTTTAAAAAATGTTGCTTAAAGATCAAATCAGGCTCATTACTCAAACTATGAATCAACTCAACCTCAGTATCACAATCTAAAAAATTGGAATTTTGCTCATTCATAATGTCTGCTTAACTGTGAAAAATTATAAAAGTATTGTATACGGCGCATTATATCCAACAAACCAAAGCTGACCAGATACCTAGATTTCAAACGTCAATTCACGCAAAGCCAAGGCAATTAAACGAGTATCGTCATTCCCTGCAATGCATGCGTCTGGAAAAGAAAATTCTAGCCTATTAATTCCAGACAAAAAACTGAGTCCATCAAATTTAAGTTCCATTCCTTTGGTATCTATATCTTCGTCAAACACTTTATTTCCGTTAAAGTGAATAATAATTCGTTTTAATTCAAAAGTATGGCATAAGATTCTAATGTACGTATTTTTTACTTGATCTTCTGCCCATATAAATTCAATTCTCGCTTCACATCCATCTGACCATCTAAATCCATTCTCCTCATAACTCCAACCTATCCAATGCAATATTGAACTTTGATAACTTTGAACGGCACCAAGAGGAATACTCCTTAAAACTGTAGTTTCGTTAATAATCTCTTCTAAATGATTACCAAAACTTGATGTATTAAAGCTTTTAACATATTCATTAACAACCTCATCATTTTGCCTAACACTCGAATCTTGAGTATTACAAACCTGCAAGGTCAATTTAACAAGCGTATCAATATCAGAATATGTATAAAAATTTCCTGGTGCCTGGTTTGCAACCTCACAAGGCCCACCAGCATTAGGTACAAAAACTTGGCAGCCCGCACTAGCAGCTTCTAATGGTGTAATTCCAAAGTGTTCTAGTTGTTCCGGATAGAGTTCTGCATCGACTCCTAAACCCGAACCATGCCAATATACTCTTGCTTTTGCATAAATTTCTGACAACAACTCATTTGATGCATCGGGATCAACTTCAATATTCAACCCAACAGTTAGTTTGAGACAATGCTGATAATAAGCTCGATGCTCACTTTCAGGCCTTGTAGATCCTACAAGAATTAGCTTCCAATCTTTAAAAAAACTATTTCTTGTTAATTTTCGAAATGCTTCGATCAATAAATGTTGATTTTTACAATGACCGCCTGTAAAAAACCTACCTACAGAAACGATTATTTTTTCTTTGTTAGTGGCCGTATTAAACAACTGTATAGAGGGTGGCAACACTTTTGATATCAATGCTTCATTTGTTGCACTATTGGAAATATGATTACTAACAAATTGGCTATAACACAAATATTGATAATCGTCACAAAAGGGAATTTTACTACCATTAAAAGATGCTCTATCAAAAGGAAATTGACAGATATAAAAACTTTTTAGTGCTAGCTTAGGAAAAGGAGGGGCTATAGAATTTCCAATAACAAAAGAAATATCCCACTTTTTCTTTATACATTTTTCATCCAATTTCATTAAATTCAAACCCGTCAAGTCTAAATTTAAATATTTTGCCATCTGCCCAAGACGGACTCGACTATAAGTAAAAGGAAAAGTCAAGGTCACACTATAATTACGTAATAACTCCTGAGCAATTGTCAACAAGTACCTTTCTCCTCCACCTGGTGTCAAACTAAAAGGTGAATAGAGTAATACAGATAAAGTTTTATCTGTCTCTTTTCGTAACTTTATTTGCTTAATGGGTAAAGCTTTTGAGCCTATAACATTGCAAGCTAATAAAGTACTTTCTGAACGGTCTACTAAATATCCTCTCCATCGATCTAAAAACTTCTTACGATTTATTTCTACAATATTATCTAATTTCAAGTTTAAAGTACTATCAGAAGAAGTTGCATTCTCATTGTGGAATATTTTTACAATTGGCTGACATACTGTCTTTAATCCATATGAGAGAAGCTTTAAACACAAATCGACATCTTCGTAATATGCCGGTTCATAACAAAGATCAAATCCACCTACCTGAAAAAAACTTTCTTTACGCATTAACAGTAGAGCTGCTGAAATATAATCACACTCAAAAGGAATGCTTGGCAATACGGTAGGATTATCCCCTTTCATTTGTTGATAACTTTCACCATCTGCTCGCATAAATGCCCCACACTCTTGTATCCGTCCATCGGGATAAAAGAAACATGGGCCTACTGCTCCAACATTATCTGTCAACTGGAGCTTTAACTTTTCAAGCCAATTTTTTGTAACCACAATGTCATTATTCATAAGAACAACGAACTCTCCCTTTGAAGATTCAACACCTATGTTATTACCTTCTCCAAAATACCGATTAATTCCAATTGAAACAATTCTAATTGAAGACTTAAACTCATTTACTAGGGTGTCAATATGTTCGTTGGAACTACCATTGTCAACTACTATAATCTCCGTAGATGATAATTCCGTATAATGAAGCAACGACCGAATACAATTACTAGTCAGATTTGATTTAAAGTACTGTAATATAATAATTGAGACAGTAGGCTGATTGGCAACATCACCAAGTTTGTCATATGCAATTGGTTGAATGGCTTCTAGATACTCTGAAACCTCTTTTTTATTAGTTATTGGTATTAAAGGAAAAGCAATCTCTGGTTGTGATGAGGGTACTGGGCAGGTGCTTTTAGCCTCTTTTGAACTACGAATTTCGGTCAAAATTTCTGCAGGAGTTTTACTTGTTCTAATATGAGAAAGATAATGATTTAACTCTTCTTGACTTGCATCCCGACTTAATATGCTACGAAAAGCAAAGCAAATAAATCGTTGATTGTGATAAGCTCGTAGAACCTCCAAGGAAGTGATACTCTGTACTTTAATTGAATATTGATCCATATATTGTGTCAGCTTGTATTGAAAGGTGAAATATTTCAGAATTATAAAACCAACTATTTCCGAACAACCAGTGCATGCTTTAGCGCTATAATTTCCTGTTCTTTTTGTTCAAGTTTTGTATTGAGCAATGAGCAATATGGACCTCCTTTACCACTCAAATAAAAGTTATCAAAAACATTTGGTCCTATATGAAAAGCATCAGCAAGTTCAAAATGATGTTCCGAAATATAAAAACGACTAAGTCCATCAAAATAGATTGGATTATATCCTCGTTCCTGAAGTAGATATTCCCATTGTTGATGAGCTTCTATCTGTGTGATCGGCAAAGTACTTTCGACCACAACAATCCATGGTCTTTTTTTACATTCGCCCCAACTATTTAATACTGACAGCTCCATGCATTCAACATCAATTTTCAACCAATGAATCTCACGTTCGCCTGCCTTGTCTAATATTTCTGACAATGCCAGACACGAAACCGTAATTTCATTTATTGGGTACCCTCTTTTCTGATGACTTTGAGCAATTTCTAAATCTCCTGTTGATAACCCAGTATTCAAAATTTCATAAAACACCATTTCACCTTGAGTATCGCTCACAGCAAACTCCAACACTTCCTCGTCTGGTCTATCCTGACGTAACAACTCCGCATAGTATGGAGTTGCTTCAACATGTATGCCACGCCAACCATGCTCATAGAATGCTTTGCTAACTGAATCATTAATCGGGTCTTGAGCACCTATGTCGATGTAAAAACCATTGTCAACATGTCCAAGTGCTCGCCAAAGCATTACATCTTCAAAATTCTGTGCATACGAAATGATCCCTTCTTTAAATAACTCATTACTACTGTTTATATTCTCTTCAAATCCACCTATTTGCATTGATAATTTTTCTTCAACTAGACTTGACTTTTCAATTTTATCTTTATAGCCCAAAAGTTTACAAAGTGATTTATATGCTTCCATCACTAAACACCTGTTTTAACACTTCAAAGTCTTCATTAAAGGGTAAATCTAATAAAGTACAAATTTCCTGCAAGACTTTTTCAGGTGTTGCAATTAAATCTTCATGTCGAATAATAGTCAACTCAGGGTGTTTTTGTATAAAATCCACGGTATATTGACAGTACTCTTCAAAATTAAATATGTGTTGATCAGACTGTGCTAATGTCGAATATACCTGATAACTTTCTAAAGGGTCAGTAACTACAACTAATTCTTGAGTATCAAACTGTAGTGTTAATTCCGCAAAAAAGTCGGATAGGTTTTTTAAATTATTAAATTGCGGCTGACAATAATTGTTACAAACCAAAAGACGCCGACCGATTTTATTACTGCTAAATTGAATTTGACGTAGCTCACTTAAGAGTACTTGAATCCAACATTCATCCTCTATTGGGGTACTATGCACTTGATTTTCTGGATCAATTTTTTTAGCCACGAGAGTTTGACTATTAATAGTGTTTTGCAAGTGAATATCTTTTATAACCTGAGTATTTGCCAAGGTAGCCAAACTGGGTAGCAGTGGAGAATTTAAAGGCAAGCCAAAGTGGTGGATGATTCGAATGGGTTCTTGAATATAAGTATGGTGTTGTTCACAAAGTTCCAGACATTGATCTAGCAAACTAGTAACAGGTATATTAAGTGAGATGTCTTTTTGTTGATTTATATCCGATAGCTTCAACAACACCAGACTATCATCTATCACTTGTGACAGTTTTTGCAAGGTAGCTTTATAATTTGTTTTCATCAGCTATTGATATCTATCTCAGAAGAAACATCAACTTTGGTTTTTTTTTTGAACTTGCTTAACCATGGAAATAGTACGTGTTTACTGACGAGCTTTTCTTCCTTTAATAAATCGCTTTGCGCTGAAATTTCATGAAAATAATCGGCCGCCAAGGTTAATCGTTCGCTTAATTGCTTTAATAATTTATGTTGATTTTCTTGTACCACTAAAGAAGCTTGATAACGATGTTGTAAATCTTTTAAATCAGCCTCTTTTAATGTTTGTAATTTGATCGATAAAGAAGTAGTTTGTTTTACTTCTTCAAGTTCTTTTTTAAGCGCTACCTCTTGGTTTAAAATAGTCTCCAAGGTCTGTTTGAGTGTTTGGTGTTGATTTACTAATAATGTTTGTTGTTCTTGAATCTCAAGCAATTGTTTTTGACTTTGATTGACTAAAACACTTTGTTCATCTCGCTCATCAGTCAGAGTATTAATCTGCTGACCTTTGACTCGAGTCGACTCAATCATTTCTTGAGTGAGCTGTTCATTACTCTGAATTAGAATGGTTTTTTCTTGCTGCAACATCTCCAGTTCTGTTTTCTGCTCTGTAGTAAGAGCAACCTGCTCATTTTGCTCTTGCAATAACCTGCTAATTTGTTGATCTTTTCCTTGTACTGCTTCTAAATTCTCTTGCGCCAGTTGTTCTTTGATTTGAAATAGTGCGTTTTTTTCTTGCATTAACATTTCTAATTGCGTTTGCCGCTCCACTAATAATGCGTGTTGTTCATCTCGTTCCCCTGCCAGGACATTAATTTGTTGATCTTTGGCCTGAAATAATTCTGACTTTTCTTTCGTCAACAGCTGATTATCTTGAATAAGCCCCACTTTCTCTTGTACCAATAATTCTAGTTGATTTTGCTGTCCTGTAGCCAATGCAAGCTGTTCATCCCGTTCAGCTATCAACGCAGAAATTTGATGATCTCTAGCTTGAATTAATTCAGACTTTTCTTGAGAAAGTAGCTGATTACTCTGAATTAAGCTGGATTTCTCTTCTGTCAACAATGCTAACTGAACTAGTTGATCTGCTACCAATAGTGTTAATTCATCGCGTTCTAATGTGATCTCATTAACTTTTAGCAACCATCTGGGGCGGTCAGGATCGTTACTTTTATCCTCTGTTAAAATATCAAACCCTTGTTTTTTTAACCAGTCAAGAACCTCCCCTGCCGAATCCCCGTCCTTATATAAGGCTTGCATGCCACAATGCAGTTCCAGAAAACGAAAAACAGACAACTTTTTTGCTTTTTGTAGAGCTTTCAATAGGGATAATTCTTCCCCCGGCACATCAATCACTAACAGGTTGTTTTGTCTTACTTGCAAAGCTAAAGGTTTAATTAATTCTACTGGATTAATGGTTTCAACCATTAAGGGTTCGAGCTGCTTTAGTCCTGGAAACAGTTCATACAATCCCGTTGCTTCATGTAAACTATGTACATCAGGCAAACTATAACGCCAAAGTTTTTTACTTCCCGTCTCTTCTGAAACAGCCTTGTTGATGACATTTATGGTTTGATTTTCTTCCGTTCGTTTCTGTAGGGCTTGAGCAAACATGGCATCAGCTTCTACTAACATGAGATGCTTAGGATTGAATAATAAATAACCTTCAAGCTCTCTACAACGACCTGCCCCCAAATGAATTAAATGATCTAATGTGTCAGTATATTGAATAAGAAGGATGTCTTTTTTTTGCATGAGATGACTCAATTTAATTTTTTTGCAACTCAGCCTTTGGAAACACCCGATGGTCTCGTAATATACTTCGCGCAGTCGCGGTCGCGAATTTTACAGCGAGTTGTTTTTGTCAATAGCAAGGCTCCGCAAATGTTTCAGCAACGCAGTCTCGGCAAAACTGACCGCTAGAAATCGTGACTTTGCAAAGTATAAATCGTTTATTGCTCAGATATTACAATCTTCGCCCAATACGGTTTTTGCCAATCAGCAGGCAGATAAATCTCAGGAATATCATATTCACAATACTGCATAAACCATGAAATAAATTGGTTACATGACTGTTCTGTTTTTAGTGAAAAAGCTTGCTGTACATCATCACGCAACAACCAGATTCCCATCATAATTTCTGAAATACCTGATTTATCAGCATGCTGGGTCACTTTTGTCGGTGCACGTAAACGCGCTATAAAATCAGTTGATAAATCGTCCTTTAGTTCTGGATATTCATTGACACCCAATAATAAACACCAGACCACAAAAGTCAGCCTTCCTGCTCGTGTATTCAAGTTACATTGTTCATGAAGATCACCCCTCCGTATCCAGATACTCGCCATTAAATCGGTAATTTGAACGGGTAAATCCTGTTCAATGTTAATTATAGCGGTAATATCATGACCTTCATTGATTAGATTAATCATGACAGGACTCAGCAACTGCTCAAGCAAAAACACCTTATTTTGCAACTGGGTCTGCAAAGCTTGATTTTTAATAAAAAATTGTTCCTGCCCTTCTTGTGTCTGCTGTATTTGCAATAACAGCATATCACTACCTTGCTGTAACCTTTGAATTTTATTTTCGCTGTCCTCCGCTAGTTTTTTTTGCTTGTCATTGATCTGGATCAGCGCTTCTATTTGATTAAAACGGTCATCGGCAAATTCTATTTGCTGAATTAGTTCTGTTTCCAGCTGGGGAATTTTTTCTTCAGTAGCAAGGTATTGCTGAAATTGAACGATAGAAGGTTCTATCAATAGTTGATTTGACTCCGTTTTTTTGAAAACATGCAAACTTGCTTCAATTTCTTTAGCAGCGGATACAACTTCCGGATAATTTTGGAGAATAGTCTGCACTAACAACATTGCCAAAGAATTATAATGGACATCATTCTCAGCAATGATTTCCTCTGAGTTTTTTAGTGGTATTTTTAAATAGTCCGACACTGCATCAAAAAATGTTGAAGGCTGGTTCAAGGCGCAATTGGCATCGACCATTATGCAATATTTGCGATTCTGCCATTGAAACTGCTGCATTGAAATGCTAAATAATAACCATTCAGCCAATATCTTTTCGGAATCAAAGTTTGCTTCATCTGAAATTGATGCCAACGCATGCAATAAAGCTTGTTCGGGTGATACATACAACAATACAAATTTAATATTGGGATCAAAATCGAGCCAAAAATCAAGTAACAGAGTACTGCGATAATCCCCCCAACCCCAAACTGGCGAGTCATAGTTAGCTAAAAAAATATCTCCCACCGCTTGTTGCCAGGCTTTTCCTGGTTGAATGGTGCTGGCTGAGCTCTCATATTGGCAAAAAAGATTCTTATGCCAGTTCTTTATATTAGTAATCGTGCCAGACGGCGCATCTTTTGTAGTTGCCACCCCCATTTTCCCCAATAGTTTAATGACTTTTTCAATGTTTGCCCAAGGGCTACCGCATACCACCAGAGTACTCATGTATTCATGCTCTTGACGTGTTTTAAATCAAGGTTTTTTAACCTTTCCTTATACTGGGCTCCCACTACAACGGGATTGTAATGTTGTTTAATAAACTTTTTTGCCAAAATAGTTTTTTTTGAGTTTGGAGATTCTTTATAAACTTCTTGCATTCTCTTTGCAGCAATGTGAATATCTGGCTCTGCCCAATACTGCCCTTGCCCACACGGATAATCTTTTTTGTCTATAACAATTGATTTTTGTTCAACCAAATAAGCGTTGTCCGCATGAGTATAATCCAGATTGCCTGAAAAATTTGTGACTATCACTGGTTTTCCTAACAACATAGCTTCAGCAATCCCTCGCCCAAAACCTTCGGCTCGATGCAAAGAAACAAAACAATCGCAAAGTTGATACAAAGCATTGACTTTATCTCGACGCATGGCCTCCTCAATAATGATAATACGTGAGTCATCAGCCAATAATTTTTTAAATTTTTGCCATTGGGGACTTTTATGATCAGTATTCATCACTTTAATGACCAATCCAACCGATTCATTCATATCTTTAAAAGCAAGTTTAAATGCTTTAACAGGCGCTTCTGGATTTTTACGAGCATAATAAGAATTAAAATCAAAGGCGAATACAAAGATAAATTTGTTCTCGGTCAAATTAAAATCTTTGCGACGATAGTTACCCATTGCTCCTATATTTACTACAAACGGCATATGCAAAACAGGAACGGGTGAATTAACTTTAAATGATTCAGCTGAATACTGGGTTGATGCCCAGACTTCATCTACTAAATTATAGGCATCTTGCCAGGCATCTGGCCAGCGTGGTAATTCCCAAGGCCAATAGCCAATATTATAACGACCACAGAAAATATCACTACCTAATTCTAAAAAAAATTTTACCGTGTCAAAACCCGTCAAACAAAAAATATTGGTATCATATTTTAAATCATCAGATACATGCCGGATAATACTCCGATCTAATTGTGATACTTTATCACCTGGCGAAATATTATAAACAGCAAAAGGAATACCAACTGACTCACAGGCTAATACAGCCATTCGTACATCTTCACCAATTCCAAATTCTCCATAAGCAAAACCAATCAAATTGACACCTGAAACTAAAGTAGCTAGTGACTGATTTTTAAGATTGTTAGTGGGTAAAGAATTTTCTGGATTATTTTTAAGCGAAAAGTCTGGCTGAATTGGTTTTGTCCAATAAGACTTTTGCCAATCTGCTGGTTGATAAAGCTCTGGAAAATCATACTCACAGTCGTTCACAAACCAATGGATAAAACCGCGTATTGAATTCTCATTATCTAATGGAAAAGCTTGTTGCACATCCTTTCGCAATAGCCAAATCCCGAGCATAATTTCGGAAACACCCGCATTTCCAGCTTGTAATGGCTCTTGTGCAGGTGTTTTTAAACATTCTAAATAATTCTTGGGCAAATCAGTTTCTAAAAAAGAATATTCTTTAATGCCCAATAATAAACACCAGGTAGCAAACACTAATCGCCCCTGTCTTGTAGTTATATCACAACTATCATGAAGATCTTCACGCCGTATCCAGATAAATAGCATCAAATCCGTAATACGAACGGGCAAATCCTGTTGCATATTTAATACCAGAGAAAGATCATTACCACTCTGTTTTAATAAACCCAACATAGGACTGAGTGGATTATAAATTGAATTTCTTGAATTGAGATACTGCATTTGCCACGCTGCCAAGTGACAAAATTGAGGTAAATCCGGTATTTTATATTCTAAAAACCAGCGTAAATATTCAGCTCTTGATTGAACGCAATTCAAAGAAAAGGCTTTTTGTAAATCATCCCTCAACAACCAGAGCCCTATCATCAATTCAGAAATCCCCTCTGCACCTGCTTCAGGTGGGTTCAATGCCGGAACTTTAAGTTTTTCAATATCTTCTATTAAGGATGATTCACGTAAGGCTTGATATTCATTCAAACCATGCAATAAACACCAAACAATTAATCTCAAACGTTTAGCACGCTGTCTTAGACTTTTATCCAGTTTAAGGTCTAAGCGTAACAACGCGATCAATCGCATCACGCCCGTGAATGGGATGGGTATATCTTGTTTAATATCAATACAAGTTTTGTAGAGTTTCTGCCAACGATTGTGATATTCCACTCTATTTACTCTTCAACTTGAAGCATTTACTGATCTCCCTTTAAATCCGTCCATCTCTTGTTTTTCTACTTTTTATGGTTCAGATAATAGACTGCTAACTATGCACTCATTTATCTCATAGGATATTAAATTTAATAACTTAATTTCCTTAATGAATTGATGAATATCATGTATAGGCAAGTTTTTGATTTGCTCAGGCGCATATTTCCACCATTGTAAATATTGGAGCTGAATGTTAACAGTGTAAGGAAAACGATAACGAATTAATTTGGCAGGATTCCCACCCACAATGGCATATGCTGGTACATCTTTGGTAACGACAGATCCTGATGCAATGATTGCACCATTATCTATAGATACGCCCGCATTAACAATAGCGCCATGTCCTATCCAGACATCGTTCTTAATGATGGTCTTTTTTAACTGTGTTGCTGGTTCAGGATAAACAGGTATTGCTGTTAAAATTTTTTCATCAAATACAGCATCAACATCAAGAATATCTTTATTATTAAGGTATAAAAAAGGACTGGTCGACAACCAATGCATAGGATGATTTTGTCGCCCTATTTGTACATTCTCACCCATTGAACAATATCGACCTATCTTAACACCACATAAAAAACCACTGACAATATAACTAAATGCGCCTAAATGACATCCATGCTCTATGCTAGTAAATTTAATAGAACAAGGCGGTTCAAAACTGAAATCACTGGCAATAGGTCGATTAGAGCCGTAAAAATCCAGTCCTGATTTTTTTAAAATGGTTAGTTTTTCAGGTGTTATATTAATCATTTATGCGATATAACTCATTACAAATGGCAAACCATTTTCAATTTTCTCAGAAAATTTATATTCTATTTCAGCTGAACCACCTATTAAATTTTGAGTAAGATAAAATGTAAATGTTTCCGGATCATAAACACCAACTCCCGTTGTTCCTTCGCCCTTCCAATCCCCCACAACAGGCATTAATCCAGGTTTCTTTGGCCCAAAATAAAATGCGTAATCAACTTCATCCATCCCTTCATTTTTATTAGGTAGGAAAAACAAGCCTTGCTCCGAACTATACAAACCAATCTTGTCTTTTCCATCACCATTCCAGTCCCCAACAATTGGCATCATGTTCTGATTCTTCGGGCCAAAATAAAAGTTCATATCGGCAGTCAAACAGCCATTCAGACCATTATGTAAAAAAAACAGGCCTTGTTCAGGAAGATACAATCCGATAGAGTCCTTTCCATCGCCATCCCAATCCCCCACTAAAGGAATTCCCTCATATTGAGGCGAACCAAAAGAAAACTTTTTTTCTTTTGCTTCTTTGTCTACTAAAGTTTTAATCAAAAAAGCTGAGTTTTTTTTATCAAACAAGCCAATTGATTGCTTACCATTCCCCATCCAATCACCAGTGACTGGCTCGAGTTTATTTTGTTTTTTGTGGGATTTATTAATAAGAGTTTGACCTGTTTTTTTTTCAGTATTGTATAAAAATAAACTGCCTGTTTCAGGACTATACAAGCCTAAGTCTGCTTGAGCTGCATGAAACCAATTTCCTGAAAAGGGCAAACAGTAATCTTTGATGTATCGTTTAAGATTGATGATTTGTTGCGCTTCACCGACTTTGACAGTATGAACTAAAAAATTTTTAGTGTCGTATATTGCAACCGAGAAGCAGCGTTTTTTTACAACAAAAACACTTTTTTTAGCATCAAAGGTTAAAACATCCGCCGTTGTTTTTTGTGACAAACGATCAGGCTTCTCTATAGCATGAACAGCATCACTTAATACAATAGAATCCTGTTTTTTAGATTTCACCCTTATCCGGCAAACTATTTTTTTTATGCCATTTGTCAAGGATGTTAAAAAGGCTTTAACTCTTATCAACATGATAATAATCTTCAATAATATCAGGGTATTGAGCACCTTGATAAGTAATGGAATTTTTCTGATTTTCCGTTTCAATTTCCCCGTTGATTAACTTTTTATTAATATCTCTAGCAGTACTATTGGTGGGCAGGAGCGTACCAAACTTTAACTTTTTAATTCGCTCTGCTATTGCACCATAATTTAGGGCGACAGGATAAAGATTATTTTGCAAAGCTTCTGTCAAGGTATAACAAAAAGTTTCTGGCCAGATACTCAAAAACAAGGCTATTTGACACTCATAGGTTTGAATGTGTTTTTGCAGTTGTTCAGAATTCTCATACTCACCCGTTATAGTAACATTGTCCAATTGATTAAAAGAATCGTTAATATCAGTAAAACCAATTATCACAAAATGCAAAGACAAGCCTTCCTTTAATGCATGTTTTGCACAACTCAGCAATAAATGGCTACCTTTATGTTCACCTATCGCTCCAATCACTGCAACATTAACCATTTTATTTTGAGAGTCTAGTTTTGGCTTTTGAATGTTGAATATGGCTTCTGGATGCTCTTTAACTTGAATATTTTTTAAAGCATAGTGACTTTTATATATTTTTGCGGTGCTTTGCGAGGGACAAAATACATTGTCAGCGGCTATTAATTTTTGCTCAAATTCTTCTCGCCAATGATTCACTGATTGATTATATTCACGCCATAGATTGTCAAAACCTTCGAGTTGGGGTAAGCCATTCAATTGAATGCAACGCTGGCATTTATCTGTATCGAATTGTGATTGTCCACAATATCGTCCACTTTCATCAATCATAGTAATTCGAGGACAAATGGGCAAAAAATCATGGGCGGTAAAATCATAGGCACAGGATAAACTTTCTGCTAATTGCCAGATACATTCGGGGAAACCAATCAACTGATGGAAATGAATACGCCATACACCCAGTTCTTTTAAATCAGATTCTAATTGTTTGTAGTCTTCTGGATAGCGATACTTCATACATAACTGACCCGTCGAATCTTTTAATTCCCATTGTGTTTCTGATGCGATTAACTCTAATACCGCATGGCCTTGTTCTTCCAGCAAACCAGTCATATGGACGGCATGGGTTTTAGCCCCTCCCCCCAAATCATGCATGATAAACAGGATATGATTATCTGATTGTTGATGGAGCATTTTTTTAATCACTGTATTTCGATATTGTGCAACCGGATCTTGCAATATAAAACGCTGTACAGTAGCCGAGTAATCCGGATATAGCTGATTTAATTTAGGTAAATTAGTCTCCAGCCAAAATTGTTTATCGTCTGCAAATGATACGGAGCCGTGATGTTGTACAAATACATCGGCTGCCAACACATGCCGCCAACCAAAGGTTGAAGACCTTAAACAAAAATCATTTTCCTCGCCATAGCCTTTTTGCCAGGTTTTTTCATCTAAATAACCAATGCTTTCTAAAACTTCACGCTTAATCAGCATGCAAAAGCCAACTGCTGTAGGAAGATCTACTGATTTTTGATTATTTAATTCAGCAAACCATTGATTCAGTTGCTTTAGGCTAAAAGTTTGATTTAACGGATTATCTTGATTGAATCCAGGAAAACTACAGATTGTTGCATTATTTGAGAAGGGAGTGACTGTTGCTATGTTATTATTTTTTTGTGCGGTATTCTGCATACGATCCAGCCAATAATCGTAAACTTCTGTATCAGAATTCAAAATCACAACATCACGACCTTTATGTAAGCCCAATCCGATATTTACCGTGGCAACAAAGCCCAAGTTTATTTGGTTTTCAAGTAAAGTAAAAGTTTTTTCTTTAGCCAAAGCTTGTAACTTATAGGTTAATCGACCATCAGGGGACAAATCGTTAATAACTATAATTTCGCAGGATATGTTGTTTTTTGCATTCGACACACTATCAATACAAGCAATCGTTTCTTCATAGCCTTGATAGACAGGAATGATAATATCAATAACCAGGTCTTTTTCAATAACAGGGACTTGCGTTACTGGATTTATAGATAACTTTAATTGCGTAGTCATACCGGCTTGCTGACGTAACTGATTGATAAGGGGAGCAATAATCTGTTGTCTCACCCATGTATTAGCATCATTCGATACTTGAAGCCCTGCTGATAAGGTAATATTTTGTTGCTCAGGCAATACAGAATTCAATTGTTCAGCAGCCGAGATTAACGATCGAATAGCTATATCTTTGGGCGTTAAAATATATTTTTTACTCAGAACCCGATAATCGGTTCCTTTTATAAAAACTTCAATAGAGGTTGCTGAATTCAGCAGGAGTGATGGAGGCAGGTCAACACTAAAACCCACTTTATCTGTAGATAACTGATTTTTTTTCTGAACATCTTGACGTGAAATATTACAGGATGTTTGTATCGCTTTCGAACCATTAATCGCCAGTTCAATACTAACAGCAACATCGGGATGTTCTGTATTGACTAGCCAGCCGCTTATTTTATCAAAACTGAGTTTTTCAACTAGCCCTTGATAACTATGCTTTAGCTTTCGCATAGTCAACAATACCAGTTTGTCCTGCTGATCAAAGATTTTAATTTGAATGATATGATGCTGATTATCAAATACTGATTCAGGTAATTCCAGATTAATAGCCTGAAGTTTTCCACCTTGAAAATTCTCTTGCCAGAAAACTTTATTATCTAATAATAGTTTGAGACTATAGCCAGTTTTTTCAGAAGTTCTTTGTTGAATTTGTCCTTCTAAAAACCGGCCATTTTTAATCTTGAATTTAGAATCAAAACTTCCCCTTCCTACTTTGAATGGACTGCCTGGTAATGGCTCCTGATTACCCTGTTCTACAAATTTCAATAATCGCTGATTACCGGAAAGATATTCTCCAGGAACTGAAAAAGAAAAACCACAATGCCCGAAGTTTTTCAGCACACCCAAGATTACAGTATCAAGATTTGCCTGAATCGTGTCTAAATGATTATCACCCTCATACACATCAATTAACACGGCTTGAGTCAGATCATCTTTATATTGTGCCCAACCTACAATACAATTATTGCACAGACTCTCAACCTGGCCTTTTACTTTTATTGATGAAGAATTTTCTGGCTTATTATTCATTGCGTTTTAAATTATTACCTAAATCAAACCAATAATCTGTCGATATTGGTTTGATAAGTCTTGTAGAGCGGACTTTAGTCCGCTCTACTTCAGCCCCCACAAACTTTTCTAAAAATTGATGAAACCAGCCTACTCTTCTCTAAACCCTCTACGGGCATGACTTACAATAGGATCTAAAATAAAATCCATAAAGGTTCGGGAACGGGTTTGCAAAAATGCAGTGATGGGCATACCTGGAGATAACAATACATTTTCAGCTAAATCGGCGATTGAAGCTTCATCGACTTTGATATGACAAAGGTAAAAATAAACCCCTCTGTCAATATTATCTTCTATGACATCATCAGAAATATAATTGACCTTACCTCTCAGCAGTGGCGTTTTTCTACTACTATAGGCCAGTAATTGAATATAGGCTAATTGATCAAGATGTACACTATCAATATCACTGGTCTGAATTTTTGCCTCGATAATTAGCTCTTTTTTATCCGGCACCAATTCCATTAAGTCTTCACCAGGGCGCACCACACCACCGACTGTATTCACTTTAATATTCATAACCTGTCCAGCCAATGGTGCAACCACTTCCGTACGTTCAAATGCATGCTCTGCTGGTCTTAAAAGCTCTTGAATTTCACGTAATTCTAATTGGGTATCCTTTAATTGATCATCCGCTTCTTGTCTATAACTATTCTCTAGGGTAATGATTTTTAAACGGATATTGGTAATTTTGGTTTGAGCTAATGCATCTTCGGAAATTAACGAACCAATTTTCTCTCTTTTCTCAGCTAATAAACGTTGTTGCTCCCAAATTTTAGAATCTTCTACATAACCTTTTTTCTCTAAAGAGCGAGTGGCTTTTAGTTGTTTTTTAATGAAGCCTATACCTGTTTTAATAGCATTCATTTCCTGTTTAGAACCCTTTAAACCAACATTTATCTGACTAATCTCAAACTTTAATAATTTGACCTGGTCATTAAAACTCTTTAGTTTAGAATTAAAAAAATCAATTTCGTTTTCTAAAATTCGGGTTAATTTTTGCTCTTTTGTATCGGTAATTTCCTTAGGAAAGACTATTTTTTTTGCATTTTTTTTCTGTGCCTCTAAACGTGCTTCCTTTACTTTACCGGTAATATAGCGATCTTTCAGAATAAATAATTGCGAACGTGTTGAAATATCTTCCAGAATCAGCAACTTTTGCCCTTTCTCAACCCTACTGCCTTCCCTGACCAGAATTTCTTTAATAATTCCACCTTCCAAATGCTGTAAAGTTTTACGATTTAGATCAATTTTAATAATGCCAGAGGTGACAACCGCTCCTTTAATAGGTGCCAATGCTCCCCAGATCATAAAAACCACAACCAGAAAAACCCCAAAAAACAGACCAGAACGAACTAAACGAGTGGATTCTCCAGCCTTATCAACTGATATTTGAGGCAATTTTTGTAACCAGTATTCATATGCCATATTGCTATACCAATTTAATTTGCTCTAATACTTTTGAACGTGTTCCAAACTGAACTACGTTGCCTTCATGTAAAGCCAGTATTTTATCAGCTATGTCGACTAAGTTCGGTTTATGGGTGATGACAATAACAGTGGTGCCTGTTTGTCTTAGCTCTTCAATCAATCGAAGTAACTCTAATTCTGCTTCACCGTCCATATTTGAATTGGGCTCATCTAAAACTAGAAATTTAGGTTCTCCATACACCGCTCTGGCTAATCCGATACGTTGTCGCTGGCCTCCTGAAAGTTTACTGCCCTTTTCACCAATATCCGTATCATAGCCGTCTGACATTTTCAAAATCATCTCGTGAATCCCGACTTGTCTGGCAGCCTTTATAATTTTATCCTCGTTTTCTTTAACTGGCTCAAGACGCGCAATATTATCTGATATGGTGCCATTAAATAACTGAATATCTTGCGGTAAATAACCAATAAGATGACCCAGACCATTTGACGACCATTGACCAACATCTGCTCCATCTAAACGAACAAAGCCATCAACTGGCTGATAGAAACCTACCAGCAATCGCGCTAATGTAGTTTTACCCGACCCACTAGAACCGATTATGGCTAAAGTCTCTCCCGGCTCTATTTGAAAACTGACGCCATTTAAAATATTTCTGTCTCGGTTTAAATAGAAAAAAACACTTTCAACTGAAAGTTTCCCCAAAGGCGCAGGTAAAGAAAATCGCGTATGATCATTATGTTGTTGTAACAATTTGTCCAGGCGTTTATAGGCTTCTCGTGCATTGATAAATGACTTGCCTGCCACGATAACTGAACCAATAGGGGCAATTGCCCGTCCCATAACAATATTGGCCGCAATCATGATACCGGCAGAAAGATTTTGCGTTATAACTAAATATGCGCCCAAACTGATAGAAAAGATCATTTGACTGCTTCTAACAAATATCGCAATAGACTGAATAAAAGCAATCTTATCTTCAACCTTATTTTTTCGATCAAGATAGTCTTCATTGATTAACCACCAGCGTTTGGTTATTCGTTCTTGCATACTTAAGGCATTAATAACTTCATTATTACTGAAGGATAAATCCAAGAAATTTCTGGCACCCAGACCATAGGCTCCAACCGCCAATTGATTATGGTAAGTTGCCTGATGCTCCCAAATCGCTAACACGACTAAAATCAATAAAATAATCACAGCGAGTAGGGCTAACAGAGGATGAAACATATAAAGGAGACAGATATAAAAAGGTATCCAGGGCAAATCAAACAACGCTTTAACGCCTTTTGTAGTAATAAATTCCTGTAACCTATTAACATCATCCATTCCATACCGAATTTGAATTTCTTTCTGCTTGATCTTTAAAATTTCTTTTAACGCAGAAACACCTAGCATCTCTTGCAATACCAAACTAAAACGACCCAGTAATTTAGTCCGGATATTTTCCAGAAATGCTTCTATAACCATTGCAAAAACAGCAATAATGGCCAACATAAACAAAGTTTCCAGACTTCTACTAGATAACACCCGATCCAGCGCATTGATCAAAAAGATAATCGGTGCCAGCATCAAAAGATTAATTACAAAACTAAAAATACCAGTATAAATAACAAATGAACGGCATTTTAATAAAATATCACGCATGTTTTGATTCGGTTAATTGTTGAAATAAATGCAAGTATTGATTGATAGAAAAGTGATGCTGATAATAGTGTTTGATTTTTTCTCTGGCAACTTGTCCGAGTTTTCTTTTTCGATCTGGATGATTAAATACTGCATCAACTTGATCAGCTATTTGTTGATTATCAAAAAAACTGATGGCAATTCCATTTATATCGGGTTCAAGCACATCCATGACCGGCTTTGTATCCGAAGCTATAATCACGCAAGCACAGGCCATAGCTTCTATAAATGACCAGGACAAGACAAACGGATAGGTTAAATAAATATGCACAGAGGAAAGTTGCAAAATTTGTAGATGAGTAGAATAAGATACTTTACCGAGAAAATGAACCCTATCTTTAGGCAAAGAAACCGTTTTTAGATATTTCTCTCGGTAAGTTTCGCCATTAGCTAATTTTCTGCTGTAACTGATTTCATCACCACCGGTAATGATAATATAGCAATGCGGTCTGTTTTGGCAAATGCGCTCTATGGCTTTTAACAAGACGGGAAAACCGCGATAGGGTTCCAAATTTCTGGCGCTATAAGTAACAATTTCATTTTCACGAGTCAGCAAAGTCCCATTAGGCAAGGTAAAACTGATTGAATTATCGGGCTTACATAAATTAATATCCACGCCTTCATGAATGACTTCTATACTGGATTGCCATAGGGCAGGAAATAAACTTTTTTGCCAATGGGTCGGTGTTACCAACGCATCACATTCTGTCATACCAAGAAGTAGCTGGGCATTTAAGGTTTTTATTTGCCTGGCATGATCTTTTGATACAGGATAGAGAGGATCAAACCCAGCATCTGCTCCCTGTGCATGAAAAAAGAATTCCACATAACCCAGCAAAGGTGTATCAGGATAAATTTCCTTAAAATAAAGAGCCTCACCCCAGCCAGTATGGGCAACTGCTAGATCAAAATATATAGCTTTTTGTTTGCACTGCTGCAACACCTCAACTACTGCCAGAGCATTTAACACACTACGGGTTATATCGGTTACATAAGGGTGTATTTCCGTAGAATTGGGCTTCTTTTCCTGATATTGGAAAAGTTGTTTATAAAGACTAGCTTCTGATAAATTGGTAGCCTGATCACTACAAATACCAAATACTTGATAACTTGGATGATTTGATAAATAACGGATAAGATGAATAAACTGACCCGGCAAATCATTGTGAATAAATAAAATATTCAATACTTTAGTTTGTCCCATTAGCCTAGTATTCCGACAAATTAGATTTGATAGGTCGGAGTTGATGTAGAGCGGACTTCAGTGTCCGCTACAAATTAAAAATTGAGTGAATAGCGGGCTAAAGTCCGCTCTACAATATTCAGATGAAGTACTAGTACACTATCAATATTGGATGTTGGATGGATAGGTACATAAATCTAATAAAAACCGTCATTCCCGAATTCTCTTATCGAGAATCCACGCTCTCAAAGATTGAGATTTCCGATAAAAGGCTTTGGAAAAGACCAGCTAAAATTTTATCTATCAATTCAAAATTAACAGCGACACTAGTCACATTAAATTTCTGAATGACAAAAAAAAACCTATTAACCTTTTATAGTTAACAGGTTTCTTAAATTCAGAACCATTTAGGAGTGAGGATTTAATAATATCCGAAAGTTTGGCGCAGGATTTTTGTTCGTCTTCAAGGCGTAGAAACGGGCGCATAGCGAGCTATGCAACTGTTTCTACAACGCAGAAGACGGACAAAAAGACAAGCCAAGATTCGGATATTATTAAATCCTCGCTCCTTATTGCTACAGCAGTGTAATCCTTTAACTCATATCATCAGCAGCTTTTAAGACCACATCAAAAGATCCGTTCCCATTATCAACTATATCGTATGCTATTTCTCCATTAACCGCAGAATCCGCATTAACTCCACTCAGGGTAAAAGAAGATCCATCTTTTAATGTAAAAACAGCATTACCATCAGCATCTGAAGAAATCCCTTCAATATCTGCCACTGTAAGCTTTCCATCACCATCAGCATCTTGTATGCCTTGAACTCTGACTTTATCACCGATTTTCAGTTTTGTAAGCAGTGTTGTAGATGCATCATCCGAGTTTTCTGCCGGTTGAATAATAATTAAATTATTTCCACCATCCAAATTTCCAACAATAGTTTTTTCACCACCACCATCGACTTCAACAGTATTAGAGCCTGTACCAAAATTGATTGTATCAGTTCCGGCACCGGTACTGTATTGGTCATCACCCCCGTTACCAGATAAAACGTTATCGCCATCATTACCTACAAGACGATCATCCGCATTGGCGCCACTTGCATTTAGATCTTGATTACCAGTCAGAACAAGAGTGAGTTCTGTATTGCCAAGAGTAGAACCATCAAGATCTGTGACATCAGATGTTCCTGTTATGCTTTCACCAATGACACCACTTAAGAAAATACCATCTCCATTATCCACTAAAGATCCGTCATTGAGTCCTTGCTGCACTTGATCCTGTGTAACGTCACCAAGGTTACTAATTGTTTCAGCCATTTTTATTCCTTAATAATATTATTTCAGTTCCTGGGCAGGAAAAGAAATCTAATTTAAATTCAAACCACATAAAAAACCAAGAATTTCAGAAGGTCAGTTTTCAAAAGTTCACAAAAAGCAAAAATACAAACACCACTGAAACAACATTTAATATTGCCTATATGCAAAATAAAATAGTTATTGGTTTTTTATCAAACTAAATTAACGCTATAGCTCTGTAATTTATTGTAACCTATTTATCCGAAAGAAGGTCTAATTAATTCTTTCAAATGAGGATCCGCTAACTAATAATATAGCTTAATTTAAAAAAAAAGCTAAAAAATGAAAATAATATTTTTTTATTTGTGAACTAACTCACAAAAAATTAATAATTTTATAGCATTCAATAAACTTCCGAACCTGATCTCTATCGGACAAAAGTACTGATTATTTTATCCAAAAAAAGTCAAGTGAAATTATTGAAAACCTTTTTCCAAAACATTAAGGACTGAGAATTTAGGCTTTATAGAAAGGCTAATAACATAGGCGCAAGCAGACTACGCAACTATTTTTTTAGCCTTTCTTGGAGAGCCTAAAGGCGAGTTAAAATGCGCACGTTATTAAATCTTCAGTCCCAAATAGAGTATCAAGCCTCAATTCATATCAGTAGATGCTTTCAAGACAACATCAAAAGATCCATTCCCATTATCCGTGATATCGAAAGCGATATCTCCATTTACCGCAGAATCAACACTAACGCCGGCAAGCGTAAAAGAAGAACCGTCCTTTAATGTAAAAACTGCATTACCTCCCTCATCTGCTGAAATACCATCAATATCTTCTAAACCAAGCTTACCATCGCCATTCTCATCTTTTATGCCTTCAACTCTCACTCTATCACCGACTTTCAGTTTAGTGAGTAAGGTATTCGAAGCATCTTCTGATGTAACTGCTGGTTTAATAATAATTAAATTATTCCCCCCAGTAAGGTTACCTTCTACTAATTTATTACCACCGCCATCAACTTCGACAACATCATTACCTGCCCCTAAAATGAGAGTATCAACCCCAGCACCTGTACTTATTTGGTTGTCACCATCACCGCTATCAATTAGATTATTACCATCATTACCAACTAAACGATTACCAGAATCATTTCCTAAAATAGTAAGATTTTCGTTTCCAGTTAAAATAGCATCATTTGACAAAGTTCCTGGTATTGATAAATCAATCTTATTGCTTCCAGATGTTAAAATGGAGTTACCAAGAACATCAAATGAGGAAATACCCGTTTGACTTGTTGGCGTTAAAGATCCTTGATCCATTGCATTTTGCACTAAAGCATCTGCTGTATTACCAAGGTTACCTATTGTTTCAGCCATTTTTTCCTCAAATAATGATTTCAAGTTCTGATGTGGCACAGAAAACTGATCGATTAATCCACCAGCAATACTCTTTCATATCGTTATGTAATTATAGCTAAAAAAGTTTTGGCTTGTTTTACTAAATAATTATTTATACATATTGACCTGCGCACCACCCAGATGACCAAGCCCATTGAAAATTATACCCACCTAACCAACCCGTAACATCCACAACTTCGCCAACAAAATATAAACCCGAAACAGCATTACTTTGCATGGTTTTTGAAGAAATAGCCGAACAGTCAACACCTCCCAAAGTGACTTCAGCAGTTCTATAACCTTCTGTAGCAGTAGGTTTTATTTGCCAAGATTCAATCGCCTTGGCAATTTCATTAATTTGCTTATCTGAGATATCCTGAAGAGATAATGACAATAATTTCTCATTAATTAATTCTAATATCAGACGTTTAGGTAAATTCTCGGCCAAAACATTTTTCACTTGAATTTTGATTTTACCATCACGTTTTTCTTTTAGCAGTAGAGTGACATCACTATTAGGTAAAAAATTCACATTGATTGCTTCTCCGGGTTTCCAATAGGATGAAATCTGTAAAATCGCTGGTCCACTAAGTCCTCGATGAGTGAACAATAGATTTTCTATAAAACCCTGTCTTTCATTGCTGACAGTACAAGGTAACGCTATGCCAGACAAAGGTGAATATTTCTCTTTGTCATTAGGTTGAAGGGTAAAAGGCGCTAATCCTGCCTGTGTAGGTATTACATTGATATCAAATTGTTCAGCAACTTGATACCCAAAAGCAGTGGCACCCATTTTTGGTATCGATAACCCCCCAGTTGCAACTACAACAGACTGAGTTTGTATCTGCCCATTTTTAGTCTGTAGTTGAAATTCTTTATCGGCTATTTTGTTTATATTTATAATTTTACAATTAAGACGAATAGTCACTCCCGATTTTTCACACTCGCTTAACAACATAGTTAAAATATCTTTGGCACTTTCATTACAAAATAATTGACCATGATCACGCTCATGAAAAGGGATTTTATATTGCTCAATTAATGACAAAAATTCCCATTGCGTATATCTGCTTAAAGCGGATTTACAAAAGTGTGGATTGGCTGAAATATAGTTCTCCGGTTCAATCTCATAATTAGTGAAATTACAGCGCCCACCGCCTGACATTAAAATCTTCTTGCCTGGTTTATTTGCATGCTCTAAAACTAAAACCTTTCTCCCCCGTTTTCCTGCTTCTATTGCGCACATCAAACCTGCTGCACCTGCACCAATAATAACCACATCCGTATTAAACACGTTAAATCCTCAACAAAATATAAAATAATTTATCAGATAATAAATTATTGGGTTACAAAATGGGTGTTACCCAGACTAATTTGTTACGATATCGTATATACGCCAAACTAATAGAAAAACTCAAGATAAGTAATCCGCTGAAGCCCGGTTTTTTTGGAAAGAAGCGATTTCTTTTGTTTCAGTCACACCTTTAGGAACGAGGATTTAATAATATCCGAAAGTTTGGCGCAGAATTTTTGTTTGTCATCTGTGTTTTAGAAACAGGCGCATAGCAGGCTACGTAACTGTTTCTACAACACAGATGACGGACAAAAATACAAGTCAAAATTCGGATATTATTTAATCCTCGCTCCTTAATATGAAACATTACCTGGCTTGCTATCTTTGAATTTTCAACTATTACTGTGATATAGATCTCAATTTAACATGACTAGTATTTCATCAATATTGTATTGACGGGTGGAACCCATTCTAAAAAACCGTCATTCTCGAAGTCTCTTATCCGGAATCCATTGATACTAGTGTATGGATTCCTGACTATGAGCACGCAAGAATGACGAACTACCAATTTACCATTGACAGACGACGAGTACTTCATCTACTTTGGTTTGATGAATAGATTTTTTTAAAAATAAATAATGTAGCCCGCATGAAGCTTGCGTAATACGAGAGATTCCCGTATTACACTTCGTTTCATACGGGCTACCTATTTAA
>CAYNRB010000024.1:0-25499 GCA_964399475.1 uncultured Methylomarinum sp.
CCCGGGTATGTAATTGTCTGGCATGCAATAAAGTCAAACCAATGGCATAGTCAGTATTCAGTTGAAATAGTAATCCTAAATCGGAATGAACAACTTGGGATACAATTTTGACTGATGAAGCTTTAGATAGTAAACGATAAAAACGTTGTTTCCAGTTTTCTCCCCCAGGTAACACAGAAATTTTAACAAAGACTTCTATCTCAAAGGGTAAAACCACATGCAATTCTGATTCACATTCAATTAATACTTCCGCGAAAATAATATCCGCACCACAAGCCAAAGCCCCGTAGGCAATAGAAATAGGCTGTTGCTTTATCAAAGCTTCAGCTTTATGTCGAAGTAAAACCTCATCATCAGGGTCTATGCCTATCGAACTGCCTACACCGTAAATCATATGACCCGTATAATGAGCAATAGACGGGGGTTTAATGGCAAGCAAAACCTTTTCATCAATTTGGTTTGCCTGGCAAATCAAGAGTAACTGTTGAAAAGTGGTATTTAAATCACTCTGATTAATATTAACTAATTGACCGGCACGGATTAATAAACTTTCTGCATTCGAAACCTCATTCAGCAATAAACTCGCCTCAGCTTCCGTTACCAGACGCCAATAATCTTGCCTTTCTGATTTGCATATTTCCAAGACTTGATGCGCTAACTCATGCGCCTGATCAATATCACCTAATAATAAAGACAAAGTAGCCGCGTTGATTAAGGGATAAGAGCTTGTTGCCGTGTGATTTAATTGGCTAATGCGTAGATATTCATCCCTGGCATCAATTCCCGTTTTATGGTTATGGGCGTGTTTAAATTCATCCTTTAACAAACGCGCATTTAAGGCCATATTTTCTTCTGTCTTAGGCAATAAATTACCATAACGATGCCAATAATTTCTGGCTAACTCATAGGCTCCACTCCTGGCTAAACTCAAAATGGCTAAATAAATAATTTGCGGATCTAAAACCTCTTGCTCAATTAAGGCATTCATTGACTCAAAGGCGCTGGCGTAGTTTCCCTGTTGAAACTGAGCTAGTGCCGTTTCATAAGCATCTAGCATCTGATCCATGGTAATTTGTTGGACTGTCTGCTCTGTTGAAACAGCCACGACCGGCAAACCAAAAAATGCTTTTTTTAAATCAGATAAAAATTCTATTACCGAAGGATAGCGAAGATCCGGTTGCTTTTCCAGACAGCGCATCACCACCCGATTAATTTCTGGAGAGATGCGAGTCACTGAATTTGCCTTTATTAAAGGAATCAGGGTGATGTTATTCATTTGATGATGAATATACTCCATAGGCTGTGTCGCATTCGGAAAGGGGTGGCAATTATTACTGAGTAACTGATATAAAATAATACCTAAAGAATATATATCACTGCGGGCATCCACTGACTGACAAGCACATTGTTCCGGTGATGCATATTGGGGTGTGCCAAAAAAATCCTGATCAGACTGTAAGTTTTGCCCCATTATTGTAGCAATACCAAAGTCCAGAACTTTAACCTGTTCTTCGCCTTGCCCAGAAAGCGAGAGCATAATATTATCCGGCTTTAAATCTCTGTGTACGATAGATTTTGAATGGGCTTGCGACAAAGCTGCGCAAATTTGCTTAATAATGCTAAATATTGCCGGTAAAGTGAGTTGCTGATTATGCTCATTAAAATAGTCGGATAGCGTCCTTCCATTAATAAGCTCCATGACCAGAAATAACAAATCGTTATTATAGACACCCATGTCATAAACCAGCACCGCATTTGCATGTTGCACTCTACAAGTCACTTTTGCTTCTGTTATAAAATTGTTTAACGAGCGGGTTTTTTTATCTTGTGTCTGCTGTTTGGTGTTTTGGTTTAGCCAGGACTCTTTTAATACTTTAATGGCAACCTCTCTATCCAGGCTTAAATCTTTGGCAAGATAAACATCACCAAAAGCTCCCTCTGAGATTTTTTTGATTAAATCGTATCGATTATTAAAAATTTGATCTTCAGGAGAGAGTTTATCCTGGCGTTTGAAAAAATTTAACATAGGCATATCCAATTATCAGTTGTCCTCATGCGGTCGGGTCATTTAATGTCCCCACGCTCTGACGCTCCAGCATCAAGAACATCAAACAAAAGCATGTGAATAAAACATCCTAATCAATGTATAGAAATAATGAAAAGAAGAAAAAATTATTAATATTCTATCATTCAATACTCAGGATTGAATTGTAAAATTTATGATTTTCTGGATTAAGTTAGTGAGGTAGGAGCATCTAGGTATGTGTTCCTACGCAGAGCGTAGGAACAATGAAAAATATGAAAAATTGGCGTGAAAATATATGTTTTTTCAGGCTATTAATTTTACTTTACTTCAATCATTTCAACTGTACCATCTTCCAGAACTTCCACCATATGACCTTTGGGTTCATTTAGGAAAAATAATATGGCTAGGAAAACAAAAGCAGCTGTTGCAGAAATGGTTATAAAAAACAAGTCTGTCGATACAAATGATAATACGGTAAGAAATGCCAAACCACCTACGTTTCCAAAAGCGCCAACCATGCCTGCAAACTGTCCTGTCATTCGGCGTTGAATTAATGGCACCATTGCATAAACGGCACCCGAACCTGCTTTAGAAAAAATACCCGCTAATATAGTGGTTGCAACGACTAGGGCTAAAGGCCAGTCAGTTGTTACCTGACTCAATAGGAAGAAGCTTCCAGTAGCACCTGCGGTGACAATGCTTAAGGTAACTTTACGTCCAATTTTATCGCTTAACCAGCCGCCTGCTGGACGGGCAAACAGATTAATAAACGGGTAAATACCGGCTAAAATACCGGCTAGTACAGGTTCTACGTTAAAAGTATCGACATAATAAAGTGGCAGCATGGAAACCACCGCCAGTTCTGCTCCAAAAGTTAACATGTAAGCCAAATCAAGAATGGCAATTTGCTTAAAAGCATAGCGCTGTATTTCAGGAACTTCCTGTTGAAAAAGTGATTTGTTGACCTGAATGATTTTCCAGACTTGGTAGATATATAACGCAATCAGCGTTGCATAAATACTATAAGCTATGGTTTCATCAAACCAATGCATTTTTGCTGAAAGTTTCCAGGTTAAAACACTTAAAGCCATATACATGGGGGCATTCATTATTATGTACAATATTAAATCTTTTTTGCTGGTGACTTCCATGGCACCCATTTTTTTTGGTTTGAAGTAGGTGGAGCCTTTGGGGGTATTGGAAACACTAAAGTAGTAGATAAAACCATAAACAATTGCAAAAATTCCAGTCATGCCAATAGCATAACGCCAGCCATTTTCAGCGCCAAAATACAGGGCTACAGAAGGTAATATTATTGCTGCGCCTGCTGAACCAAAATTGCCCCAACCGCCATAAATTCCTTGGGCAATACCCGTTTGTCTGGCAGGAAACCATTCTGAGATCATGCGAATGCCAACTACAAATCCAGCACCCACAAATCCTAATAAAAAACGCACGATGGCGAGTTGTTGATAGGTTTGGGTGAAAGCAAAGCCAATACTGATTATTCCCCCTAAAATCAATATAGATGAAAACATTTGCCGAGGGCCATATTTGTCGACTAGCATTCCCACTATGATGCGTGCAGGGATAGTCAGTGCAACATTCAGGATTAACAAGATTTTGACTTCTTGGTCTGACAAATGCATGGTTTCGCGTATAACAACCATTAAAGGTGCATGTGCAAACCAGACCATAAAGCTAATGAAAAATGCAAACCAGGTGAGATGTAGTGTTCTAATTTCAGGTTTGTTAAATGCTAATAAATTTAACTGACTAGCTGCCATGAGGTTTCCTTTAATTGTATAGTTAATTTACATTAAGCATTAATCATGCCAATTAATGTAGCTTCGATTTTATGGTATTGATAATTGAATAGGCTCTTTCTAGCAGTTGATAATGAATTGCATCCATAAGGAGCGAGAATTTAATAATATCTGAATTTTGACTTGTCCTTTTGTCCGTCTTCTCGGCAATTGCTCTTGCATTGCTCTACTACACGCTATCCTTGGTGTAATGCGTTGTAGAAACAGTTACGTCGCCTGTTATGCGCTTGTTTCTACGCCTTGAAGACGAACAAAAATCCTGCGTCAAACTTTTCGGATATTATTAAATCTTCATTCCTAAGTAATTTTTTTCTTTGTTTGAATTAAGTTATTTTAATTGAAAGCCCTATGTTTTGCACTGTATTGGTGCGATCTGGGGCGATTGCTAACTCAAAAGTGTTTATACAGATAAGTTAATTATTTTTTATGCAAGTGTTACTATTAATGGCAAGTTATCATTGGAATGGAAGGACTTAGGCAACACGCAATAAATAACCCACCAATCTTGCTTGTCTTTTTGTCCGCCTTTGGCGTTGCCACTTCGGTTACATAGCTCGCTATGTGCCCTACGTAGCAACGCCAAAGGCAAACAAAAATACGTCGCAATATTGGTAGGTTATTTATTGCGCGTTACCTTACTTACTTTGCTGATGAAGTGGCAGTTTCTTGTCTTTTTGTTCCTGATCAAACAATTTCAATCGTTACGTAGAATAACTATGCGTCTCTTGAGATTGTTTAATCAGAAGCAAAAATCCTACGCAATTCTGGCATATTTATTGTTGGAAACCACCTTATCTCTGGAAAAGTAGTTGAAGGTTGTTTGTAGCTACTGCATAATTCGTATTTATCTTTTTTAGGCGGTACAAAATGATTTTTGATCAAATGGATAAAGCCAGAATTTCTGAATCTCTATGAAACCACTATTTTTTAAAATATTTTCTCACCCTGCTGATTTTGCTAGGTTAACTTGCTTAATTAGTTCTATTCTTGTTTTATCCTGTTTAGGCATGGAGGTATTTGCGCATGGTGTTGATGAAAATACAGAAGTGTTTTTAAAAGGCAATCAAGCAGTTGCCATTGGCCCTTTCCTTTATATAGGCGCTAAACATATGGTCACTGGATATGATCACTTGCTTTTTATTATTGGGGTTATTTTCTTTTTGTTTCGGCTTAAGGATGTATTGATTTATGTCAGTCTCTTTACTTTAGGACATAGCTTGACTCTGATATTGGGGGTTATCTTTAATCTAATGGTTAACCCCTTTTTGATTGATGCGATTATTGGCCTTTCTATTGTCTACAAGGGATTTGATAATTTAGGCGGGTTTCAACGATTATTTGGTTTCCAACCGAATACCAAAATAGCCGTATTAATTTTTGGTTTGTTCCATGGTTTGGGGCTGGCTACAAAATTGCAGGATTTTACCTTATCTGAGACCGGTTTATGGAAAAATTTATTAGCCTTTAATGTTGGGGTGGAACTGGGACAATTTGTTGCACTTTTGTTTATATTAATTGCCTTTAATTATTGGCGCAGATACAAAAGTTTTTTTTCTTTTGCTGTCACCAGTAATACTTTTTTAATGATGTGTGGATTTATTTTATTTGGATACCAAATAACTGGTTATTTAGTTACTACTTAAATTATGAATGAGACAACGCTCCCTGTTCAATCACTAAAGTCGCTGTTACTTGCAACACTTTTTGCAAGTATCTTGGCAATTATTATTTTAATATTAGCTGTATTACCCGCTGAATATGGCTTGGATCCTACGGGCTTTGGAAAAGCGATGGGGCTGACTGTTTTGTCAGCACCTGCTCAGGAAGCTGTTAAAGCGGAAGTTATATCCTGCAATGAACCAATTTCTGAATGGAAGGATACAGTAAAAATAACCGTACCGGCCAATGGTGAATTAGAGTATAAATTTCATCTAAAGAAAAATGCGCTGTTAGATTTTAAATGGAGTACTGATGGGGCCAAACTGTATTTTGATTTTCATGGTGAACCCAAAGGTGACAAAACCGGCTATTTTAAAAGTTTTAAAGTCAGTACGGATAATTTATCTGAGGGTGCTTTAACAGCTCCTTTTGAAGGTTCTCATGGTTGGTATTGGAAAAATGAGACGCGATTACCTGTGCATATTGTATTGAATACCAAAGGTGAGTATCAGGTTTTAGGCTTAATGTAATGATTGAAAATATCTAGAATTGGCTGATGATTTTGTAGGTTGGATGAACTTATCAAGCGAAGCGCGATAACCTAATCCGACATTATATGACTGTCGGATTAGGTTATCGCTACGCAAAAAAATCTTATCCAACCTACGAATATTTTTACATATAAAGGAAATAATGATGCGCAAACGAATTATTGGTTCAGTTCAACAAGAGACCGAAAAGGGTGTTTCTAACTGGTTGGATCTGGCAGAGCTTGTGGATGTGGAAATCACTTCGGAGGATATTGATTACCCCATTGAGAATGCATTGATTACTGGTAAAGACTCGGGGTGGCGAGCAGCAGAATCTGGGAAGCAAACCATTCGGCTTATCTTCTCTCAACCTCAACAGATAAAACGAATCAGAGTAGATTTCGAGGAAGCACAACAACAGCGGACGCAAGAATATTTTTTGCGCTGGTCATCTTCACTTCTAGAAGAACCAATGTTGAAGGAAATAGTGCGACAGCAGTGGAATTTTAGTCCGGATGGCGGTGCTATTCGTGAAACAGAAGATCATCAGGTCGAATTGGCCTCCGTTACAATACTGGAGCTGCAAATAATTCCAGAAATAAGTGGGGGCGATGCCATTGCTTCATTACTAAAAATGCAAATTGCATAAATTCAGCTTGTTTAAATTTGCCTAAAAAACCAGAAATAATATTTACAGAATATCCCTATGAATACAGATTTTTTTCTATATGATACCGAACAATTAAATTCTTTGGCATCAGCTGATATTGTCAAACAAGGCTTGGCTTATTTTACTGAAAATCGTGTATTCGCACTGGATGCCCAAGATAATCAATTGACTGCTGAAGTAGAAGGTTCATTAAAAGATCAGCCGTATTGGGTAGAATTAATTCGGGGGAATCAAGATGAATTACTGGTTCAGTGTAATTGTGCATCAGCTGAAAATATTTGTAAGCATGCGATTGCAACCTTGTACCGATATGCCGAGTTCAGTAGTAATCAGGAAGATAATATCTTGGGTGGTGCTGTTGATGAGGCTATTAAAGAACGTATTAAAAAAGGCAGAAATGAAGTTAGTGTCAAGTTGATCAGTGGAAATCTGGCCTTTGGTGTCTGGCAGGCCAAGTCGATTATTTCTGCAACCTATAGAAAAACGTCCTACCACGTATATATAAGGTCTCTAGATCAACGAAAGAATTATTGTACTTGTCCTGATTTAGCTTCAAACCAATTAGGCACTTGTAAGCATATAGAATCTGTATTGCATTATGCTAAAAAACAGGAAAATTACTCTCAGTTATTGTCTCAGGGAGCCCTTGTTTCATTTGTTTATTTAGCTTGGGATTCTGCGACAGAGCCCGTTATTCGTCTACATAAAGCTGTTCAGATTGAGCCGCAGTTAGTCGATGAATTAGCCGAATTTTTTGATCAGAGTGATCGGTTTACTGGAAGATTACCGGATGACTTCAATTATTTTTCTGAAAAATTCAATGCCCGTGATGATCTGTTTATTGGTGATGATGCGCTGCTTTATGCACGTCAGTGTGCAGAGGATGCTGCGCAGGAATTAAGAGCCCAAAATATTTCAAAGCAGATCATCAATGCAAATGGTGTATTGCCAGGCATTAAAGCCAGATTATTTCCTTATCAAACAGAAGGCGTGGCATTTTTAGCCTCACGGGGCAGGGCATTACTGGCTGATGATATGGGCTTGGGTAAAACCCTGCAAGCAATAGCAGCAGCAACATGGCTTGCCGATAATGCCAGTGTAAAAAAGGTATTGGTTGTCTGTCCGGCTTCTTTAAAGCATCAATGGGCTAGAGAGATAGAAAAGTTTACTTCCCAAAAAGTACAGATTATTCAAGGTGTGATAGAAAACAGGCAGGTACAGTATCGTGCCAGTGCCTTGTTTTATATCGTTAACTATGAGCTGGTATTGCGTGATTTAACGGTTATTAGTGAATCGTTAAAACCGGATTTACTGGTTCTGGATGAAGCACAAAGAATTAAAAATTGGCGTACTAAAATTGCTTCGACCATCAAATTAATCTCATCGCGCTATGTGTTTGTGCTGACGGGTACACCACTGGAAAATCGAATTGAAGATTTATACAGTTTATTACAGGTAGTTGACACTCGAGTATTAGGGCCATTATGGCGATGTTTATTGGATTTTCATGTGACTGATGAGCGGGGTAAGGTGGTTGGTTACCGAAACTTATCTGAATTACGCCGTCGAATCAGTTCAGTAATGTTACGACGTGATCGTAGTCTGGTGCGAGATCAATTGCCCGATAGAACGGAAGTTCGTCTTGATATCCCCATGACTCAGGTGCAGATAGATATACACGGTTCTGCAATGGCTGCTGCTGGACTTTTGGCTGATATTGCTAAACGTAGACCTCTGACACCCAGTGAATCCAATAAATTGATGGCTGCCTTACAACAAGCACGAATGGTTTGTAATGCAGCTGGACTGGTTGATAAAGTGACTGAAGGTTCACCTAAACTGGATGAATTATCCCGATTATTAGAAGAGTTATGTTTAGAAAGTAACCGTAAAGTTGTGGTTTTTTCACAATGGGCGTTGATGACTGAAATGGTTGAATCCCTAGTGCGTTCATTAGGCTTGGGTTGTGTTCGGTTGTACGGGGGTGTGCCCACAAAAAAACGCGGCGATCTGATGGATAAATTTCAGAATGATGATGCGATCCAAGTATTTATTTCGACTGATGCTGGAGGGGTAGGCTTGAATCTTCAATCTGCCACAGCATTGATTAATCTGGATATGCCTTGGAATCCAGCTATTTTAGATCAGCGTATTGCCCGCATTCATCGCTTGGGTCAAAAACAGAAAGTACAGATTTTCCTCTTATTGGCAGAAGATTCTTATGAACAGCAAGTTGCTCGATTAGTCAAAGGAAAACGCGACTTGTTTGATAATGTAATAGGTGCGGATGCTAGTGAAGATGTGGTCGGTGTCTCTAAAAAAATGTTGCAAAGTATTGTGGATGATTTATCGGCTACAGAGCAGGAAGCAGGATCGAGTCAACGATCTGAAGTGGCTGAGGAAAGTGTATCCTCAGAGCCAGATCAAACTTTTTCGAGTGCAATATCTCCTGAGCAACCGGAAGATGATGATGGAGGTAAAAAATTAATTACAAAAATTCAGACTGTTTTTGGACCGCGTATAGAGCGCATTTTAGCATCCGCTGGTGGCTTGTTGGTAGTGGTTAATCAGGCTGAATCAGGAGATAGTGATCAGGCTGAGCAACTTTCAGAGTCTGAATTACCTGTTGTAGTCATTGAAGCTAAAATTCTGTCTAATTTACAACGTTTAGGTGCGGCTTCTCCAGTGGCCGAAGGGCGAGTAATCTATGAGCTAGATGAAAACCAAACTGAGGTGATTAATCCATTGTTAAAAATGGCACAGGAAAAATTAAGGTCGGCAGAGATATTATCTGAACAGCAATGTTTTGCTGGTGTGATGGACTTGCTGGTTTCAAGTTTATTAACTACGGCAACACTAGCCTGTAATCAAAAAAGAATTCCTTCTATAGAGAAAGCAACGGTCTGGTTATACAGTGATGTGTTACCTCAGCAGTTTTTGACAGCTGAGCAAATAGCCACTATCGTTCGAGCTATCTCCTTAAGCCAGACAAATGATGTGCCAGAGGGGCTTATCTTGCAAACCTTAATTGATGCACGGGGATTATTGGCACAATATAGCTGATTTACAACTCGGTAATGTGTAGGTTAAATAACATAAACTCATGCTTAGGAACGAGGATTTAATAATATCCGAAAGTTTGGCGCAGAATTTTTGTTTGTCATCTGTGTTTTAGAAACAGGCGCATAGCAGGCTACGTAACTGTTTCTACAACACAGATGACGGACAAAAATACAAGTCAAAATTCGGATATTATTTAATCCTCGCTCCTTAGGCAGTATCACACAGTTTCTTATTGATTAATGCGGTAAGCTTTACCCGTACGGTTTGATGAGGTTATTAAATGAAAATCAATAACGTGATCTGGCATTAAACATGCCTGTAGGGTTGCGTTTTCCATTCCTTATCTGCATTAATGAAGAAAACAATGCGTGATAATCCACAGTTGCAAATGCTCTTAATATCTATTCAATCTGAATAATTTTGATCAAGGAAGCAATGTTTTGTTCACTTTTTTACTTCAAATAAAAGCAGTTTTTAAACTAAAACTACTGGCGTCTTGTTTTGTCTGTATTGGCGTTTCATTTGTTTCTGTTGTTAATGCATCGGAAATTGTGGTCAATGTGACAGTGCCTATAGAGAATTATTCATTAAAAAAGATTCGAGCCATATTTACTATGCGGCAAAGGTATTGGTCAAATGGGGAAAAAATAAAAGTTTATACCTTGGCAGATAATCACGCCTTACATAGGAAATTTTCCAAAAACAATCTTAACATGTTTCCTCACCAGCTCAGAAGGGTCTGGGATCGAATGGTTTTTTCAGGAACTGGGCTGGCACCTGTTCAGTTGAAATCCAAGCAAGAAATGATAGAAACCATTGCCAATACTAAAAATGCAGTGGGTTACCTCAATAACAGGCCTGAAAATGAAAAGATACGATTGTTTGTCTATCACTAGGGTTATAGTCCTGTTATCTGGACTGTTTTTGTCATCAGCTGGGCTAGCTGACTTTTGGCGAGATGAAATACAGGTTCATGGTTTTATTACCCAAGATTTTTATCATAGTTCTGACAATAATGTTAATGGCAACAGTGATGATAGAATTAACCCTGGTCTGACTGAAATTGGTTTGAACATTTCATATCAAGTTTTTAATCAACTTACTTTATCGGCGCAAGGACTTTACAGGCGTGCTGGAGCAGGTGACAGTGGAAGCGTTAGACTGGATTATGGGGTTGCAGACTTTAATTTATTTAATTATGAAAACGGACGAATTGGAATAAGGGGTGGACGCATTAAGGTTCCCTACGGTTTATATAATGAAACAAGGGATATTGCCTTTATTAAACCCAGTATTTTATTACCACAAGGACTTTATTTTGCTCGTTCACGTTCATTATTAGTTTCTGCTGACGGAGGATCTTTTTATGCCGAACACCGTACTGATTGGGGCGATTTATTTTTTAAATTTAATATGGGTATTCCCTCAGGCGAAAATGAAGAATTAAAATCTATTATTTTAAGCCCTGATGCACCTGGAAACTTTGTTGCTAGCCCTGCGATAGTCACTCAGCTTATGTATGAAATTAATGGGGGGAAATATGTGTTTGCTGTTAGCTATTTACAAATAAAACTTAGGTATCACCCTTCGGCAAATGATCTTTTTTCTTCAGGCTATACTTTGGTGAGACCTCTGCTTTTTTCAGCGCAATATAATGGCGAAAAGTTCGGAATGACGGCTGAATATGGATATAGATGGAATAAATCTAAAGGCTATGAACTAATTCCTGACAACAAATCCGTTACCGAAAGCTGGTATATCCAGGGTAGTTATCGTTTTATTCCTGAAGTTCAAGGGTTTCTGAGGTATGACACAATTGCAATGAATATTGACGATAGAAGTGGGAGTCGGTTGACTAATTTTGGTTTGCCCAAGCATCTATCTTATGCAAAAGATTGGGTAGTGGGGTTACGTTGGGATATTACACCTTCATTGATGGTTAGAACTGAATATCATAGGATTCACGGAACTGCCTGGCTTGCCCAGGCTGATAATGCTGATCGTTCAAAAACCAGACAAGATTGGGATTTATATGCGCTACAATTTTCCTTTCATTTCTGATGGATTATGAATAAAAACGGATTTTTTTTAAGTTTAAAATGGAAAATAGCTGTTTTAGTTGGCGGTATATTTTTATTATTGCATAGTGCCTTCTCTTATCTGATTTATGTTAATTCTATTGAAGACTTTTCTAGAAATAGAGAAAATATACTTGAACGCTATATTCATATTGCAGAGGCTTTAACTAAAGATTCCTTTTTAGTTCTTGATCAATTTGCAGAATTGTTTTCTGTTTCTGATCTTAATAATCGTGGACAGAAGAATAATCGAAATCAAATTGTTTCTACTGTAGATGAAAATTGGCAACAGTGGCAGTTTATTTGGGGATTGGAGGGGGCAGTCTTTTTTGATAACCAAGGTGAACTTGTTAAACAATGGGGCAATTTGTTAGCGCCTGATTCTTCAACTGTCATGCGTGTTTTAAAAAACGAATACCCCGATCATCAGATTATATGTCCTGATCTTTGCTTTCAGTTTGTGATGATTCCAGTGATGGAAAATTCCCAGCTGATTGGAGCATTTGGAGTCAGTCGTTCTTTTGCTGATACGGTAATTGAATATAATCAAGCAACAGGGGCGGATATAGCGGTTTTAGTACCCACTCATACGACCCCTGATTCAAGTTGGCCGTTTAAAGTTTCTGCGATTACTCATTCGCAACGAAATCATGATATTTTGAATTTTCTCATTCAAAACCATATGCCTGAATATTTTTTTGATCAAAGAAAAGTAATCTCTCTTAACGGACAATCTTTTGAAATAAGTATTTTTCCTGTTACAGCAACGGCTGAAAATAAAAGCACACCTTATTTTCTGATTATTGATGATATTAGTTATGAATTACTGGCTGTTAAATCCAATTTAAAGGCGATCTGGCTTTATGGCGTGATAAGTTTATTATTTTCATTAGTTTTTTTATTAATCATTTTGTTTTTTTCATTAAACTGGGTTATTAATTTATCGAATGCATTACCTTTATTATCCCAAAAAAAATACTCTGAATTTAGACGGGCATTGGCCAACAAAAGACATTTTTTTCCTGGCTATGATGAATTAGATTTGTTAAATCAGACGGCTCTAACATTAACGGATCAATTGGAAGGTTTGGAAAAAGAAATAAAAGAAAATATTTGTCAATTGGTTGATCAAGGTCTGGAACTTAAATTAGAAAAAGAATTTATGCAACAATTAGTAAATGCTGCACCTATTCTAGTAATAACTCAAGATGTCAATGGGATTATCTTATCAATTAATAAGGCTGGTATTGATGAGTTATTAATGGAAGAGAGCCAGATTACAGGCTGTGTTTTTGATAGTTTTATTCCTGAAACTGAAAAGGAACATTTAGAGAAGTTAATGCAGTTAAGGACTCAAACGCAATTGCAACAGGTCAAAATTGATGGTGTTTTGGAAATCAATTCAAATCAGAAACATCATATTTCTTGGATACATTCAATGATCAAACCTTCACTTAATCAGAATAACCCGATTATTTTGAGTTTGGGAATGGATATCAGTGAACGTAGAAAAACGGAACAACAGATGATTAAGATGGCTACACATGACCATCTGACAGGATTGGGTAATCGACGTGATTTTCAGTCTCAGTTGAATAGAGAAATTGCTTCTGCAAAACGCTATGATACTAATCTGGCGTTATTTTATCTTGATTTAGATCAGTTCAAGATAGTTAATGATAGTTGCGGTCATCAGACGGGTGATAAACTGTTAATTTTGGTGGCTAAAACATTACAAGAACTGATTAGAACTACCGATATATTAAGTCGAATTGGTGGGGATGAGTTTACCTTGATTTTGCCAAATACTGATAAGCAAGGAATTGAAAACCTAGCCAATAAAATAAACGATAGCCTGATGAAGTTAGAATTTTGGGCTAACAATAAACATTTTAGAATAAGTTCTAGCATTGGTGTAGCAATCTTTCCTCAGCATGGTAAAAATATCCATGATTTATTGTCAAATGCTGATTTAGCAATGTATCAGGCCAAAGAATCAGGGCGCGGTCAGTTCCATATGTATTCTTTGAAGGGAGACTACCATACTAAATTGACGCATAGACTGGTATGGAAAGAAATTATTGAAGAAGCTTTGCTCAATGATAGGTTTGTGCTGTGTTATCAGCCTATTTTAGATTTAAAAGCCAATCAAATTAGCCATTATGAATGTTTGTGTAGAATCAGGACGGAAGACGGTAAGATTTTAATGCCGGGTGAGTTTATAGGTGTTGCGGAAGAATTGGGCTTAATAGGCCAGATAGATAGAACCATACTAAAAAAGGTTATTGAACAGCAACTGGAATCTAAACGCCATGGGAAAAAAATAAAATTAGCCGTTAATTTATCTGGACGATCCTTTGATGATAATAGTATTTTTGACGATATATCAGTTTTGCTGAGTTTGCCTGATGTAGAACCTGAGAATATTATATTTGAGATTACAGAAACTGCTGCGGTGTCTAATTTTTCATCCGCACAAGAATTAATTCAAAAAATCAAAGGATTGGGATGTGAACTTGCGCTAGATGACTTTGGTGTCGGTTTTTCTTCTTTCTATTACTTAAAAAACCTGCCTGTTGAATATGTGAAGATAGATGGTTCATTTATCAGGCATCTGGATAAAAACTTTGAAGATAAAGTCTTTGTCAAAGCCTTGACTGATGTCTCAAAAGCACTGGGTAAAAAAACGGTTGCTGAATTTGTAGAGAATGAAAATATCTTGGAACTACTCAAAGAATTCGGAATAGATTATGCCCAAGGTTACTATATAGGCAAGCCTGAATTTAGTGATTCTTTAGAATATTCAAAGGGGTAGATGAATGAAATTGTCTTTGAATGCATTAGTTATCTGATTTTTAATTTCTTGCTGCTGTTCTGAAGAATAGGGAACAGCTACCACTTTCCCCCAAACAGGTGCTGGCCAGGCAATATCCTTTTTATATCGAACTATATGATGGATATGTAGCTGAGGTACTAAATTGCCAATGGTTGCAATATTCATTTTATCTGCTTGATACATTTTGGCTAGTGATTGTGCCAGTAAAGAAGATTCTTGCTGTAATTGCAGTTGATCTTGTTCTGATAATTGATAGATTTCGCTGATCTCATTTCTTTCTGGCACTAAAACAAACCAGGGATACAAGCTATCGTTAATCAATAACAGACGAGATAAACTAAATCGCCCCATTTCTATACTATCTTGCTGAAGTTGAGGGTGTAATTGAAAAGTTGTCATAAATTGAGTTGTTGTAGTTTATGAAAATAATAGTGTAGAGCGGACTTTAGTCCGCAAATATACTGAACCGTAGCGGACTAAAGTCCGCTCTACAATAATAAAACGCAGATACAATTACGTTTATTGATAATTTAGTTTACATTGTTTGCAAAAGTTAATATCCTCACTGTATAAGGGAGGCAGTAAAAAATAATATACCCACCTCTCTTGTCTTTTTATCCCTCCTTGGCTCTTCTCAATCACATAGAATGACTATGCTTCTCTTGAGAAGAGCCAAGGAGAAATAAAAATCCTACGAGATCTGGGTACATTATTTATTACTGATTCCCTAACTATAATAATTAACGTCAATTTTTATGAGTGTTCCAAATATCACCATTAAAGAATCGCTAGTGGAAAATAAACTAGCTGTCTCTTTTAAAGTCATACTGGGTTTGTATTTCATTATTCCGCTTTGTATCTTAATTTATCTGCTGGATAACTTTTTTTTAGACGGTCAGATAAAAGCAGCTTTGCCAACTAGTCAAAGCCACTATCTAGTTGCTCAGATTTTGTTTGGCACGCCGCATATTCTTGCAAGCACCATTATTCTAACCAGTAATAAAGAATATCTTAAGTTTTTTAGGCCGAAACTTATCTTTATGACTCTTTTAATTGGGTTAGTTTATGGCGTAGGGAGTTACTATATTCCCTATGTAGCATTATATGTAGCAACGGCTTGTTGGACTGTCTATCATGTTTTTAAACAACAACATGGTATTGCTAAAAGTGTTTGCAGATTACCTTCGTGGGCTTTTTATTGGTTATTATGGCTCAGTGTCAGTGCGGGTATTTGTATCTACATGGGAATATTTCTGAGAAATAGTCTGGATCCAAAGATAGTTTTCTGGATTAATTTAACCGCAGGTACGCTAACAATTGGGCTGATTTTGAGTTCAGTCTTATTGCAACGATATGTTTATACCTTGTTTGGTAAATGTTTTTTATGGGCCAATACTTTATTAATTGTCAGTAGTTTTTTTCTGAATACACAAGGATATTATTTTTTAGCTATTTTAATACCCCGATTGGTACATGATGCAACGGCTTATGTTTTTTATCTGGCACATGATTACAATAAACACCATCAACAACCTGAGAATTTAATTTATAAAGTTGCTAATCGCTGTAATCTGAATGTTTTTTTAGTCTTGCCGTTAGCCTCATTTTTATTAACTTATATTTTGCAAGCGCATGGAAATGAGTGGTTCAATATTATGGCTCAATTCTTCTTTGGCGTGGAAATACGCAAGGCAATTACCTTGGTCGTGATAGGCTATTTTTCTTTAATGCATTATTATACCGAGTCTTTTATCTGGCAAGTGAATTCGCCTTTACGTCGCTATATTCGCTTTAGCAAATAATTTGTAATAGGTAATGTAGGAAAAACTATATTTTGTATTTAATCTCTGTCTTAGAAAATGCTGTTGTTAAATCTTCACTCCTAAGTGTAATGAAATCTGGTGCCAGTTGAAATTTTATTATTGCTAGGAAATTTATCGCATACCTTTTGTGCTTTTTGTCTGCATTGTTATGCAGTCTACATCGAACTTTATTCTTTAAATCAAACTCAATAATCAATGTCTATCATTAAAAACCAGCAGGCATTCGATACCAATCAACAAAGAGAAATACACTGCGCAACATGGTTAAAGGAACAAAAAAAATCGGTTAAGCACTTAATTTACAAAACAGCTCTGGCAGGTATTACGCAGGGTGTTTTAATTATTTTACAATCGGCTCTATTGGCTATTGTATTCCATCAACTGGTCATTGAAAATCAACAATGGAAGCAGTTAACAGATTACATGATAGGGTTGGGTTTTATTTTTCTGTTTCGCAGTGTTTTCAGCTATTTTTTGCAGACATGGGGATATCAAGTTTCTGTCGTCGTAAAACGTTCAGTTCGAGAAGCATTGCTTAACAAATTCTCATCGCTAGGCCCGGCTTACATAAATCAACAAGACAGTGGTGAATTAGCCGCTACCAGCTTAGAACAAACAGAAGCCTTAGAGGGTTATTTCTCTCGTTATTTACCTCAGCAAATTATTGTCTCTGTTTTACCTTTAATCATCATTATCGTTGTGTTTCCGGTTAATTGGATAGTTGCAATCATTTTTTTGGTAACCGGCCCTTTAGCTCCATTATTTATGGCTTTGATAGGAATGGGGGCGGCTTCAGCTAATCGTAATCAGTTTCTGGCAATGGCGCGCATGAGTGGTTATTTCCTTGATCGTTTACAAGGTTTAAGTACGCTCAAGTTATTTGGTCAGGCTGAAAAAGAATTAATCAGCATAGCTAAGATTGCAGATAGTTTCCGAGAAACAACCATGGAAGTTCTACGGATTGCTTTTTTATCGTCTGCTATTTTAGAGTTTTTTAGTGCAGTAGCTGTCGCATTAGTTGCAGTGTATGTGGGTTTAGGTTTGTTGGGACTGGTTCATTTTGGTCCTGCTGTGGATATAAGTTTGCAGGAAGCCTTATTCGTATTGCTATTGGCACCTGAATTTTTTAATCCTTTGAAACAGTTGGCTGCAAATTATCATGATAAAGCGGCTGCGATAGGTGCTGCTGATCATATTCTTAAGGTACTTGAGCAACAAGAAATTGAACACGAATTTAATGAAGATCATGCAGAATCGGATTTTTGTATTGAATTTCAAAATGTCTATAAATCGTATCAACAAAAACCGGTTTTAAAAGCAATTAATCTACAAATAAAGGCAGGTGAAAAGATTGCTATTATTGGTGAATCTGGTGTTGGTAAAACCACGTTGTTTAATTTATTGCTAGGATTTGAACCAGCAACCGAAGGCAAAGTTTTTATTAATGGAAAAAAAATAACACGAGAAAATGCCGAACAAAACATTGCCTTTGCAGCCCAACAGTCGACAATTTTTTATGCATCTATTCAAGATAATATCAGTTTGTGGGATGCAACACTTTCTGAGCAGAAAATTCAGGCAGCAGCGGATGCAGCAGGTGTCACTGCTTTTTCCAGGCATTTAGAAAAAGATTTGTTAACCTGGGTAGGAGAAAGAGGCTATGGATTATCAGGTGGACAAGTTCAACGGATAGCACTGGCTCGTGCATTTGTGAAGAATGCACCTATAGTGTTGTTAGACGAACCTACAGCACATTTGGATAGTGATACCAAGATAAAATTGCTGGATGCTATTGATCAGTTATTTAAAGATAAAACCCTGATTATTGCTAGTCATGATCCGATGGTGATCGAAAGAATGAACCGATCGGTACATCTGACATGAAAGACTTGTTTTTTATTCTTAAATTATTCAGACCGTATAAACTCTGGTTTATAAGTGGTGTATTTTTAGCCTTATTGACTGCACTCGCTTCAATCTCTTTATTAACCCTTTCTGGCTGGTTTATTACTTCCACGGCAATAGCGGGAATTGCTGCTCCAGATGGCGTAGCGATAACTTTTAATTTTATGGTTCCTGCTGCGCAAATACGGGCATTGGCGATTATCAGGACTGTAAGTCGATATGGAGAACGATTGCTTACCCATGAAGCGACTTTCAGGGGAATTGCTGAAATGCGTTGCTGGTTTTTTAAAAAGCTGATTCCTTTGGCTCCAGGTCGTCTTGCTATGCGACGAAGTGCTGATTTATTAACAGGAATAACCCAGGATATTGATGTTTTAGATTCTTTTTACTTGAGACTCTGTATACCTTTTTTGATTGTATTGATGGGGGGTACTGCCGTTGTCATTTTTATAGCCAGTTATTCTGTGCCAATCAGTTTGTTTGTTTTGTTAATGTTAACTGTGACTGCACTATTGATCCCTTGGGTTTTTAACCGACTAGGTCAGAAAAGCGTTAAAGAAAATCTGCAGCACACTGCAACATTCAAAATTGAGCAAATAGAATTGTTACAAGGTTTAGCCGATCTTTGTATTTTTAATGCCTATTCGCGATTTAAAACTAAGTTGATTCTGATTTCAGAACAAATGATAGAAACGCAGAGAAAAAATATTCACTGGGCGGCTTTTTCATCAGCAATTATCGGTTTTTTATCGCATATCACGTTTCTGATAAGTCTGGTTTTGGCTGGAAGTTTATTTCAACAGGGTGAAATGTCAGGTGCAATTGTTGTGATGTTAAGTTTTTGTATTCTGGCTGTTTTTGAATGGGTGGCTCCCGTTTCATTAGCTGTTCAAATGCTGGCTAAAATAAAAGCTTCACTTAAAAGAATACGCAATGTAACTGAATTAACGCCTCTGATTTGTGAACCGCAAACAGATCTAAAAATACCTCCTTTTGATGACTTGACTATTAATAAACTTTCTTTTAGATATTCCAGTCAAACTGACTGGGTTTTGAAAAATATCGATTTAACTATTCCAAAAGGAAGCAAAATTGCCATAGTCGGTAAAAGTGGAGCGGGCAAGACGACATTGTTACAATTGATCATGCGTTTTTTTGATCCTCAACAAGGAGAAATTAGCTATTCTGGTCTTAATTATAAAAAATTCCAATCAGATCAATTAATGGAGCAATTTGCCGTATTATCCCAACGTAGCCAGCTTTTTTCTGCAACGATAAAAGAAAATTTATTAATTGCCAAACCCTTAGCATCAGAGCTGGAAATTAGAATGGCAGTAAAGATGGCGGGCTTAGATGATTGGATTTCCCGACTACCTGAAGGATTAAATACCTGGGTAGGTGAAAATGGAGCCAAAGTTTCAGGAGGAGAAGCCAGAAGAATTGCATTAGCCAGAGTCTATTTAAAAAATGCACCCATTCTGATATTAGATGAACCCACAGAAGGACTGGATAAAGAGACAGAAAATGAAGTGTTAGATACCCTTGAAAAGTTAGCAGAGCAGAAAACATTAATCTTAGTAACTCATAGAAAGTCTGGACTTAGATTAGTTGATAGTATTTATAGAATGACAGAAGGTGAGCTGGTTAAAATGTAAACTGAGAGTTTTTTAGCTTAATTCTGCAGTGCTAAAACATGTATTAGCACTCAAAATAGAGTTTGGTCTTGAGTATATTAGCGAGTGTAAGTGTGTTTGATTTAAGAATATTTAGCTTTTGATAGGTTATATCAGATTCAAAATATATTGTTGTAGATATGTCAAAGAATTTTTGTGTAAAAACATCACAAAAAAACTGAAAATAAACTGGTTTTTTCGCTTGACTATTTTTGAATGCTAAACAATCAAGGACATATAAACTTGTCCACAATATCTGTGGATAACTCTGTTTATAACTATTTGATAACTCACTTCCGAGTAGATGTTTTATAGGCTTAAGTTAAATTGTATTGTTTTTAGACAATCCATTTAATTTAATAAAATCAATAGCTTGTGTATTTTGTGCTGGGGTTGATAGAGAATCAAATACTTACGTTATCCAGCTTGTGAGCTAAAAATCATGCTGTGCATAAATAATATTTGCTAAGATAATGAATGTTATTGATTTCCTTTTTTTTAGTGAGCATCTTTTTTAATTTTATCTATGTTTGTATTTATTTTTTTAAGCTTGTATCTGGGATTTTTATTGGAAGATGAAAGTCTGTTTCGATCGCTGTTGTCATCTAGCTATTCGCTCTATTTTGGAATATTTTTACAAATTGCTAATTTTCTAGCTGCTTGTTTAAAATTTGAAAAAATAGGCTTTAAATTCCGCTATGATTTGTTTGCAGTCGGTTCCATTCTTGTATGGTTTGCCTATTGGCCACCCTTTTTTAGATTTGGTTCGCCGATATTCGATGCCTTACCTGTCTATTTTGCTTTTATTACCTCAGCGGTTTCCATACTATATATTACAAACAAAAGATCGGTTGATCCTGATGCTTTGGTCTGGTTGCAGTGGCTGTCGGATTCTGGGCGTTTTAACCCACTAATAATAATGCTTGGAACCATGATTAGCCTAGTGCTACCGGAACATTTTTTGCTGTTTCCAGTCGCAATTACTATGTGGGTGATGAGGTTTGCTTTAGCTTGTAGCTTGAATAATGAATAGGTTTTGGGTTACTTGTAATAAATGACAGCACTGCTTAGAACTTTGCTAATCAGTTATAATAGACTAATTGAGGTGACATACGAATATGCACGATATAAAATCCATATAGGGACAATAGATGTAGATAATTTCGTATCTCCTATGTGTTACAGGGTGAACTTAATAGAATTTTTGTAGGGTGGGCAGTTTTTTTGCCCATCCTACCTTTAACTTGCCACTATATTTATAGTGGTTACTCAATTTTAATAATTGTAAATCCTATATCTAGAGTGCCAAAACATGTTTTAGCACTACAAGCTTTAACTATTTTTATCTCACCGCTCAATTTAGTTTTGAAGGACTTTGGGTGAAACAGTATTGGCAAAGGCTGTGATTAAATATTTAGGAGTGAGGATTTAATAATATCCGAAAGTTTGACGCAGGATTTTTGTCCGTCTTCTGTGTTGTAGAAATGGGCGCATAGCAGGCTACGTAACTATTTCTACAACACAGAAGACGGACAAAAAAACAAGTCAAGATTCGGATATTATTAAATCCTCGCTCCTTAGTATAGTTTTTAATTAATATCGTCTGCGTTCAATCGCAGACCAGGAGAGAAAATGAAAAAAATTTCATTAATGAGTATTTTATTGTTAACAGCTTGTGTAACAATAAATATATATTTTCCAGCCGCTGCCGCAGAGCAAGTGGCTGATGAAATAATCAAAGGAATCCAGTCAGATGAGAGTCCAGATTTAAATCAAAAACCAGAAACAGAACCACAATCTAAAGCCAAAGGTATTCAGCAAGTTGTTTTTTTATGGATAGATGAAGCACTTAATATATTAGTATCACCTGCTCATGCCGGTGCTGACTTATCAGTTAATACAGCAGAAATAAGACAGTTACGCTCTGCGATGCAAAAGCGATTTGGATCTTTAAGACCTTTTTACGCTAAAGGTATTGTTGGTATTAAAGCTGATGGTTTTATTACTACAAAAGCAGCCGCTCCACTTAAAGATAAAAATAAAGTCAATAAACTGATTGCAGCTGAAAATGCTGATAGGAAACGGTTGTATCAGGCTATAGCCAATGCAAATGGACATCCCGAATGGTTTCCGCAAATTAAAGCAACCTTTGCTGCTCGCTGGAAAGGCAATGCACAATCGGGTTGGTGGTTTCAAACTTCACCAGGAAACTGGAAGAAAAAATAATAATGGCACGTAGAAGATCAAGAAAGAAAAAATTACCTGAAAATCCAGTCAAAGTAACGATTGAATCTTTGGCACATGATGGAAGGGGTGTTACCCATGTAGAGGGGAAGGTTGTATTTATAGATGAAGCATTACCAGGAGAAGAGTTAGAATTTATCTATACTGACTCGCGTAGAGATTATGCAGAAGGTAAGGTTGATCGGCTGATTACTAAGGCTGATGAGCGAGTTGACCCAGAATGCCCTCATTTTGGTCGTTGTGGTGGTTGCAGTTTCCAACATGTCCAGGATCAGGCGCAGATTAAGATGAAACAGGGATTGTTAATCGAACAATTCAATCGTATAGGTAAAGTTGAAATCCCGGAAATCTGGGAAGCTTTGACTGGACCACATTGGGGATATAGAAGAAAAGCACGGATGGGGGTTAAATATGTAGCTAAAAAAGGCCGCGTATTGGTCGGCTTTAGAGAACGGCGCAATCCGTTTTTGGCAGAAATTGAAAGTTGCAAAGTCATGCACCCCCAAGTCGGTGAAAAACTGATGGATTTATCTGAAATGATCGGTGGTCTGACTATTAAAGATAAAATACCTCAGATTGAAGTGGCAATCGGTGATGCTGATTGTGTATTGGCTTTTAGAGTTTTGGAGCCACCTACCGACGAAGATAAAAATCGGATGCGCGATTTTGGTCATAAGCATGCGATGAGTATCTGTCTACAATCTAAAGGCCCTGATACCATCGTACCGATTGAAGGTGAGCCAGAAATTATCCCGACCTATGCTTTGCCTGAACAAGGCATTGAATTTAAATTCAAGCCTGCCATGTTTACTCAGGTTAATTATGAGATAAACAAAAAAATGGTCACGCGTGTCATTGATGCATTTGATTTGAACGAAAATGATCAGGTGTTGGATTTATTTTGTGGTTTAGGCAATTTTACCTTACCCATGGCGACCAAGGCTGGCAGTGTTGTAGGGATCGAAGGTGACCAACCTTTGGTCGATCATGCTAAAGAAAATGCCATATTAAATGGATTGGATAATGTTAGTTTTTATAAAGCTGATCTAACTAAAGATGTTAGTGACGAAATCTGGGCGAAACAAAAATTTAATAAAATCCTCTTAGACCCCTCCAGAGCAGGTGCCTCAGAAGTATTGCATAATTTAAAGCATTGGAAACCTGAACAAATTATTTATGTTTCCTGTAATCCATCAACACTGGCGCGCGATGCCGGTATTTTAGTCAATGAATTAGGCTATAAATTAGTAAAAGCAGGTGTTATGGATATGTTTCCTCAAACAGGGCATGTAGAGTCTATTGCCCTTTTTGAAAAATCCGGAAAAGATTAACTTTCGACAATATTTGAAAAATTCTAAAGTAGGTTGGATGAGATTTTTTAGCGTAGCGAAAAAACGTAATCCGACAGTCAAACACTGACAATATTATTGTTGATGGGTAAATTAATAATACGTCATTCCTGCATGTTCTTAGCAGGAATCCATACCTTTGACGCGGTGGATTCCCGACAAAAGACTTCGGGAATGGCGAACTAACGTTTTATTTATCAATTCCAACTTGATGGAAAACCAGTTTATACTATTGAATTAATAGGAAAGATGGACGCTGTTTTTTTTACACAAAAAATCTGTATTAAAAATATGCTCGGTAGGATTAAATGAATAAACCAAAATCATATCTACATATATCTATTTCCAATCAAATTCTTACGCTAATAGCTGAGAATAAGGAAGTAACCCTCTACCCCATTTCTACAGCTAAAAACGGCATAGGTGAAAAAATGGGCAGTGAGTGTACCCCCATTGGTTGGCATAAAATCAAAGTAAAAATCGGTTATGATCAACCTTTAAATACTGTATATACTGCTCGCAGAGCCACAGGCGAAATTTATGACACCCAGCTAAAAGAACAATATCCGCAAAGAGACTGGATTTTAAGCCGAATCTTATGGCTGGGTGGATTAGAGCCAGGGAAGAATCGCTATGGAAATGTAGATACTACCTGGCGTTATATCTATATTCATGGATGTCCTGATGAATTAATTAATGGCAAAGCAGATTCGCATGGATGTATACGAATGAAAAATGTGGATGTTGTAGATTTGTTTAATAGAGTGGAAACTGGCTTAAAAGTACTAATTGAATAATATGGAGACAAAAATAGTAGGTAACACCCAAAGTGTCTAGAATCGTTTTAGGAATAGAATATGATGGAAGTTTTTTTTCAGGTTGGCAATTTCAGATCGAACGACGAACTATTCAGAATGAACTAGAAAAAGCACTCTCACAGGTTGCAGATCATAAAATTACAGTCCATTGTGCGGGAAGAACGGACTCAGGGGTTCACGCTCTAGAGCAAGTCATACATTTTGATAGCCATGCAAATCGCTCATTATCCAGTTGGGTAATGGGAGGGAATTCAAATTTAGCAGAAGATGTCCGAATTATCTGGGCAATCAATGCAATTGATGACTTTCATGCAAGATATAGTGCCATCGCGCGATTTTATCGCTATGAAATTCTGAATCGACAAATGCAATCAGCATTAATGCGCAAGCAAGTAACCTGGTGCTTCTCTGCATTAGATGAAGTAAAAATGAATGAAGCTGCCCAAGCTTTGATAGGAGAGCATGATTTTACTTCATTTAGAGCGCAAGGCTGTCAATCTAAAAGTCCTAATAGAATAATGCATTTCATTAAGGTTTACCGTCAGCAGGATAAGGTTATTATAGACTTGTCAGCCAATGCTTTTTTGCATCATATGGTCAGAAATATAGCCGGTGTATTAATGGCAATAGGCCAGGGAAAGCAATCTATTAGCTGGACGAATGAATTGCTGGAAATAAAGGATAGATCACAAGGCGGAGTGACGGCATCACCTTATGGCTTGTATTTAGGAGGGGTTTATTATCCTGAAAAATATGGGATTACTAAGCATTCAGTGTTTGATTTGTTAGACGTTAATGTTTGTCGGTTTAAGCATTGATATTTATTGTCTCATATCGCTAGTTTAAAACTATGCACTTTCAGTGCAAGGCTTTAGCTGCTACTCCTTTTTTTTTTGTGATCTAGGAGTCATTTGAGAAAAATATTATCATTAAATCGTATCCAGACTAAAACCCAGGGCAACCGTCCCTAATATTGAATTAACGGGTAGCCTGGATGTA
>CAYNRB010000025.1:0-24732 GCA_964399475.1 uncultured Methylomarinum sp.
TTAAGATCAACTAAAAATAACCCGTACATATACCGAAACCGCAAGTTTTTGGGTGATAACTGAATGGCTCGCAAATAATGCTGATCTGCAAGTTCATTTTTATTGGATTTTTTCAGAAAAACTGCATAGATCATTTCTAAAGTAGCATCTTTTCTTGCAAAATTGATTGCTTTCTGAAAATAACATTCCACAGCTGGCTTTACAGCACGCTTATTATTCTGTTTAATCTCTAGCTGAAAAATAGAGGCGTAATAAGTAAGTGCTGTTAATGCTTTATAATGATTTGGAAAGGCTCTGAGTGTGTAATCTATATCATCCAGAAGATGGCCTGTCTTCCCTTGTTTTAAACGTTGAATCTGTGGTGTAAAATGATACTCCTCAACGATAGGTAATTTAGTGGCACGAAGACTTGCATTGGAATAATCATAGGGACCAAAACCCTGAGGTTTTCCTTCACATGCCTTACCACTAAAATCTTCTCCTATCCACGGCGCTTTTTCCTGTCTGGCAAACACCTCAGAAATTATTAATAATCCCATAAAACAGACTAATACAAACTTTAAAATCCTAAAATTCATTGATCTCCCCTGAAATAGATCCAGATCATACGAAGCATAAATTTAATCGGGTTATTATCCCACGGTGTAAATCTAGGTAATTGCATAAGATCTGAATTTTTATTGGCAACACCCCATTGTGTTGATAAAGCGGCTTGATACCCGGCAAACTTGACCTCTTCAATTTGAAACGACTTGTAATCAATGCCTGGCTTTCCATTTGGATAAGCAAAGAAATTAATGGATGTTTTTAATAATTGTTCTAGTTTTTGTTTGTTTTCATTAATTTCTTGCTTAAGACTATTTATATCAAGATTGGCCATAATCGGATGTGTCACGGTGTGACCACCAATGTCCATCCCCGCTTGATATAAGTTAACTAATTGCTCATCAGTCATCATTAAATCTGTGGGCATTTTTTCTACTTTTTCCATGATAAAATCTGCAATTTCTAATCTTTTGATGCTATCTAAATGCTTAATATTAATTATTATTTTATTGGCGGCAGCAAGTTTTTGGGTGTCATCACTCACTTCAAAATTTTCTAATCCGAACCTTTCTAAATCCAATGTTTTGGAGGTTAATCGCCGAACGGCCTCTATGACTTTATCATTCCACATGATTCCACCATTCAAATAGCCATTAGCAATAAAAAAAGTAGCCGTTAATTCATCCTTTTTTAGAATAGGCAAGGCACTGAGATAATTGTCTGCATAGCCATCATCAAATGTTATACATACTGCACGAGAAGGTAATTGGCCTGTTTCCAGTTTTTCTAGCGCCTCAGACAATGATATGACATTAAAATACTTTGCAAGTATGCGCATATGCCAAGAAAAACTCTCCTGATTCACTTCATCAGGGCGCATAAAATCAGGCTTATCTAAAACCCGATGATAAATAAGGATGAATAACTTTTTATTTTGGCCTATGCCAGAAGCTAGCGTCGCAATTTGTTGTAGAATGATTAAAAATAATGTTTGCATGTTTATTTTCTTCGAGTCCTTATATTTTTAATTTCATCTAGCGGTTTTTACCCTGAAACCACAATTCCAACATCATCAGTATCCAGATTAATTCGCCATAATAAGCGGCGTGTAAACTTTGGTGCATTTTAATGGCATGATCAAGAAATTCTGTTTTAAAATAAGGACGTTTCTTTAAACTGTTAATACTATCATAAGCCAATTCTTTTAATGGCTGATAATCATTTAACCAGATCCCAAAGGGCAAACCAAATCCATGTTTGGATTTATTAAGAATTTTGTCAGGTAAAAAACCAGTCATTGCCTGCTTATAAAACTTACGTAAATATTTAGCCTGTAATTTTTCAGCAGATGGGATTTTAAATGACAGCTCAAGAATCTCCTTTGTCAACAAGGGATATCTGACCGAAATCCCTGCCATTTCGCACATTTTATTAACTTTCACCAAATCATTATCATGCAATGTAGTTTTCCAGTCCATTACTAACATGCGATTTAAATGACTGGCCTGTTCTGGCCGATTATAACTTTCACGTAATAAATTCAAGGGGACTTCTGAATTTATTTCCTGTAAAAAATCAGCCTGAAAAATTTCTGAACCCACATGGCGATGTAAAAAATTATAGTCTTGTAATCGGTCTGGTAGAGGTGTTTTGGCCTGATCAATATATCGCTTCGCTTTATGGAATAATTTTTGCTTTGCGATTAAAGAAGGTAAATGATTAAGTATACCCTCCATACCACTGCTAATGATTGCAGGCACTTTTTGATAATAATCAAAAACTATCTGCTGTGCATAACGCTCGTTTCCTGCAAAAATCTCATCGCCACCATCGCCGCCCAAGATCACGGATATTCCATTTTCTTTAGCCATTTTGGCACAATAATAGGCGGCCAAAGCGGATGAATTTCCAAAAGGCTCATCATAATAAGTAGCAATATCGGGAATGGCTTTAACGGTATCTTCGGCTGTTAAATAGAACTCATGTTGCCGGGTTTTAAAATGATTGACTACCACATTAGCATATTCTATTTCATCATAGCCATCGACGGGAAATCCCATGGAAAATGTTTTGGCTTTATTAGGATAAAGTTTTGACAAAGCACCTGCAACACTTGAGCTGTCAAGGCCACCACTAAGAAAAGCTCCTGTTATATCTTCTCCCACAGATAATTTCTTTACAGAATCTATTAATTTCTGCTGTAATTGTTTACCCATCTCAGGAAGAGGTTCAGACAATGTTTCTTGAAATTGGGGTATCCAATAATGTTTTAACTGCACTTTACCATTGTGGTAAACTAAAATCTGCCCACCTTCCAATTTTTTAACTTGCTGATAAATGCTATGTGGACTGGGGCAATGATGGAAATAGACATAATCATAAATTGATTGCGCCGAAATGTCGGATTTTACTTCTGGGTGAGCAATAACGCAATCTGCACTGCTTCCGAAAACGAGTCCTTTTTCAGTAGTTGCATAATACAAGTTCGTTAATCCAATGGGGTCTGTGGACAGAATTAGCTTTTTTTGCTTTTGATCAATAATAATGAGTGCTTGTTCAATATCAGCAGCCTCTAAAAACCCATCATTTTTTTGCTGATATCTTCGAATAATCTGACTTGCAGTTAAGCTATATTCAGTATTACCGGCATTAATCAATAATATGTCTTGTTCCAGCTTAATATTATTTTGATTGGCTGCCAGAGTATAAAATGATGAGTTTTCAATGGTTAGCTCTTTTTTTGTAAAATCCGGTTCATTATCAACATAAGTCTGTATCAATTGCTTTGCATCATCGCCTGTAATTGATGTTTCTACCCAACCCACTATTAATGGCATTTTTATCCCTCGTTGTTTTTTGGATTGAATTATTGTCTCATCAATTCGATTAAAGAAACCCAATCAATTATCTAGATTTTAAAATTATTTAGTTAGATGAAACATGACTCACTACATATCGAAACTTTCCAGATTTTTCTTTGGCAATTTCAGACAAATACTCCACCGCTATCGATACACCTGATCCCAAACGTTGCTTAAATTCATGTTGTATTTTTAATTCACTTTCTTGACTAAAGCTTTGATTCTTGACGACCTGAACAGTTGTCTGATCCAAACTGTATTGCGTGATTTTGAACGACTCTACGCCTTCTATATCTCTTAACACATAAATCAAAGCCAATCCATGCAAGACAGTACCATCCTGAGCAATAATAAAATCAGTCGTACGTCCCTGAATCTCTTTTAATAGGGGCAAACCTCTTCCACATTCACAGAGCTGATCACTTAAAATGCCTACATCACCTGTTCTATATCGAATAAAAGGAAAATCTCGAGTTGCCAGATGGGTTACTACAATCTCACCAGATTCACCTTTTTCTAATACCTGACCGTCACTATCAACGATTTCTACAATAATATCTTCTGCGGTAATATGCATATTACCGGATGGACATTGGTGCGCAATAAATCCCGCGTCACGACCACCATAACCATTAGCAACAGGACAAGAAAATACCTTTTCAATTTTGTCTCTTTGATGATCATAGAGACGCTCTGAGGTAACAAAAGCAACCTTTATTCCTAAGTCATCCAGTTTTTGCTGATTACTTTCTGCATACTCAGCAATATGTGCTAACGCCGATGGATAGCCAAATAACATTTTAGGTTTCAAGGTTTGTATTTGTTTAATAAAACCATCAATTTTTGACGCTGACATTTCAAAGGCAGGTATTAAATGCGTTCTTAAAAGTTTATCCCTGACTAATTTTATTTTGTCCTGTGCGCCCAATTCTATAGGAGAACCCCAAATAACCGCTTCAGTATCTCCAATCTCGACATCCCACCAACGAGTCGCTCGCCATTTTGCTGCAACATCATGACTCACACGTTTTTTACCAATGAAAAAAATTAGCGGTTCACCGCTGGATCCACCTGTATTAAACTTTGATAATCCAATAGCATCATCCGCCTTTAATTGATCAGAATTTTTCCTTATTAAAGGTTTCCCAGTTAAGGGTAATCGGTTTAAATCGTCTAAGGACTGAATTTGTTCCGGTTTAAAGTTAATTTCTTTAAATTTTTGTTGATAATAAGGAACATGTTGCTCTACATCACTTAAAAATACTTTCAGTCTTTGCACTTGTAACAAGGTTATTTCTTCAGCGGATAACCACTGTGTTTGCTCCATGTCTTTTAGAACTGCCACAGTATTATGCTTTTTTAACCACTCATGTAATGGAAAAACCACAGTAGAGACAAATTGGGTGTAAAGATTCATTATTTATTACCCAACGCGTTATACAGATCTATCCATTGTTCTTTCACAACTGGCCAGGCATATTGCTGAACTTCAGCCAATCCATTCTTGACAAGGTTCTCTCTAAGCGCATTATCATTAACTAATTCCATGATTTTTTCAGCCATTTGATTTTCATTGTCCACATCAACCAGCAATGCAGTTTTATTATTTTCAACTATAAAGGGGATACCCCCCACATTCGTCGTAACAATTGCCACGCCACTCGCCATTGCTTCTAGCACCGAGTTAGGCATATTATCGACTGTTGTAGGATTAAGCATAATATCGGCTTGTCCGTATAGCATAGCGACTTCATCAGGTTTAAGTTTACCGGTAAAAAACACATTTTTGTGTAATTTTAAATCTTCCACCAATTGTAATAACTCTGCTCTTTGTGGACCACTTCCAGCAATACTTAATTTTAGATTAGGAATTTTATCGACTATCAGTGCAACCGCTTTGATAGCTGTTGCAATACCATAAATAGCTTCCAGATTCCTGGTAATAATCAAATCAAGACTCTGTTTTTGTTCAGGTTTTTCTTGGCTCACCTTAAAACGTTGTAGATCTATGATATTAGGTATGACCTGGGCTTTATAATCAAATCCAGTAAATACCTGTTGTAAATACTTGGATGGAACGACGATGGCACTGGCTTTATTCATTGAAGGAGCCACCCATTTAATAGACTGTTCAAAATAAGTTTTTGCCTCACCACCCCGATAATTGATGATGACAGGCGTTTTACACAAATAACCTATCCAAATTACAGGTGCTGCAAACAGTTGCCATGACCATCCTGAATTTGCCAAAACATGAATGACATCCGCTTTGAAAACTAATTTTATTATTTTAAAAACATATGAAAAAAGACGGAATAAAGCTCTTAGCCCTTTTATTTTTGCTATTAAACTATTTGAATAGGGCGCATTAGTCTGTATGAAACTCACTTGAACTGCATCTTCAAGTTGTAATAAATGATAGAGTTGCCAGGCCTGATTTGCCATTCCTCCATAAGGTGGTGGTAATGGCCCAACCAGACCAACATGTGTTGTCATAAAATAGTTACTCTAATAAATTAAGCGAGTTATTCTTCAGGTGATGTCAATTCAGAATAGATTTGCCGGTAATTGGCGACACTTTTTTTCCAGTTTCTTTCTTGCTCAACATAGTGATTACCTGCAAGTCGCATTTCCTCCCAGTCTTGAGTGTTGTCTAATAAATCAAGAACACATGAAATTAAAGCACCTACATCGTTTGCTTTAAATAAAACACCGTTTTCTTTATCTGTAATAAGTTCTTGGTGACCCCCTACATCAGATGCAATGACTAAACGTCCTTGTGCCATGGCTTCAAGTGGTTTTAAAGGCGTCACCAGATTAGTTAAGCGCATTGACAGCCGAGGATAAACAAATACGTCTACAAGATTATAATAATCCTGAACTTGATCATGAGGCACCCGCCCCGTAAAAATTACGCAAGATTCCAGTTGTAATTGCTTAACTTTATCTTTTATAAATTGCTCTTGAGGCCCACCACCTACTAATAGAAAACGAATATTAGGTTTTTTCTGCAGAATTTCTGGTAATGCATCAAGTACCATAGGAATTCCTTCATAAGCATAAAAAGACCCAATAAATCCGAGCACAATTTTATCCTCTAAATTCAATTCTTTTTTGAGATCGGGGTCTGCCTCTAGTCCATAAGAAAATTTTTCTATATCAACAGCATTGGGAATAACCGTAATTTTACTTTTATCTATTTCACGCTGAATAATATCGTTTTTCAACCCATCACAAATACAAGTTACTGCATCGGCTTTCTTAAAAACATAGGTTTCAAGCATTTTTGTCAGTCGGTAACGTAAACTTCCTTCTTGAGTAGTCCCATGATCAACTGCTGCATCTTCCCAAAAAGCTCTGCATTCATACACAACAGGGATACCATATTTCTTACCTGCTTTTATCGCAGCCAGACCATTGAGTGCAGGAGAATGGGCATGTAATATATCAGGCTTAATTTCAGGGATAATTTCATCCAGCCTATCAGTCAATCCTCTGACTATTTGTAGCTGATTAAAGACAGGTAATCTAGAAATTAATCCGTTAGAAAGCTTGCTTCGGTAAAAGGTTAGTCCATCAACTTCTTCAATGTCCTGTTTGGCTATTGTATGTTTGGCAGAAGTGACATGAAAAGTATCCCAGCCTATCGCCTTTTGTTGCTCCAAAATTGCTAGGGTTCTAAATGTATACCCACTGTGCAAAGGGATAGAATGATCCAATATATGTAAAATTTTCAATGTATTAGTCTGCATATTTAAATTAATTCTAGAACAGATTATTATGATGCCATAAAGTTATTAAATAATCAGGTAAAATTATTCAGTAATGGCGTAATATTTCAAAGCATTGGTTTCAAAGTGTCTAAAAAATCAAACTACCCACAGATCCATGACTAAGGTCAGTGCTCCAAATAAAGTCGACAACTGAGATAGGGCTTTCGCTTATTTTCAACCAACACATGGATATGTGTAGGTAGAGTAATGTACTAGGAGGCTGTCCGAGAACTAACATATAACCGAATCGAAACACAATATACAGTGTTTTAATTAAATTTAAACACTATATGCTGTGCTAGTTATTTTAGCATTGCTGTTCTCGGACAGCCTCCTAGGGCAGGAGCCCGTATATAGAATAATGCAGAGTAATTACCAACCACGGCATAGCAACAAAGTACATCTAGCTAAGGAACGAATCTACACGAAATAACTTGGAGAACTAGCTTGTCTTTTTGTCTGTTTTCCGCATTTGTAGCACCCAGTTACCGATTTCTTTACGTGCAATCCTAATGAGTGAGGATTAAATAATAATTTATGTACACACTCAATCATATTGCTTTAGAAAACCTAAAATCATCTTTGATTTTACAAATTATCCAGTTATTACTGTATTCCAAGCAATCAAAATGAGATAAGACCTGATTATACTTAAGACTATATCTAACATCCGTTGTTTCTAATCTCCGTTTGATAACTAAAATTGATATATTTCTTTTTTTAATTTCTGAATTTAAAAACATCATATTCTTATCTGTCCAGGAACCAGTTTCATTTATTATATGCTGAAGACGCTTTCTTGTAAGTACCCAAGTATAATTAATTTAACTAATTTTTACGCAGGATTTTTTTCATATTCAGTGTTGTATAAATAGGCGCATAGCGAGCTACGTAACTATTTATGCAACGCTGAAGATGGAAAAAAAGACAAGTAAAATGTTAAATTAATTATGCTTGGGTACTTATGAAGTTCATCAACACTAAAATAGGGTAGCCACCAATATAATGCTCTTGAGGATATCAATTGTGCTTGTCGAATTAACATTGGTAAAATTTCAGCAACATCATTTTCTGCAAGAACATAAACTTTTGTAAAATAAAGGGACTGGGATAAAAAACAAAAAAACAAAAAAACACTGGGCAAATACAAGTCATAAACAGTCAAATAGTTTATTCCAGTGGGCATACAGATTATTGCAGTTAATGCTTCCCAGGTTTGCCCAAAATTCCATATAAAAACCTCGTTTTTCCCACCTTCGTTAAAAATCGTATCTATACTGAATAATATTGCATCTGGGGCTGGATAAGACTGATAATAGTTGATACAAAATGCGTATCATCAGGATTGTTCATTGAACTAAATAGATATAAAACTATAAGCGTCAAACCAATAACAATTAATGATACAGATTCCAAAAAAGTAGTTTTTATATCTTCTGTTACTTCTATATTAATTCCATTTTCATTTTTTTGGGTAATGTGCTAATAAAAATAAGTGCTACACCTGACGCCAAAAATAGCCATGAATAAAAAAAGTTCATCTTACCCAATTACTATGATTATGATGGAAATGCACAGCAAAACCAGAGCGGATAGAAAAAGTTTGTTTGGAATTAAAATTGTAGGTTCAGATTTGATATTGTAGGAGTGACTCAGCCCCCAGTTAATCGGTGATTTCACTAAATATCCAATGAGTGAAATAGAAAACACGATGGAAATCCAAAGAGTTGACAGAATTGAATTAAGACTAGAAGCTACAAATAAGCCAGTCCATATATGCAAAGTATGCATACTAAAAAATATGCCTAGAAAAATGGTTAAATTCAATAAAATATTATTTAATCGCATACTTTTAAAATTTTAGTTTTTCTAATCCGAATTGAAGGTTTTATTACATTACAATAGAGCTGTTGCTAAGAATTATCCGTTCAGTTTTGTTTCTACACTTTGCACTGCCACTAAATTTATAGTCAATTATTTTTTGCAAAAGTAAGCAACAGGCACGAAATAACTTCGACAACTGGCTTGTCTTTTTGTCCGTCTTCCACGCTGTGTCAACAGCTGAGTAGCATGTGCTATTCACCTGTAGCAGAACTCATTTCGTTCCCGCTCCTAAGACAAATAATAGGCAAGCCAACAACTTCCTTACATTATGTTGCCCAAAGGATCCGACCTTCGAGCTTATTCCTTAATTATTTTCATTAGCCGCAAAACGCATCCAGCTTTTACGAAGTAAATGAGGAATTAATAAAAAAAATGGCATTCTAAGCCAATGTGAACGCACATAAAGCAGCCAACGTGCCAAGCCAGTCCAGCAGTCATTGCAACTTTCATGGTATGGCATTAAGCTCCGAAAAAATAAAAAGTCCATGAGTTTTAGTAAAAGCTTATTTGGAGAGCCTACATCAGATTTTAACATGCCTTGTTTTGTAATAGCCGTGTTAAGTATTAAATTGGTATAACGCAATGCGTAAAATACAGGGCGTTGTAAACCGAGTTCCAGTGCTCTTACGATTAGCTGATCTTCAAAATTTTGCTGATTTTGAGCATTTGAAAATAAGGCATCAAGATCAACTAAATCTCGTAAGCCATGCTCTAATTCACCGTCAAAAAACAAATGCGTGGCACTATGTATAAACCTATCTTCAAGACTTAATACTTTTATTTTGTCTTCAAAACTCAATACCTCTGCGTTAGCAATTAACTTATTGACATCAGGACAAGCTTTTGTAGTTGAAGGCAAAATATTGTGATGCAAATCAATAACACTTCGACGAAAGATATGAATCAGTGGTGGAATTTCATGCATCCATTGTCGATAAAAGCGCTGATCATATTCATCTTGTTTAGTCTGAATCCAACCTTTTTGCATGAGTTTTTTTTCTGCTTCAAGAATATTTTCCTTCGAAACTAAAATATCAATATCAGAAAAGATTCGACCTTTTGATATTAGATGATTGGTTATTGCGTAAGCACTCCCCTTTAAAAGGATAAAACTAAAATCCAGCCTTTCTGCCACTTTTTTAATATGTTTGATTTCCCAAAACAAATCATCTAATTGTTTATCAGCATGTATTTTAGCTGAATGTAAATGCTTTAAAACTGGGGAAGGAATAGAAGCTAACAATCCTTGATTTTCCATTCGATAAAAAACATGTGCAATTAACATAGATTGCCGAGCCTGTCTGATCAATAAAGACCACTGCGCTTCATCTTGTTTTTCGAAAGATATTTGACCATTTAGTGCTTGAACTAATAGAGGGAATTTACTACTCATGACGGTATTTCTAAAGAATCAAATATTTCTATTGCATCATCTAATTGACTGTAACTGAATTGAAAACAAGCAGAATTATCAACTATTGTTTTTAATACATTAAATCCAGAAACCCCAAGCCGACTATAATTAAATGAATTTTCAGCCACATCCATTAATGTTTTGGCTTTTGCTATTTCAAGTAGTTCGGGTTTTGCATTGGCAGCATATTTTGGAAAAACCACCCAGGCTACTGGGCATTCTAACTCTCTGGATTTAACACTTAATACAGGAGGTTTAATATGACAGACTGTACCCTTAGTAGTGTCAGTCGATAAAGGTCCAAATACAACGTGAGGATATCGATTTTTAATGACATCAATTGATTCATTTTTTAAACTGACAGGTCTTGGTACGGGAGAAATGCAATGGTTGTCTAAACGAATGAGTGTTAATTCATCTGACAGCAATCGCCAGCCTTCTTGAATTAAAGCCGCTGTTAATGTACTTTTCCCAGACCCTGGAGGCGCGGGCATAATAACTGCATAGCCAGATTTTTCAATGACTGCAGCATGAACGATTAGATGAGTATTGATATGATTTGAAATACACCAATTCATTCCCCACTCCATAATCGCAGGGGCGTGCTGAACCGGTAATGGAGAGAATGGAGGGAAACCATCGAAAAAAAATTGCACACGGTTAGTGATGTATTTATTCCATATATTCGGTGCCTCTATAGAAACATGAAAATCAACATAAGTTGATTTATTCTCTAATAAAGTTTGAGGATAATCTTCATATAAAGTTGTCAGACTGTTAGCCAAACTATCTATCGAACTTTTTATATTGAATGAAAACAAGCCTATATTTAAGAATAACCCTTCGTGAGCCAGAAGATCTTTTACATTCTGTTCAGAAAAACGCATAGATTCCACATTCCTTGTCTACAATGATTTATAGTTCGATTTTTCAAAATTAAAGGTCGAATACCAAAGTAAAATTATGCAACCAAAAAGTCCTATCATTACATGAGAACAGCTCAATATGAGATTGGCATCTAGGGTAGCATAATACAATCTGAACATCGCCTAAAATGTTTCTATCAGTTCTATGCTAAGCATTTGAGTTTTTATATCGTTGACAAAGCGCTTTCTTTCCTTTGAACTATAATCCAGAAAGACATTTTCTATGACCTCAAGCAATTGGGAAAAAGAAAATGCTTGTCCAGAAAGCACAATTTCCCATAATTCTACTGGCACATCTGAAATCAGATGCGTACAAGCAGATCCATGATTATAGATGACTGTATCATTGTCCCATTGAACGAAAGATATTTCTGAACTCAGGCGATAATTAATAATCAATTTTGGGAATTATGGTCGATTATCGAATAAATAATTAAAAAACTGATCTAATTCAGAATAATCCATCTCCGTACCATTACTGAATGTAAAAGTACCACTTCCAGTTTCTAAAACAGCAAACATCCCTTGAATATCAGCAGTTGACACTGGAAATCCTGAAGCCTGTAACGAATCTAAGTAAAGCCCAACAAAACAACGAGCTAACAATTTATTAGATGATGTGGTTTTTAAAATATTATGAAAGCTAGGGCCAGGATTTGAAGACCCTTTTCTTTCAAACGTCCAACCAAACTCTGCATTAAATTTAAGCGCTTTTTTACTGACACCTGGGTCTCTGCTTTTCCAATACCCTTCTGGATGAACCCCTTCACAGACATCAGGCCCGTTCATTCCTGAAATCATGCCTCCCTGCTGAATAGCAGAACCGAAACCAGAAACCGTGCACATAGTACGCGAACCCCATGCTGGGCGATTCAAAAGTGTCATAAAGAAAGGTGTTATGACGGCTGTTTTTGCAAGTCTTCGTCTTGATTGACTTATTTTTTTGTCACTATCATTTTTTTTAAAATCTAAATCCGGCATGGCATACTCCTCAATTGTTATTGTAGTTCAAAACTTTAGTTTTTTAGGATCAAAATATTTCAGCCAATCTTAACCCCATCCTTATCTTCTTGTTTTCAGCATTAGAAATATTATTCAGAGAGCTACATCAGCAAAACTACTGCTAACCCTTAATTAATAATGAAAAAAAGATTCTAGACTTGTCAGGACATTTCTAGATAAACTTCTAAACCCTTAACTAGTAGACAATAATAAAAAACTTCTTACTATTTGCTCTATCATATCTCTTTTGAATTGAAAAAGAAATATTATAAAGACATAGATATCTTCAGATCCAAATTATCATTCAATTGAAAACACCCAAGTCTACCTGATAGCCATACGGCTTAAGTCAATATTCAAGCGATTACTTTTAATTGGAATAAAAAATAAATACAATAAATTTTTTACACCCTAACTTCAGACAACCTGAACTCACGGAAATTAATTTGATACCTAAAAAAGGCTGAGGCTAAGTTTTGTAAACGATAATAATCAGCACATGTGGGTACAAACATATCCTAAGATGAATTCCTCAAGAATGACTCAAACATTAACAAAGACCAGATAGGCCCACTATAGTCGCGGAGGCCACTTTGATGCTGCCCCACCATTTTCTTTAAAAACTGCTGATCAAATAATCCGCAATCCCCCATAGTTTCACCTAGCAAAGTGGCTTTTACCTGTTCTTTTAAAGGGCCTTTAAACCAATCCCCCAACGGAACAGCAAAACCCATTTTTGGACGATATAAAATATCCTTTGGTAAGTAGGGTTCAAGACTTTTCTTAAAAATATATTTCCCTTCCCTATTTTTTAATTTCAATTCAGGTGGCAATGTAGCAATCCATTCAACTAATTCATGATCCAGAAGGGGAACACGGACTTCCAGAGAATGCGCCATGCTTGCCCGGTCAACTTTGGTTAAAATATCACCAGACAAATAGGTTTTAATATCCAGGTACTGAACTAAAGATTGTGCATTTTCGCTTGGTGCATTTTTCAAATGCCGTCTAAACACCTCAACTGCCTGATAACCTTGTAGATCTGATTTCAATTGATCACTGAATAATGCGTTACGAATAGCATTGGAGCTTATTGAAACACTATGAAAATAGCCTTCCAGCGAATCACGCCCAATAGACTCAAAGGTAGATTTGGCCCGAAATATTTTAGGTGCCCAGTCTGCTTTTGGATAAACACATCCCATAAAACCGAATAAAGGCTTCCGAATTGAATCAGGTAACATTGAACGCAATCGATCTTCATAGGTATGCCAACGATAACGTCGATACCCGGCTAGATTTTCATCTCCACCATCACCTGACAATACGACAGTAACCTTCTTTTTAGCCAACTCACAAACCCGATAAGTAGGTAATGCCGAACTATCAGCATAAGGTTCGTCATATATTCCAGCAAGCTGATCAATTAAACTGAAATCTTCTGGATCTACCTGTTCCACTTGATGCGTCGTTTTATATTGGTCAGCAACCTTAGCTGCAAATTGTGACTCATTAAATTCTGGATCTCCAAAAGAAATAGAGCAGGTATTAACAGGTTCATTTGTCAAACCCGCCATCATTGCAACGATAGCACTGGAATCAACACCTCCAGATAAAAACGCACCCAATGGAACATCGGCAACAGTTCGAATCTTTACAGCCTCACGTAAACGCTCAATTAACTCAACGCCTAGATCATTCTCATTGCCTTGCAAATCAGTATTGAAACTGACATCCCAATATTGCCTAGGCTGATATGACTTTGCGCCTTTCTTTATACTTAGACAATAACCAGGTTCTAACTTATAAACATTTTTATAGATGGTTTTTGGGTCAGGTATGTAACAAAATCCGAAATAATCTTCTATCGCCGTTGGGTCAATTTCTCTAGATAAATCCGGGTGCTCTTTTAAAGCTTTTAGCTCAGAAGAGAAAATAAATTGTCCGCGCTTGGTTTGAGAATAATATAAAGGCTTAATACCCAGCCGATCTCTTGCTAGAAACAAAGTCTGCTTATCTCTATCCCATATAGCAAAGGCAAACATGCCACGAAATCGTAGAACGCAATCCTCACCCCAGGCTTGCCAAGCATAGACGATAACCTCAGTATCACAATGGGTTTTAAAAGCATATCCCAAAGCTTCTAGTTCTTTACGTAATTCAGGAAAATTATAGACCTCACCATTATAAGTCAGTACAACATTGCCATCTGCACTATGCATAGGTTGCTGACCACTTGAAAGATCAATAATTGAAAGTCGCCTATGTCCCAGACCCAATCCTGCTTCAATATGTAGTCCACCTTCATCTGGCCCTCTATGGAACTGGCTTTCATTCATGCGTGATAATAATTCACGATTAATTTCAGATTTTGCTGTTATATCAAAAATGCCAACAATACCACACATATTATAATTTCCTATTTCCTATTAACGAGTCATACACGTCAGTATAATTTTTGACCATGGTCAGAATTGAAAAATGTTTTTGGACTCTTTGGTAACTCATCTTAGCTTGCTGTAGTCTTTTTTTATCATCTGCTAGTAGTGTTAACATAGCCGTTGCCATTGCCAATGGATCCGAGGGTGGTACCAGCAAGCCTGTTTCTCCATCTTTAACCAGCTCAGGATTCCCCCCCACATCTGTTGCAATGATGGGCAACCCAGTCGCCATAGCTTCAAGAATAGTATTGGAAATTCCTTCGGCTTGTGATGGTAAAACAAAAATATCAAGCATGCTCATTATTTCGAAAATATCTTGCCTTTCTCCCGGCAACCATGCATTCTCCAACAAATTATGTTCTTTTAATTGATCTATGGCCTTTTGGCGTAATGGACCATCACCAACCAAGACCAAGTATGTCCGACTTTTTAATTCTGGGTTTTGTTCAATCAAGTGAATAAAAGCAGCCACTAATGTCATTTGATCCTTTACACCATGCATCCTACCCACAGTGCCAAAATAAATATAATGTTTCTTGAAAGGTAGGGGGCAGTCTTTAACTAACTGCTTGATTTTTTTTGGATAAAATTTTTGAGTATCAACGCCATTACAAATTCTTTTTATTTTTTTAGCAGGTATTTTTACTTTTTCAATTAAATAACTTTGCAAATGTAATGACAAAGGAATAAACACTTTAATTAATAAACCTAAACCACGCCTTAATAACTGGTATTTTTTGTTATTGCCTTCTGGATCAAATACATCCCATCCATGTTCGCTATGTACCCTACATTTTACTCCTGCAAAAAACGCAGATATTTGATATTCAATAGCTGCTAAATTTCGTGTATGAATAATATCAACTTTATGTTTTTTTAATACACGATACATTGTTAAAAAGGAACGCCAATCTTGACCTTCTTTTTTATGTAATTCAATGATTTCAACATCATCACGTTTTAAACGTTCTTTAAAATGCGTAATTCCTTTCAGACTAATGATAATATGCCGATATTTATCAGGTGGCATATGGTCGATTAAATTGATTAGTCCATTTTCCAAACCACCTAGGTAAAACCTGTAAATAACATGGGCGATTAGTGGCGGAGATTTTTTATTATTATCCACTTGATTTTCCAAATAAATTAATTTTGATTAAATTAATGCCAATTTTTCCATTTTTTGGAAAAACACTTAATTAATTATCCATTTAGATCGCTATAGTTATCTTGGATAAATGTATTGCTTTTTATTTGTTAATAGAAATTTCCATTAAGATGTATAACCTTCCAGACGCGCTTTAAAAGATAACAGTGTGAAATTTGAATCTATCCCCATTCGCCTGACATTAAAAGGGTTAATAGAATCTTCATTTCGCCCCCCATAGGCTGATAAACATCCACTATGTCCGGTATTTTTTACAACATCTAATATCTCAGCATTCATATCTTCCTTTTTTCCAAAAGGATAGGCAAATATCACCTCTTTTAAACTTAACTTTTCTTCTAGTATTTTTTTTGATTCAATAATTTCTTCTGTCACCTTATCTGGGTTATCTTTTGCACAATTGATGTGATTAACAGTGTGAGAACCTATTGTAAAACCCAGTTGTTTCATATGAATTATTTGGTCCCAATTCATATTAGGAAGTGCTTTACCTAGCTTATTTAAATCATGGGCAAAACCATTGGTCGAGCCTATCATTCCAGTACTAATAAAAAAAGCTGCCGGAATTTGATGTTTCAGTAAAATTGGAACAGCATTGATGTAATTATCTAAATAACCATCATCGAATGTCACGGCTATAACGGGTCGAATAGTATTTCTGGGAATATTTCCGCTGATTATATCTTCGATAGATATTACAGTATATTTCTGTTTGATAGCGGCCATTTGTTTGTCAAATTGTTCAATCCCAACTGTTACAGAATCACGAAACTCGTCATTTACTCTATGATAAAGTACCACATTCACATGCTGATTATTTTTTCTGGCGAGTAGCAGACTAGGAATGGGTCTAAAGAGATAGCAATAACAAAAAAACATCAATTCTTTGAATAAATGCCGAGCAAAACCATCGTTACTCGAGTTTTTCATTCGCTTATTCAAGATAGCTTCCTGCTTTAATGTTGGCTTCCTGTTAGTTCGCCCTCCTGTTTGTTGTTTTTTCCAGGGTGGATTTCCTTGCTTTAATAATTCTATTGCTTGTATCATCATTGATACACCTTTTTCATCCAAAGCTAATTGAAGTCCTTTAACAGAGGAATATTTTAAAACCGGAATAGTGCTTTCAACTAAAATATGACCAGTATCCAAACCCGTTTCCACTTTATGGATCGTACATCCAATTTCTGTTTCATTATTCCACAATTCCCAAAAAGCGGGTGGCATGCCTCGATAAAAGGGTACTTTCCCTTTGTGTAAATTAATTGTGCCAAGTTCAGGAATTGAAAACAGAGATTTTTTCAATATTGGAGCAGCGAGTGAAAGGCCTAGGTCAGGCTTAAATAGCCTGATTTTTTCTAATGTTTCATCATCATGCAAATTATTACAAATAAAAGTCTGGATATTAGGTTGTGCTTTGATTTGACTCCAATCATACTGGCTACCCAATTCAATATTATTTTGATTTTCTTCTGGGAAAAAACGGTGAATTATTCTTTGATAAACATCAATGCTTTGATAGGGTATCCAGCGCCAGCCATTTTTCTTTATATTGAGCCACTGATTTTTAAGTAGTCTACTTAGTGGCTTCCTAGGTACATTGTAAGCAATTAATAACTGTATTTCTGGATAATTATTAACTATTTCTACTATTCCTTTCCTGACTGAATAGGATGGGTTGCCTGTAAATATTACAATCTTATCCATTTTTTTATCTTAACCCTATACTTTTTATCATAACCAAAAAAATAACATTAAACCTATCTTTGGAGCAAGAATTCTTTAACATAGATAAAGTCAGCTTGGACACAGATACTATCACAAGCTATTGATTACAAATTACTGCACATATTAATACTCTTGCACAACCTGCATACCTCACATCCTTGTGGTAAATAGATTACTCGCTAACCGAACGGGTGAAATAAGATACTCTTGGCCTACTGGATGTAGGGAAGCAGGCTTTGCAAAAAAATAGCTGAAAATCTATGTTATATCAATTACTTATACTATAATCCTATGCTCAATTAGTTTTTCTAGATTTATCAAATATCATGAAGCAAATCACATAAATTATTAAGCTATTATTAAAAAACAACCTATTTATAATACTCTTCATACCAAGAAACAAACTTCTCAATCCCTTGCTCAATAGTCGTATTGGGTTTATACCCTACATCCTTAACCAACGCTTCAACATCAGCATAAGTATCAGGAACATCACCAGGCTGCAGAGGTAGCAATACTTTTTCTGCAGTTTTACCTAAAAACTTTTCCAAAGTCTCTATGTAGCTCATTAACTCAACAGGACTTTGATTTCCAATATTATAGATGCGCCAAGGTGCCATACTCGTGCCCGAATCTGGATCTTTACCTGTCCAGTCAGGATTTGGCTGAGCTACCTTATCCAAAGTTCTGATAATCCCTTCTACAATATCATCAATATAAGTAAAATCTCTGCGATGCTTACCATAATTGAAGACATCAATCTTCTTGCCTTCTTTAATGGCTTTTGTAAATAGAAACAAAGCCATGTCAGGCCTGCCCCATGGCCCATAAACCGTAAAAAAACGTAACCCGGTAGTAGGCAGAGCATATAAATTGCTGTAGGTATGTGCCATCAATTCATTCGCTTTTTTGGATGCCGCATATAAACTCAAAGGGTGATCAACATTGTCATGAACTGAAAAAGGCATGCTCTCATTGGCTCCGTAAACAGAACTACTGGAAGCATAAACCAAATGCTCAACTTTATTATGTCTGCAACCTTCTAATATATTAAGAAACCCAACAATATTACTATCAATATAAGCATGCGGATTTTCTATAGAATAACGAACTCCCGCCTGAGCTGCCAAATTAACCACGCGTTGTGGCTGATGTTGCTTAAACAGTTGCTCCATAGCTTCTCGGTCAGAAAGATCGGCTCTAACATCCGTATACTTTGCATGATCATTAATTCTATCCAGACGCGCTAATTTCAAATTAACATCGTAATAATCATTTAAATTATCAATGCCAATCACTTCATCGCCTCGTTCCAACAACTTTATTGCAAGATGATTTCCTATAAATCCGGCTGTACCGGTGACCATTACTTTCATTTTATAAACGCTCGTCTGTTAATTCTGCTGGAAACAAATATTTCAAATCATAAATAACGGAATCAGCCTTACCCAAGGCTCTAATTTGTGCAATATCCATTTCTTTAAACTGCTTGTGGGCAACTGCCAATAAAATTGCATCAAATTTGTTGTCTTCCAAAGTAACTATAGGTTTTATTCCGTATTCTTGCTCGGCCTGTTCAGGATCAACCCAGGGGTCATAGACATGTACATTTACGCCATAGGTTTTCAATTCATCAATAATATCTATTACACGAGTATTACGTAAATCAGGACAATTTTCTTTAAAAGTCAGGCCTAAAATCAAAACATCTGACTGTTGAACGTGCAGCCTTTTTTTCAACATCAATTTAATCAATCGAGAAACGACATATTCACCCATTCCATCATTGATACGTCTTCCTGATAAGATTATCTCAGGATTGTAGCCAATAGCCTGGGCTTTATAAGTTAAATAATAAGGATCGACCCCAATACAATGTCCACCGACCAAACCGGGACGAAAAGGTAAAAAATTCCATTTGGTTCCAGCAGCCACCAGCACTTCTTCGGTATCAATATCCAATCGATTGAAAATTAAAGCCAGCTCATTAATTAAGGCAATATTCACATCACGCTGAGTATTTTCAATCACTTTAGCCGCTTCAGCTACTTTAATACTACTAGCTTTATGAGTGCCTGCGGTAATAATACTTTTATAGAGTTGATCAACATGTTCAGCAATTTCAGGGGTTGAACCTGAAGTTACTTTTAATATATTGGTCACTCGATGTTCCTTGTCTCCCGGATTGATACGTTCTGGGCTATAGCCTACAAAAAAACCCTGATTAAAGGTAAATCCAGAGACCTGTTCTAAAATAGGTACGCAAACTTCTTCGGTAGCACCTGGATAAACAGTAGATTCGTAAATGACTATATCGCCCTGTTTAATAACCTGACCCAGCAAAGCACTTGCCTTTTCCAATGGCGATAAATCGGGTTGTTTATGTTCATTTATCGGAGTAGGAACCGTAACAATGTATATGTTAGCTGTTTTAATTTCTTCTATTTCAGCAGTAAAAAGTAAGTTTTTAGCTTCTGCTAATTCTTCATCACTGACTTCTAAAGTATGATCATACCCAGAATTTAGCTCTTCAATACGTGTTGGGTTAATATCAAACCCTATGGTGGAGTATTTTTTACCAAATTCCACAGCCAAAGGTAAACCAACATAGCCCAAACCGATCATAGCGATTTTAGTATTTTCTAATATCATTTAGCCCTGCTCCCAAAGTCCACGCGCATCAATAATTATCTTTTCTTGTAAAACCGAATGTTTCACCTGCTTAAATACTGTGTGATCTGTTAACGTTACAATTATATTTGCCTCATTCAAACTTTCTGTCAAGCTCACAAGCTCAACATGATTTGCTTGTAAATTTTTTGGTAGTTCATTTATATGGGGCTCTACAATTAAAATATCGCCTAAAATTTCTTTTATGACCTGTTGCGCAATACCCACAGCCGGACTTTCCCTTAAGTCATCAATATCAGCTTTAAATGCCAAACCTAGCAAGGCTATTTTAGGTTGTTTGAAAGCCTCAGCCACTTTGCGAATTTTATTTATAACAAATTCCGGTTTGCTATCATTCACTTCTCGTGCAGTTCTTATCAATCTTGCTTGTTCTGGCGCTGAATTGACAATAAACCAGGGATCTACTGCAATACAATGGCCCCCGACCCCCGGACCAGGCCTTAATATATTAACTCTGGGATGCCGGTTGGCTAGTTTAATTAACTCCCAGACATTAATCTTCAACCGATCACAAATAATAGATAATTCATTTGCAAAGGCAATATTAACGTCTCTAAATGAATTTTCTGTTAACTTTGCCATTTCAGCCGTGCGCGCATCGGTAATAATGCAATTAGCTTTAACAAACAATTGATACAAGGTTTTGGCTTTTTCCGCACAATAAGGGGTTAAACCACCAATGACTCTGTCATTTGAAACCAATTCCTGAATGACATAGCCAGGCAATACACGCTCAGGACAATGTGCAACCTGAATATCAGCCTGCTCACTGGCTTGATGAGGAAAACTTAAATCCGGCCTTATTTCACTCATCCACTGCGCCATTTTTTCCGTTGTACCCACCGGAGAAGTTGATTCTAAAATAACTAAATTTCCCTTTTCCAAAACTGGGGCAATCTTTTTTACGGCTGCTTCAATAAAGGAAACATCCGGTTTATAGCCTTCAGAAAAAGGAGTAGGTACCGCAATCAAAAAAACATCAGCAGGTTCTGGGGTTAAAGTAGCTCTTAATTTTTTGGTGGTAACAGCACTTTGTACCAACATATCAAGATCTGGCTCAACAATATGAATCTTGCCTTGATTAATAGTATCTACTGCATGTTGAGAAACATCAACACCAATAACTTCTACCCCTCGTGAAGCAATAACGGCTGCAGTAGGCAAACCAATATAGCCCAAACCAACAACAGATACTTTTTTAAATTTTGGATTATTCATAAGCAGCGACTCCCTCTACAATACGTTGACTTGCTTTTCCATCACCATAAGGGTTATGAGAAAAACTCATTTTACGATATTCCTCTTGATTATCTAGCAGTAAAGATACATTTTCAACAATACGTGCTTTATTTGCACCCACTAATTTCACCGTACCTGCTGTTATTGCTTCAGGTCGTTCAGTGGTATCACGCATAACTAGAACAGGTTTGGCTAAGGAAGGCGCTTCTTCTTGAATCCCTCCCGAATCAGTTAGGATAATATGTGAAATACTCATTAAATAAACAAAAGGTAAATAATCCTGTGGTTCGATAAGGTGAACATGATCAATATCCTTCAAAAGTCGATTGACGGGTTCACGCACATGCGGATTAAGATGAACGGGATAGATGATTTGTACATCATCTCTTTGAGCTAGTTCCCTTAGTGCCTGACAAATATTCTCAAAACCATCACCGAAACTCTCCCGTCTATGCCCTGTTACTAAAATTATTTTTTTCTCAGGATTGATAAAGGGAAAGCCCAAAGCCAGTTCGTTTCTTAACTGAGTATTATTTTCTATTGATTCTTGGACATGACATAAGGCATCAATCACCGTATTTCCCGTTACAATAATATTTTTCTCTGGGATATTTTCTTTTAATAAATTATCTCGAGCCGTATCGGTAGGGGCAAAATTTAAATCTGCCAGGGCGGCAGTCAATTTTCGATTGGCTTCTTCTGGCCACGGTGAATAAATGTTGTGCGTACGTAACCCTGCTTCCACATGCCCTACTGCAATCTTTTGAAAATAAGCCGCTAAACTGGCAGAAAATGTGGTGGAGGTATCACCATGCACCAATATCCTATGAGGTGAGAAATCTTCCAATACCGGCTCTAAGCCCGTTAAAATTGAACAAACTATACCCGTTAGCCTCTGATTATGTTTCATGATATCCAAATCATAATCGGGTTTAATTTCAAACAAATCTAAAACCTGATCCAACATATCTCTGTGTTGAGCTGTTACACAGACTTTTGTTTCAAATCGAGAATCATTTTGAAACGCTTTGACCACAGGCGCCATTTTTATAGCTTCTGGTCGTGTACCGAAAATAATTAAAATTCTTTTTTTTGTCACCCTAGATAATCCTTACGTTTTAATCACAATAATACATACTTTTCTGGTTAAAAAAATCAGCTCTTAGGTAATTCGCAATAAATAAACTACCAATATTGGGCAAGATTTTTGTTTGTCTTTAGTCGTATAGAAATAGGCGCCTAGCTGGCTACGTAACTATTTCTACACGACTAAAGACGGACAAAAAGACCAGCAAGATTGGTGGTTTTTTTATTGCGAGTTGCCTTAAGACTGAGGATTTAATCAGTTACCGGATTTTGGCGTAGGATTTTGTACACAGGAGTACCAATAAAATAGGCGCATAGCAAGCTACACAACTATTTTGGGTGGCTTCTGTAGAGGCAAAAGACTAGTCAAAACTGGGAAGTTATTAAATCTTCGGTCCTTAGCTCACAAATTATTTATTTCCCATGGCTAATTAATCATAGCTTTCAATCGCTCTAGACTAGCGTCCCAGCTAAAATTCTCAGCCACAAAATTTCTATTGTCAACTATAAATAGTGGTGTCTGGGAATCATTCAGGCAAGTAACAACCTGCCTGGAAAATTTTTCAGCCTTTTCTTCAATAAAAACCTGTTGATTTGAGGTTTTAATGCCTTCAATTGCCTGAGGCGTTGCGACTATTTTTCTACCCATTGCCATGGCTTCCAAAACCTTATTTTGAATGCCACGTGCAATTAATAAAGGTGCAACAGCCACATGGGAAAAGTGCAAATAGGGACGAATATCTTCTACACGACCCGTTACAAAAACACTATCCACCCGAGCTAAATCGAACACTTCCTTTGAGGGCTTAGAGCCAACAATATAAAACTGAGCATTCTCGCATTGTTGCTTTATCTTAGGAAAAACTTTGTTAACGAACCAGATTACCGCATCAACATTAGCCCAATAATCCATCGCTCCAGTAAATACTATAATTTTATTTTTCTCGGAATAGGGATTTTCATAGCCTTGCTTATTATCAATATTAAAATATTCAATATCAACACCATTATTGACATAACTGATTTTAGTGGCTTCACACTCAACTAAACTTTCAAATAAGAGCGACTCTTCCTCTGAGACAAAGATATTCATCTTAGCTAATTCAGCAAACTTAGCATCCGATTGCAGAAGGAAATTTGCTTCCCTGTTATAAACCCAATTCATCGGCCATTTAGCTTTTTTTGAGTATTGCAACCATTTATCAGAATCAACATCGACAAAATCAATAATGATATCCAGGTCAGTATACTTCTCCACAAACTGCGCCATAGCAGATGAAAATACAAATATTTTTTCAATTTTGTTTTCTAAAATAGTTTGATCTATCCACGACTGAACCTGACTATTTTGATAATAGGGCAAACTTAACGGCTTTTTTGTTACCAAGCCAGATAAACTTTTGACTTTTGCTAATAATGGATTGATATCTACAAAAACTGAGTTGTCCAGCATGCCCTGCACTTTTTCCTTATATTGCCAATCTTCTGGGTCATCTATAAAGGTAGCCAAAGAAATATTATAGCTTTCTGCTAATCCTTTGAGAAAGTGATAGGAACGAATTTTATCACCTTTATTGGGTGGATAAGGTATTCGGTGTGCAAGAAATAATAAATTTTTCATGGTTTTTGAGCTATTACAACTTTTTTATAAATCAGAAATATTCCGGTAATTAACTTAGAAACGTACACGAAACAACTTGAACAACTATACTTCGCGCGGTCACGGTTGCGGAATTGTTAGCGAGTTGGTTTTTGTTGATGGCAAGGCGCTGAAACGGGCGCATAGCAAGCTACGCAACTGTTTCAGCAACGCAGTCTATCGGCAAAAACCGACCACTAGAAATCCGCAACCGTGAGTGAGCGTGCGAAGTATAGCTTGTGTCTTTTTGTTCGTCTTCAACTAACTCATGGATGTCTGTAGATAAGTACCCAAGTATAATTAATTTAACTAACTTTTACGCAGGATTTTTTTTCAT
>CAYNRB010000026.1:0-23609 GCA_964399475.1 uncultured Methylomarinum sp.
GTACATTACGTGCTGTTTGATTGTCATCAACTACCAGAACACGTAGTCCCCTTAAGTCAGGCTGAGGTTGAACAGAAATAGTTTTTTGTTGAGGATCCAGTCCAAACTCTGCATTAAAGAAAAAAGTACTCCCTTGGCTTACTTCACTCTCTAAGCCAATAGTGCCTTGCATCATAGTAACCAGTTGTTTGCAGATTGCTAAGCCTAAACCTGTTCCCCCATGGGTTCGAGTAATTGATGTGTCTGCCTGAAAAAAAGAATCGAACAACGGTTGTTGTAAGTGCTTGGGTATACCGCACCCTGTATCAGTAACAGAAAACCTTAAAATGGTTTTATGCGCAGAAATTTTAACAGGCGTGGTAGTTATTTTAATTTCCCCTTGTTCAGTAAATTTAATTGCATTGCTACAAAGGTTGATTAAAACCTGAGATAGGCGGGTAGGGTCGCCAATTAATAGATACGGAATTTTAGGATCAATATCAAAAATTAATTCAAGGTTTTTTTCCTCGCAAGCGATACGGAATAAATCACCCAGGTTTTCAAAAACCGAGTCTAATTGGAAGTTAACTGATTCTAAATGCAGTTTTCCTGCTTCAATTTTAGAAAAATCCAGGATGTCATTGATGATGGTTAATAAGGAATGACTGGCATTCTGAATTTTTTTTATATAATCACTTTGTTGTGCATTCAAGTCTGTTTTTAATGCTAAGTAACCCAGCCCCACAATGGCATTCATGGGTGTTCGAATTTCATGACTCATATTAGATAGAAATTCACTTTTAAACTGATTGGCTTTCTCGGCTGCCTGTTTGGCCTGAGCTAATTCAATTTCCGCCTGTTTGTTTTCAGTAATATCAAAAATAGCACCTTGGAGATAAAGAACCTGGTTCTTATCGTCATAAAGTGGTGTGCCTTTTTCGTGTAACCAATGGATAGAATGGTTTTTATGGATAATTCGATATTCAATCGTGTAGGCCCGATGTTGCTTTATGGCATGGGCTATTTTTTTCTCTACTAAGGCTTTATCATCAGGATGAGTGATGAGTGAAAGTCCTTGTTTATTAACAGTAAAATAATTGGCGGGATAACCGCTGATAAATTCAATATCATTCGTGATAAAAGAAATAGACCACCTATCAACAAATTTATATTGATAAAATGTACTGGGAATCGTATGAATCAAGGAGCTGAATTGCTGTTCTCTAAATTTGAGTTTTTGTTCAGCAATTTTTCGTTCTGTTATATTTTGCTGTGTACCAATAGCACGGGTTGCCTTGCCATTTTTATCTTTGCTAACGACCGAGCCAAAGGATCGAATGTGAATATAATGTCCAGACTTATGGCGTAATCTATATTCGAGATCATATTGACGAGAACAACTGGCAATGGCATTGTTTATACTTTTAACTGTCTGTTTTCTATCATCAGGATGTATTAGCATTTTCCAGATTGATTGACTGTTTTCCAGTTCATCTTGCTGATATCCGAGCATCTCATTATAGCCGGGACTATAGTAAACTTCATTGCTCCTCAAATTCCAGTCCCATAAGCCTTCTTTAGATGCATTCATTGCTAGCTGAAAACGTTCGTCACTCAATTTGAGGGCTAATTTTTGTTTGCGTGTTTGCCATAACCAAAAGCTGAATAACAGCATTATTAGCAAGGCAATCGCAATAATTTTCTTGAGCAAGGTGTCGTCAGTCGCATATTCATAACGAATTGAAAACCATTTTCGTTTGTAAGCATTTTTTTCTTGGGGGGTAATAGAATCCAGAGATTTTTGGATAATTTCAATTAATTCAGGCCAATCTTTTCGTACAGCAAAAGCCAAATCATTACTGAAAGAGGTAGGTGCGGCAACTTTTATATTGGTATGTCCGGTTTGTAATATTATGTGACTGGTCGCTGCTAAATTCCCCATATAGGCATCTGCTTGCCCCAATGCTAATGCTAATAAGGCTTGTTCAGTTGTATCGACCTGTAAAAGCTTAATTTCTGGATAATGGGCTTTTAGAATCTCATGATTGGCATAATTACTCTCAACAACCATGGTTTTATCTATTAAATCGGCAATATCGGTAATTAATGCTGCATCATTACGGGTAAAAATCACATAGGGAAACTTAAGATAAGGTTGGCTAAAGAGTAAATATTTTTGCCTTTCTGCTGTTTTGGAAACGGCGGGTAAAACGTCAATTTCATGTTTTTTTATTCTATCTAATACTTGTTTCCAGCTTAATTCAGGGTCAAACTGGGTTTTTATGGATAAGGTTTTTTCAAGATAGGCAACATACTCAGAAGCGATACCCTTATAGGTTTTTTTATAGGGATCAATGTATTCAATCGGTGGCCAGCTAGAATCGATACCAATACGAATTGTTGGATGTTTTTTTAGCCAGTTAATTTGTGCACTGTTCAAGTTTAAGTGGCTGATTTTTTTGGGTGTAACTGAGCTATTAAAATTAATCCATTTTCTACTAATACGTAGATGTTCCTCATTGTTAATCGTATCCAAACTTTTTTGTAAAATGCTCTGTAACAAAGGCCAGTCTTTACGGATGGCGATGGATATTTTAGAACTTTCTGTGGGTAGGCGACTATCTATCCTAAGATTAGTTAGTAAGTCTTTCTTCATAAAATAACTAATCACAGCTAAGTTACCGACATAGGCATCCGCTTTACTTAAAGAGACAGCTTGTAAAGCTTCCTGATTAGATTTAACAAACAGGAAAGAAACATTGTGGGTTTTGGCCAGCAGCTCATGTATGTAAGTACCTTTAGGTAAGGCAACTATTTTTCCAGAGAGGTCTGCAAGTGAATTAATCGCTTGGTTATTTTTACGGCTAACGAAAACCGTATCAATTTCAATATAAGGGGAAGTAAAGTTTAGGTATTGTCGTCTCTCTTCAGTATTGGAAGCACTGGCCAGTATGTCTAGTTGATGGGTTTTGACTCCGTTGAGTACATTTTTCCAAAGGTCGGCAGTGATTTCAAACTTAATGCTTAGTTTTTCAGAAAGTATTTTCAGATAGTCGGAAGCAATACCTTGATGATTTTTGTTACGATCTACAAAATCGAAAGGTGGCCAGTTTTGATCAACACCTACTCTTATTATGGGGTGATTATTCAGCCAGGTTTGTTCATCAGCGTTTAAATCTGATGCCTGTTGAGGGGCTGAAAAAAACAGAGTGGATAATATAAAAAGGACACGTAAAGAAATGCCTCTTTTAATAATTAGTAAATTAAATATTGTTTGCACCATGAATAATGATCGAAGAGTAATAGTGAGTGAGTGATGTGATGTAATCAATTTAATGTTTTTATCAGAGTAGAAAAATACTCGGATAGACATAAGATTATATAAAAAAATAAGGTTAGGAATGAAGATTAAATAATATTCGAGTCTTGATTTGCTCTAAAACATAATAATCGCTAATATTGTTCTAATCTTTTTGTCCGTATTCTGGGTTGTCGTAACTGTTTCAGAACCTGCTATGTGCCTGGATTCTCTTATCTACTCATATCCATGAGTTAGTTGAAAATAAATAACAATTCTGCACCTGTGTAGCAGTGTACCTAAGTTATACCGTACGCGATCCTAAATAATTCATCCCTGCAAAAGGTATATAATGAAAAAATAAAAATAAATAGAGGAAAAAATGTCGAAATTTGAAAATATAACGGTAATAAAAGCAGTGAATGCCTATTTTGATGGGAAAGTAACCAGTCGTTCTTTATTGTTTGCTGATGGTTCAAAAAAATCTTTGGGTGTGATGTTGCCTGGAGAATATGAGTTTGGTACAGATGAGCAAGAGATAATGGAAATTATCTCAGGTGAACTTGAGGTGTTATTAGCCGATAACTCTGAATGGTTAAAGGTTACTGGAGGAATGTCTTTCGAAGTACCTGCATCATCTAAGTTTCAACTCAAAATTCATAGCATTACGGATTATTGTTGTTCTTATATTAGTTCTGATCTGTAAATTAATAACGTAGATCTGAAGAAGATGGGCAATAATTTATGAGAATCGGTTTTTTTTAAATTCTCATTGCCTATTTTGATAGTGACGTTCAGTACTTTGATGCTGAACGTCAGGATTAGGTCACTTGTTTTTCGGTCGAAATTTTTGGATTAAATATCGGATAGGCATTTCCGTTTTGAAACGACTGCCTATCAATCTTAAGGATCCATAGCCAGTATGAATTCGTCGCCAGTGTTTATCTATTACGGTAGTATCAGCTGTACTTTGAATAATCTTGTGCATATAAATTTGTATGGCTTTCTTTGCCAAAAAAGTATGACCTGATGCATAATTATCAATAGAAATATGAATTGACGCGATACTGGGATCTATGTCCCAGTAATTTAATTCATCAACTAATCTCATATAGCCTTTGCCTAATCCACTTAATTCTATTGCCATATTTAAGCCTAATAATTCTGGCAAGTATTCAACACTATAATTTGACAGTAACATCATGTAAACCGGTAGATCAAATGCACTGTTAATAAATCCAGAATGTTTAATAAAATCTTTATTGTGTAGGGGAGGGAGTTTTATAAATAAGCTATCTAAGAGTTGTTGAAATATATAAGGGTGATTTTGTTGTAGCTGACCATTACCACTCTCATCCCAATATATTTTGAACAGAATTTCACAAATGTCTGGATGAAGTTTTTCTAAGTTCAAGCTATTTTGTAGCCAGCAACCATCAATCAAAATCATCGGTGCAATTTGTTCCATTCCCCAGATATAAGCTTCCTTAGAAAATTTTGGTTTCCCTTGCAAGGGTTGATAAGCCTGAATTTCTTGTTTATAAATATTTTCTATCCATTTATCCAGTTTTAGGTGACTGTAGTGTTTAAAAGGGGGAGGGCAAGAGTATTTACAAAGTTGTAGCCATTTATGCAGTCTGGGTTTTGTGTCAGCTTTAACTTCAGGAAATAAATCAGCATTGATTAAGTAATAGTACAATTCTCTGTTACTCAATTTTGCATAGTTGTTTTTCGTACTTAATTTTTCAACAGCTGGTGTAGGATTTCTCTGAACAGTTTTTTTCGAATCTGTTGATTGAAGATTTGGCGTTTCATCATTTAACCAGTTCTTTAAAATGGTTAATTCTGTTTGATCAAAAACACCAAACATTGGACCTTTGAAATCAAATAACTGGAGTAATTTACTATTTTCTGGATTGTGCTTATCTACATAGGCCGATTGTCTTAGTGTTTCTAAAAACTGTATGTTGTTTGCAGGCATCTTAGCAAACCATTGATCTAAGGATTGCCCCTTTAACTGAATTTTCTGGTGATGACCTATTGCCGCGATAGCTTTTTGCTGAAATAATTCAGCAACTTTTTCTGCTGTTGTTAATGGGTTTTCCAAATGCCTTTGGAAGGAATTTCTACAAGCTTGCATATGCATTTGAAAAAGCCAATAGCCTTGTTGTATTCTTAACTCAAGTGTTTTTTTATTCTGGGAGAATAAGGTAAGGTATTCTGAAATACTTTGATATAAAAGTGATTGTTGCTTATTTAATAGCTCTGTTCGTTGATTAAAATAAATAGTGGAAAGTTGGTTTTGAGGGAAGCAACACTCAATTAATCTGGGCATTTGGCAATAAGCTAAGGTAAATCCCAGTATTTCTGGAAATAGTAATCTGGGGAACTGGGCTAGTGCTAGTTGGGTTGCTGCAAAATCAAATATTTCCGGTAAAATTTCAGGTTGTTGAATTTTGTTAATACTGGATAGGTTTGGAAATTTGATTCCTGGTTTCAATGGGGCACTATTGTCATTGTCGAACTGATTAGATTGTCTAAGCTGGTGGTAGAGAGACATTAAGTCTAAGGCAATCTTAGTTTGACAGGAAAAATTCTGCAAAATATTTTCTAACCAGGCTGGCTGGGTTAACAAAATGATGGCAGTTTGATTCAGGCATTCATCTATATTTTCTTGGCTTGAAAGTTGATCTGGAATAGACTCAAATTTTGTAACTTTGATTGAGGCTAGTTTTTCAAGATTGAGTGTATGAATATTTTGCGCTGACGAATACTTTTTTGATTGGTTTAATCCTTGGGAAATAAATTGATATGCTCTGGGAAAAACATCAGGATTTTGCCGAGTTTGATTTAGTTGAAAAAATAGATAACGTCCTTCCTCAGAGTTGCTTTGATGCGGAATAAGTTGGTTTTTTAATTTTTTGGCAAAGAGGATTGTTAATGAGGGATCAAAAACATTTTCAAGATTTCTCATGATTTGGCTTGCTTATTAAATAGTCATTGATCACTAATGCATCCAGTCCTGTGGTTAAAAAAACGGATAGGGCATCTTCAACAGTATGAATCAGGGGTTTTCCCATTACATTGAAACTGGTATTTAATAGCATGGGGATTTGGGTTTGCTGATAAAAGCAGTTGATGAGTTCATGGAAACGTGGATTCCACTCGGCTTTAACAGTTTGTAGTCTTCCCGTCCCATCAACATGACAAACTGCTTCAACTCGATCTTGCATAAAATCTCTTAGTTGCAAGGTTTTATCCATATAAGGCGATTCATGATAATCTTCGAAAAATTCATCAGCATGCTCATGTAGGACTGAAGGCGCAAAAGGTCTAAAGTTTTCCCGAAATTTAATTTCTTGATTGATTTTATCTTTGGTTTTTGCCTGCCGTGGATCTGCCAAAATAGAACGGTTTCCTAAGGCGCGAGGGCCAAACTCGGCTCTTCCCTGAATCCATCCAATTAGATTTCCTTTTGTTAGTAAATCTGCTGTGGTCTCACAAATGTTATTGGGTAAATGTTGAATATCCAGAACACCATTGTATTGAATTAACTGAGTTAGCGAATTTTCTGAAATCGTAGAACCTAAATAAGCAGGCAATGGATCAAATTCAGGTCTTTCAATATTTAATGTAGGCTGATTACTAAGTAAGGCCAGCCAGGCTGCTCCCAATGCAGTGCCATCATCAGCCGGAGCAGAGGGAATAAAAACTTGTTCAAAACCAGTGCGGGTTTTTATTTGTCCATTGTAGGCAGAATTTAATGCACAACCTCCGCCTAATGCCAGGTTTTTAGAGCCAGTGATTTGCTGTAAATGTTGTAACAAATGCGTCATTAGTTCAGCAAAAAAATATTGACCTGTAAATGCTAGATCCGCAGCTTGTTCGATGTCATCATGTTTGCTACGTTTGAATTTATCCAGTGCCGCTAAATTGGCAAATAAATCTTTAGCTTTATGTGTACATTCAAAACCCTGAATTGAAATGGTTTTTTTTAAGGTATTATAAAGTTCTTCATTTAGCTTTCCATATGGTGCTAGACCCATAACTTTCCATTCTTCGCCTTTAAGCCAGTCAAATCCGCAGAGTTCGGTTATTTTCATATAATAAAAGCCGATACTTCCTGTTCCCTTATTTTCAAAAAGCAATTCAAGTCGATTATTTTTAAAATGATAAAAGGCTATAGACCCATTTTCACCAAATGAATCTATCACTGCACATGCAGCCTCAGAAAAAGAACTGCTGTAACAGGCGGTTGCGGCATGAGTGAGATGATGCTCATAATCTTTAAATGATAGAAAACAGCCGGGGAAATGTTCGGTAATAATCCGAACCAGGTTAATGCCTGCAGTTTCAATTTTAGCTCGTTGGCAGGCTATCATATGATGTATCTGATAATTCTTGAGCGGTGAATTCAGTTTTTTTAACCCAGTCTTTAACAGACCTTGTGCCGTTAAACAGCCTAAAGTTGAAATAATGTTTTCGTATAAGGGACGTTTTTTTCGCCAGTTAATTGAAATGACAATTTCATAAGGCGAAGGACAATGTTGATCCAGGATATCTTTGATGTGTAGTAAAGGATCAGCATCACAGTTTAAAGCCCGTTTATTTTGTAAGACTCTTTCTGTAGCTTCAGCAAATAAAACTCTGCCTTGATCATCCATTATTGCTATAGCGGGATCATGATAGGTAATGGATAGACCGATATAATATTTTTTCATCTAGTTCAAAGTGAGGAATAAAATGAGTTTAGAAAATATTTTGACTTTTTTCTTCTATGTTAACTCTAATTTTACATTTTATACACCTGTCTAAAACTAATTTATTTAGAGTAGATGGGTTTTTTTGATCTTTATTATAATTGTGTGAAATTACAAATTGAAGTTTTTATGGCTTAATGATATGTTGGGATGCTTATTGAGAGTGCAGGTTAACAGATTAATAGTTTGACCAAGTCTTGAATTATTTAGTCAATTTTTTACTTGATTAAGAAATATATTGTTATTACAAAGAGGTTACATATGATTAGATTAAATATTAAGGTGATTAGGTTCTTGATTGTGCTTGTTGGGTTGTTGGTTATTCCTATTAAAAGTATTGCTTGTCCTGATGGAACACCTACAACAGGAAATCCTCTTTGTGTGGCGGTAACCACTGTTGCTGCAACCACTATAACCAGCTCCTCTGCCCAACTAAATTTAACTTCTACTCTTCCAGGAGATACCTCTTGTGTTGGCTGTCATTTACAACCAGGTTTTAGTAGCAGATTTAACTGGGATACTAATTCGACTGTAACAATGTCGCAACCAGCTTCTTTAATTGCCTTAAATGCAACCAGTTTTGGTTCTGGGTTGTCAGCACTTTTATGTCAGACACAATATTTTTTCCAGTCAGTATTGCGAGCAACAAAGAATACCAATGTTGATGTAACTGGTGGTATATTGAACTTCACTACTATGGCCTGCGGAGCACCGACAGCAGTTACAGCATCTGATGGAGGCGCTACCAATGTACAAATTAGCTGGGCTACAGTGAATGGAGCTAGTTTTTATGAGGTCTTTAGTAAAGTAACAGGTAGTGCTACTGCAGCTACGATAGTGTCAACTAATATTGCTGGTTTATCTTTTACTGATGCGAGTCCAGCTCCAGGTACTAACATAGATTATTCTATTAAAGCTTGTAGTCCAGCTGGGTGTGGTGCTTTTAGTGCTGTCGATATAGGTTTTATTGCTCTTCCTGCGCCTTCAAGTCCACCCAGTTCGGTTGCGGCTACTGATGGCAATTTTACTGATAAGGTTCGAGTTTCCTGGACTTCTGTGGCAACGGCAACAACTTATGAAGTTTATAGTACGGTGAATGGTAGTAACGTAGCTGCAACTCTACTAACAACAGTTTCTACTTTACTGTTTGATGACTCAAATCCAACGCCTACAATTGTAGTTGATTATTCTATTAAAGCTTGTAATTCAGGTGGATGTAGTGCTTTTAGTACAGTTGATTCTGGTTTTATAGCTGATAGTGATAATGATAGCGATGGAATATTGAATAGTGTAGATAATTGTCCTGATATGAGCAACCAGGGACAAGAAGATGCAGATTCTGATGGTATTGGTGATGTTTGTGATGCGGATTTTGTTGGCGATAAAGATAATGATGGTATAGCTGATAATACAGACAATTGTCCTGATATAAGTAATCCAGGGCAGGAAGATGCTGATACAGATGGAGTTGGTGATGTTTGTGACCCTGATTTTATCGTTTTACCTGCTTCTCCTCCGGCTAACGTCAATGCAACTAAAGGAACTTTTTCTGATAAAGTACAGGTTACCTGGGATGCGGTAGCAACTGCAACATCTTATGAAATTTTTAGTAGCTTAAATGGTAGTAATACTACAGCAACTTTGCTCGCTACTGTGACAGCTACTTCATTTGACGATACAACTCCAGCACCGACCAGTGTGGTTGATTATACTATAAAGGCTTGTAATTTAGCTGGTTGTAGTGATTTTAGTACTGTTGGTCAAGGTTTTAGGGCTGCTGTGGATGATGTTAATGATAAAGATAGTGATGGTGTTGAAGACACTGTAGACAACTGCATAGATATAATTAATACTGATCAGAGCAATAGTGATGGAGATGCTTTGGGTGATCTTTGTGACCCTGATTTCTTGTTTCCTGTTTCAGCGAATACGGGTGCTTATTTCAATTCTAATTTAGGCATATTGACATTGTTTGATACACAGGCTTTTGGTCAGAATTTTAGAGTTCAATTAATTGATAAAGGTGGTTTTTCTTTTGATCTTGGTGATGTACAGACATTGTCAGGGGCAAGTAACAGTAACTTCCCAGCTATCTATGATGATAAGGCTTTTATGTTGTCCATTCCAAGATTGTCGCTTGCTGATGGTCGGGAATTTCAAGTTGATATGAACCAGCAAAGTGGTTTTGTTTTTCAGCTTGGTTTTGCTCAACTCATATCCCCACTTAGCGGACAAACAGCAGGTGACTCATCTTTCTATGATTCAACATTAAAGATTTTAGTCTTGAAAGATGTGCAGACAGGGTCAGATCATTTTCAGGTGGAATTGATAACTCAAGATGAGATGGCTTTTAGTCTCAGTTCTTTTGTTTTAACTGCACAGAATGTTACATTTCCTGCTAGTTTCAACGCCCTTACTAGGATTCTTTCCATTCCAACAATTGCTAGTTCCGGTGTGGAATATACGGTGAGTTTTGTTCATCAGGGAGATTTTATTTTTAGACTTCAATCAGTTGTAGAAGTAAATAATAATTGAAATCTATCACTTAAGGGTATTATGTAGAGTGGACTTCAGTCCGCTTTACTGAGACATACTGAGGCTTTTCCTTTTGGAAAGGCCTTTTTTGTGCGCGAGTTTTGGGGGGGGAAGGGGAGTATTAATGGTTAAGTTATTAACAAACAATGGGCGTAAGCTGTGGGTTATCAAACAAAGTACGTAAAAGTAACTTAACACTTCTCATTAATCAATGTGTTGTAGAGTTACGTTTTCTCGCTACGCTAAAAAATCTAACTCAGCCTACATTTTTAGGAGGTCATATTTCTGTTTAGGGGGCTGGAAATAAATAATTATCCATTATTGAGTAGGATTTTTGGTATCCGTTATAAATCCCAGGGGGAGCATGGAAGACCGACAGCCACTCAGACAGGCCATCAATGTAGCCTGGATGGAGCGTAGCGGAATCCGGGGGGGAGTTGTATTATTCCTTTTCGGATTTCGCTGCGCTACATCCAGGCTACCCGTTAATTCAATATCAGTGACGGTTGCCCTGGGTTTTATAGTGGATACGATTTTTGTTTGTCTTTGGTCGTGCAGCAATAGGTGCATAGCAAGCTATGTAACTGTTGCTGCACGATCGAAGACGGACAAAAAGACCAGCAAGATTGGATGATTATTTTTTTCCATCTCCCCTTATGTAGAAATATATCAGTTGTTCCATAGTGAAAGTCACCTATTGGCAGGATGTAAATTCACGGTTGTAATTGAACCATTTATCATTGCTGATGGGTTTTCCTCTGAGTTGGACAATGCGAGAGCTGTTATCCTTAGCGTTAACATTAAATTCAGTTATCATTCCCCCACCTTTTTTATCTGTCCAGAAAATACTTATTTGTTCTTTAGAGAAACCAAACCGACTAATTGCATAAACAATATCATCATCTTGTAAATGATATATCCACTGGTTTTGACTGATCTGTATGGAAAAGTCACTATTGCACCATTTTCCAATAATATGCTTTAGGCTTAAAATTGCATTTTGTTTTTCTATTTCTAATTGTCTTTGGATAGCATCCTTTAATTTCTGGGAGCTATTCTGAACAGAGGGCGAGTTAGGTAAAATTGAAGCGGCAGTGATAATTAAATTATTGGCTTTATCAAACTCTTGTAGAGAAATAGCCTGATTTGCTAATGAGATATATCTTTCTTGGATATTGACTAAACCTTTCTTTGCTTGTTTATTTCTACTATCTAATTGCAGAATTTTTTTATATTGATAGAGTGCATTTTTACTCTTAGGTAAAGTCAGTCGATCAGCCTTTAAATCTTGATCTGCAAGTCTTAGTAAAGCTTTAATCTTGTCACTTTTTTGATTTTTTGCATTGTTTGATTCTTTATCTTTTTTGGCTTTAATTTGATTTATGATATTAGTCAATGCTTGTTGGGCTTGGGGAACATTATCAGAGTTGGGCGCTAGAGAATAAGCTATTTTGAGATATTTTTTTGCATTATCAACTTGCCTTTTTTTTATAGACTTTTGAGCAAGAGTAACATAACGTTCTGAAATGGTCTGAAGGCCAGATTTTGCTTCCAGGTTACCGCGATCTAGTTTCAAAACCTTATAAAATTGAGCAATTGCATTATTATTTTTAGGTGTGCTGTAATTTTCTGAATCTATATTATTTTTAGCCTTTAACAATAAATCTTTAATTTTTTCTTGATTTTGACGATTAGTTTCTGCTGTAGCTATTCTTCGTCTAATTGATTGGACTATACTTGAATCAGGTGAAATAGAAATTAGAATGTTGAGGTATTTGTTTATTTCTTCAATTTGATTGTTTTTTTCCGCGAGTTCTGTCAGGCCTATAAAGTGTTCTAAAAGATTTTTAATGGCAGATCTGGCTCTTTTATTATCAGGGTCAATTAGAAGTATTTGGCGACAGTAATAAAGCACATTGTCTTTTTTGGGAAGAATATAGCGCTTAGCCATCAAATTTCTTTTAACTTTAAGAGACAGGGTACGAATTTCTTTTAGCTTCTGATCAGACTTTTTGATATTTTCAAGTCTTTTTTTGAATCTATCTAATGCTTTAGGGGTACGATAAATAGATTTGACAATTTTACGGAATCTGATTTCTTGTTTTTGGTTTTCGTTGTGTTTTGCTTGAATGGCAAGAAATTGATAATGTTTGGCAATTTCGAAAATACCCTGTTTTGCTTCTTTATTGCTCGAATCAATCTTTAATACAGCCCGAAATTGAGCTAAAGCATTATATCCAATAGGGTTTTTATAGCGTTTAGCCAGCATGCTATCTCTTGCCATGGCTAATATTTCTTTGATTTTATTCTGTTGTTGGACTGATTGCGTGTTTTCAGTGCGGGTAGAATTATCAGCAATGATTAAATATTCATTAATATTATTACCCTGACTCTCTATACTAATTCCTGACAATAAGGTAATGATTAGAGCTCCGATTCTCGGTTTTCTATTACTAAAATACATTTAGTGGGAACAGTTATAAAGTTCAGAAATAAGCAACATGAGCAAAATATTTTTATTGTTATTATGATTGAGAAGAAAATAATTTTTTGAGCACCATTTGTGATGCTAAATTTTTGCTTTTCTTAAAAATTAGGTGCCGCTTTTTATGAATTCATTCTAACAGAAATCTATTAATTTCATTGGTTCCTGCTAAATGCATGTGGGAAATATCTTTTTTTACAGTGATGCGAATGGTTTGTTGTACTATTTTATCCAAGGTGCTTGTGACCATGGCGTGCGATAGATAAAAAATTTCGTTGGCTTCGGGGCGTGTGTTCCAAATAATAAGATTCAGGCATCAATACTGTTTACTTAACCATTAAGGTGTTAACAAACAATGGTCTAGACTGGGTGGGTTTATCATTCGAAGCGCGATAACATAACTCAACACTCCTCATTAATCAATGTGTTGTTGGGTTACGTTTTTTCGCTACGCTAAAAAATCTAACACAAACTACAGTTAAGATGTTATTTTTTAAGTTATTATTCCTTAATTAAGGCAACACGAAATAAATAACCCACCAATCTTGCTTGCCTTTTTATCCGCCTTTGGCGTTGCCACTTCGGTTACATAGCTCGCTATGTGCCCTACGTAGCAACGCCAAAGGCAAACAAAAATACGTCGCAAAATTGGTAGGTTATTTATTGCGCGTTACCTAAGCAGTATTAGACTCAGAAATCTATATGTATTATCATGCTGATCGAGAATAATATTTCCATCAAAGATAATGTCGTTGGAAATTTAAGTGTTACCAATAAGATCCAGTAACTATTTAAGTTTGAAGATTGGGCAGGATTAATAGCCCTGCACTGGGAGATTTATAGCAGTGAAATTCAGAATACTTGCTCTATACCAACGCTCCAGATAGCATCCGAGCGTAGACCATCATCTCCGTTAATTGGAATAATGACAAAGCCATTGATTAAAGTGTTACCAAATGGGTTCCATTTGGTTTGAAAAGCTACATCAACTAAGTTATCACCTTCACCATCAAGATAAGGTCTCCAGTTTCCAATGATGTCAACAGCTGTTGTGAATTGTTCGAAAAAATGGGCATCTACACCAACAATATAACGGAAGTTTTCTTTGGTTTCATTGCCTGATGAAACTTCATAGCCTAGATTGATGTGAGGAGTTAGCCAGTCATAACTTTTTGATGCAGCAAATAAAAATTCAAAACCTACATCGCCAGAACCAATCAAGTCATCTTCATCTCCGCTGGGTAGTGTTAAAGTTCCTACAAATGCAGTATCAGGTAAAACGGCATCATCTTTGATTAAATTGTATTTGCTACGTAAAATGATATCGCCAATTCCAGTTTCTGTTCCACCCGCCGAGGAATTTGGATTTTCAAAATTTTCGTCAAATCTATGAACCGTTAAGTTATTAGCTGCAGACTGTATAACACTGGCAGTAGCTCGTGCGCGCGCTTTCATACGAACTATAGGAATGATTACACCGATATCCCAGTTATCTGTCAATCCAAACGTTGCTTGCAGTGCAAAAGTTTGTCGTTCAAGCTCTAGATCAAGATTTACAGCAACAACGTCTTCTTCAAATGCGGGGTTGCCCAAACCAACAGGGTCTAAATCATCGTGTGCAAAAGTTAAACTTAAATCATCTAAGCTTTTACCATTGAAATCATCGTAATCAATGTGGATATACGAGAAACCAATATTTAAAGTGCCTTTTCCTAGTGTTGTAGCAAGTTCTGCTATCAGTGGGCCTAAAGTTTTGCCACCTTTTACAGGCAGGCCAGTAGCCACATTGAAGGAATACCCAGTTACCGTTGAATTAAAAGGGAAATTATTGATGCTACTATTAATATCATTTCCAAGGCTATCAAATGCACTCAGTGATGAGCTGGTAAAGTGCGCCTGATGGAAAATGTTCCCTGGGTTTAATGATATGCCATCTCCCCCATAAAGGTCAGCAACAAAGTTTTTTAATTTTCCCGCTGAAGCTGAAAGTGAGAATAACAACAGGATTGTAAAAAAGGCAGGAGTGGTAAATTTCATTATTTTAATTTTCATAATCATGTAGAAAGTTGATTAAGTATGTGCTATATAGAATTCATTTCTATTTGGAATAATAGTGGATAAATGATTAACAGTCAATTCTGGAATGGATTTGGAAGAATTGAATTTGATGTTTTTCTGTGTAGGTTTTACTAACCTGTATTGCCGAAGGTTAGTAAAAATGCGATAAATGGTAATAGAGAGATCGTCTTAGATACAAATAAATCAAGTTGTAGCGTATTAGATTTTTCAAGATTGGATGTAGGTGATACGGGCAAATTTAATTAATCTAAAAATTTATAGGGTATATTCTGCTTTTTGATCGCGTATTAATAAGTTTTGAACAGCAAATCGAGGATCTAGATTTTCGTACAATACTTTATAGGTTTGTTCGACTATAGGTAATTCTATTTTGTGTTTCAGAGCAAGTAAATAAGTCTCGCGTGCAGCTGAAACACCTTCAATTTCCTGACCTATCTCTTTAATAGTTTTTTCCCTATTTTCTCCCTGACCTATCGCAATACCAAATCGACGATTTCTGGATTGATTATCCGTACAGGTTAAAATTAGATCGCCTAATCCCGCAAGCCCCATAAACGTTTCAGTCTGCCCACCTAATTTTGATCCAAGAAGAATGATTTCTTTGAGTCCTCGGGTAATGATGGCCGCTCTTGTATTTGCCCCAAAACCTAAACCATCTGAAATTCCTGCTGCTATTGCCAGAACATTTTTCACTGCGCCGCCAACTTGAACGCCAATAATATCTTGACTGGTATAAGCTCTAAAATATTGATTATGTAGAATTTGAGCAAGTTGTTTTGAAAAATCTGCGTTTGTAGAGGCTATAGTAATTGCAGCAGGTAATCCAGCACCCACTTCTTGGGCAAAAGTAGGTCCCGATAATACGGCTGTTTGAATTTCACTTGAAATTGTTTGCTTTATTACTGTGCTCAGTAATGAGCCATCATCTGGGTTAAAGCCTTTTGTGGCCCAGGCAATTTTTGTTTGCTTATTTATATGCGGTTTTAGCTTGATTAATGTATCTCTAAATGCATGGCTGGGTACTGAAATCAGAATCAATGGACTAAAATTTGCTGCTTCTTCCAGGTTATTGGTAATGGCTAAAGAGCTGGGTAATTTTAAACCAGGTAAATAACGCTTGTTTTCTTTATGTCGGGATAAAGAAGCCATGTGTTCAGAGTTATGCCCCCATAAAAGGGTTTGGCAGCCATTTCTGGCTGCCTGAATAGCAAGTGCTGTTCCCCATGATCCAGCGCCAAGAACGCTGATTGATGATTGCATTGGAAAATTAATTAACTGTGTTAGTGCTTGGAGATTGTTGTTGTGCTTGTGCTTGTTGTAAATGTTGGGCATAAAGTGCGTCAAAGTTAACAGGTGCAAGCAATAATTGAGGAAATCCGCCCTTGGACACTAGGTCAGAGACAACTTCTCTTGCATAGGGAAATAAAATATTGGGACAAAAGCTTCCTAACATAGGACCCATTTCCTGTTCTGGAAAACCCGTTAGAGAAAATATACCCGCTTGATTTACTTCAACTAAATAAGCAGTTGAATCATTGCATTTAACAGTTACAGTGACTGTCAATGAAATTTCATATAAGTCATTTTCTAATGTTTCTACATGGGTGCCCAGGTTAAAGTCAACCGCTGGCTCCCATTTTTCAGTAAAAATTTTGGGTGAATTAGGGGTTTCATAAGAAATGTCTTTGGTATAAATCTTTTGAATGGAAAATTGTTTATCTTCTGTAGTACTTTCTTCAGCCATGATCAGTTGTTTTGAGGTGAGTAATATTTAACATTTGAAATTGATTCAGCATGTTAGGTGGTTGGGATATGGGTATATCCTTTGATGAATTTATTTTTTATTTTTACTGGAAATTTTTATGGGTAAATTACCATCCTCCCAGGATTGCATGCCGCCAGACATATTGAAAACTTGCTCAAATTCAGCCTTTAATAAGGTTTTACATGCAGAGGTGGAAACATTTCCTGTTTGACAGACAACAATGATGGGTTGAGCTTTATACTGGTTTAGAGAGCTTGATTTTTCTTCAAATTTCTCCATGGGAATATTGATTGCGTCTTCAATGTGACCTTTTAAAAAATCAGCTTTTGCTCTTACATCAACAATTATTGTATCAGAACTATTCATTTTGTTGACAGTAAGCATGGGAGACAAGCTTTCAAATTTTTTGAAAGCATTGTCTGCTAAATCCTGCAGTAATAAGTAAGTGATAACTACAAGTGCGAGACAAAGTAAATAATGATTGGAAATAAATTCTAGATATTGATCCATTGTAAATGTTTTGTGTTGTGTTGATTGATGATGAAGGAGACCAGCTCCTATTTTAGAGGATGACGATAGATAAAAAAACTATTTTTAATTTAGGGTGTAATTGCCGAGTACTCTGTCAATATGATGTTGACAGATTATTAGTATAGCTTAATGGTATGTTCGCCTAACAATCTGAACAGAATACATCTCTCATCATATCTATAAGTTGTAACATGCGGCTATCATCAATGAAGTAATAGACACGATTCGCTTCTTTTTTACAGCCAAGAATGTCTTTTTCTCTTAAAATGGCTAAATGTTGAGAAATATTACTTTGACTGGTTCCTACTTGTTCAACAATGTCTTGTACGCTAATTGATTTTGTGCCTAATACACATAAAATTTTTAAGCGTAAGGGATGAGACATTGCTTTTAAGCAACGAGCAGCGCGAGTAATATCACTATCGTTATGAAGTATGTTTTCGTTGCTGATTTCCATATATTGACTAACCTTTAGAATTGCTACTTATTGGGGTATTTTAAACCATATACTTCGCGCGGTCACGGTTGCAGATTTCTCGCGGTCGGTTTTTGCCGATAGACTGGGTTGCTGAAACAGTTACGTAGCTGGCTATGCGGCTGTTTCAGAGCCTTGCTATCGACAAAAACCAACTCGCTATAAATTCTGCAAGCGTGACCGCGCGAAGTATAACAAGGAAAAGTAATGATAATCATTTATACTTATGTCATGCTAACCTTTTTTTAATAAATACTTCACGCAGTCATTTTTACAGATTTATTCAGGATCAGTACTGCGCAAAATATAAGTACTTTATTATAGTCTAATCTGCGAATTACCAAAAATGTAATGGGTATTTACATTTGTTTTTAAGTCTGTTGCTTGATTATTTACTGAGTGAAATTTTAACTTTTGTCTATTATTTTTTTAGCCATACTGGAGAGTACAAATAATGTTGAATCGACCAAAACCATTAGTTTTATTAATTATTGATGGATTCGGCTATAGAGAAGAAAAGCAAGATAATGCAATTGCTATGGCAAAAACGCCTTGTTGGGATCAAATCCAGGAAAATAATCCTGGAACCTTGCTGGATTGTGCTGGTGATGCTGTTGGCTTACCGGATGAGCAAATGGGTAACTCAGAAGTCGGTCATTTGCATATTGGTAGTGGACGGTTAATGCGACAAGAGTTAACCAAAGTTAATGCGGCAATTGAAGATAGAAGTTTTTTTTCAAATGAAGTCTTATGCCATGCGGTTGATGAAGCCTTAAAAAAGGATAAAGCATTACATATAATGGGCTTGCTGTCACCAGGTGGCGTACATAGTCATGAATTGCAAATCTTGGCCATGCTTGAGTTAGCAGTTGAACGAGGCTTAAAAAAAGTTTACTTACATGCTTTTTTGGATGGACGAGATGTTCCACCTAAAAGTGCATTAGATTCGATTAACTTAATAGAGACTAAATTTGCTGAATTAGGTGCAGGACGAGTTATATCTGTTACCGGTCGTTTTTATGCTATGGATAGAGATAATCGTTGGGATAGAGTGGAATCAGCTTATAACCTGATTGCCAAAGGTGAAACAGAACAAAAAACCACATCGGCTAAATTAGCTTTAGAACAAGCTTATGCCAGAGATGAAACGGATGAATTTGTTTCACCTACAGCCATTGTAGATAAAAATGAACAAGTTACATTTTTAGATCCGGAAGATTCCGTTGTTTTTATGAATTTTCGAGCGGATAGGGCGCGAGAAATTTCCCGTGCAATAACTGAAGTGGATTTTACTGATTTTGAGCGTAATGCTCAGCCATACAGAGGTTGTTATACTACTTTAACCCAGTATCATGAAGGTTTTGATTATCCTGTAGCATTCCCACCAGTTGCTGTGAAAAATGGTTTAGGCGAAGTTTTAGCAAATGCAGGAATGAAACAATTGCGTATGGCAGAAACCGAAAAATATGCCCATGTTACTTTTTTCTTTAATGGCGGTAGGGATGCACCCTTTGAAAATGAAGAGCGAATTTTAGTCCCCTCTCCTAAAGTCAAGACTTATGATATGCAACCTGAAATGAGTGCAGCCGAAGTGACAAAGCATATGGTCAATGCAATAAAAACTAAAAGTCATGATGTGATCATTTGTAATTATGCAAATTGCGATATGGTAGGTCATACCGGTATATTTGATGCGGCTATCAAAGCGGTTGAAACAATTGATTCATCATTGAAACAGATTGTTGAAGCGCTGAATGAAGTAGATGGACAGATGCTAGTGACTGCTGACCATGGTAATATTGAATTGATGGTCGGTGAAGGGACAGGGCAACCGCATACTGCGCATACCACCAATCTGGTTCCACTGATTCATGTGAGGGGAACAAAGCCTTTAAGTGATGGAGGTTGTTTGTCCGATTTGGCACCCACCATGCTGGATATTCTGGGCTTGGATCAGCCGGCAGAAATGACAGGTCGTTCATTAATTCAATAGTTGATTGTAGAGCGGACTTTAGTCCGCTTTTTTTGAAATGTCTGTGTTAAAGACCGCTCTACAACTAATTATCAAACCAAAGTATTAGGTTTCTATCAATCATATGGATGTTGTTCCTAATTACTTCGAAAAATAAATCATCTTGATGCGTTCGTCTATGAGGTTGCAGTTTTTATTATTACTTTTTGTTTTTAGTATTCCTTGTATTGCCAACCAGGTATCCAATAAATCCAAAGAATTAACCGGTTTACAAAAACAAATCAAAGCAATTAGTCAAAAACTAAATGCCTTCGAAAGCAAAAAAAATTCTTTGCTAGCAGAATTAAAAAGATTAGATATAAGTTACGGAAAAAGTATTGTCATTCTGCAACAGTTAGAAAATCAAATAAAAATACTGAATGCTTCATTAAAGAAAAATCAACTTCATATCAATACAAAACAGCAGCACATTAATTCACAAAAGCGATCCTTGGAAAGTCAGGTCAAAGCTGCTTTTGGAATGGGCAAGAATGAAAAGTTAAAGTTAATGCTTAATCAACAAAATCCTGCTTTATCAAATCGAATGATGATTTATTATCAATATTTGAATAATGCCAGGTTAAACAAAATTGATAGGTTTAAACAGGATTTGCAAGCGCTTGAAACTTTAAAGAAAACTCAAACTGAAGCAAAACAACAACTAAATGAAAAATTAAAACAACGACAGTCACAACGTCAGTTTTTTTTGAGTACTAAAAATGATCGAAAAGCTTTATTGGTTAAGTTAAATAAAAAAATTGTCATTAACAAACAGCAATTAAGCCAATTCAAGAAAAATGAAAAAAGACTAAAACGTCTAATTTTATCTCTCCAGCAAGTCATGGATGAATTTCCAATGGATGAAGGTTCAGTGTTGGCGTTTGCAAAATTAAAGGGGAAATTAGCTTGGCCCAGTAAAGGCAGGATAATTAAAAAGTTTGGAGCAAAGCGTTCAGATAGCCGCTGGGATGGCGTTTTGATTAAAGCCAAAGAAGGTGTAAACATTAGAGCCGTGACCCGAGGGCGTGTAGTTTTTGCAGATTGGTTGCGCGGATACGGATTATTATCTATTATTGATCATGGTAAGGGGTATATGACGCTTTACGCCTTTAACCAAAGTTTATATAAATCTGTAGGTGAATGGGTTGACCCAGGCACTATTATTGCCTCTGTGGGTCGGAGTGGAGGTCAGTCTGATGCTGGATTATATTTTGGTATTAGATATCAAGGTAAACCAGTAAATCCCATAAAATGGTGCAAAAAAATTCGAAAGGGGTTGATTAGATAATTTAATAACTTCTGGATGTTAGGCAGCTCGCAATAAATAAACCACCCATCTTGCTGGTTTTTTTGTCCGTCTTTAGTCGTGTAGAAATAGTTACGTAGCTGGCTATGCGCCTATTGCTGCACGACTAAAGACAAACAAAAATCCTGTCCAATATTGGTGGTTTATTTGTTGCGAGTTACCTTATTAAATTTATGCGCTTAAACTGAAAAGAAAATTTTAAAAAATCAAGGGTTCTTTTAGAAATCAATATTTATGGAGTGTTAAAACACATGCTTAAAAAGAAAAATACTGTTATTTTATTTCTGGGTGTTATCTTGGGTGTTCTACTGAGCATTGGTGGTACCGTCATAGCTGAACGCGACAGCAGTAAATCTACAATTGAAGCAGATAATCAGTCAGATACAGTCACTTTGCCCTATGAAGAGCTACGTACCTTTACTGAGGTTTTTGGACGAATCAAAAGAGATTATGTTGAACCAGTATCGGATAAAAAATTATTGGAAGATGCTATTAAAGGCATGTTGTCAGGTTTGGATCCTCATTCCGCTTATTTGGATTCAGAGCAATATAAGGATTTGAAGGAAGGCACTACAGGACAGTTTGGTGGTCTGGGAATAGAAGTCACTATGGAAAATGGCTTTGTCAAGGTTGTGTCACCTATAGATGATACACCCGCAGAACGAGCTGGCATGAAATCGGGAGATTTAGTTGTCAGACTTGATGAAAAACCCGTTAAAGGAATGACACTGGCGGATGCAGTTAAAATAATGCGTGGTAAACCAGGCAGTGATATTTTGCTTACAGTGATTAGGGAAGGAGAGGAAACACCTCTTAAAATTACTATTACCCGAGCTATTATTAAAGTTAAAAGTGTTAAAAGTAGATTGCTAGAAAAGGATTTTGGCTATATCAGAATAAGTAGCTTTCAATCTAGAACAGGTCAAGGTGTTATTGATGCTGTTGCAGAGTTAGAAAAGGAAAATAAATCCGAGTTGAAAGGCGTGGTTCTAGATTTAAGGAATAATCCTGGCGGTGTTTTAAATGCAGCCGTTGAAGTGAGTGATGCATTTTTAGAAAAAGGCTTAATTGTCTATACAGAAGGCAGGATAAAAAACTCTCAAATGAGATTTAATGCAGCGCCGGGTGATGTAGTTAATGGAGTACCTGTCATTGTCTTGATTAATGCGGGTTCGGCTTCTGCATCAGAAATTGTTGCCGGAGCTCTACAAGATCACAATCGAGCAATTATTATGGGAGAGAAATCTTTTGGTAAAGGTTCTGTGCAGACGATATTGCCAACCAGTAATACTGCCGCTGTTAAATTAACGACAGCTCGCTACTATACGCCTTCAGGAAGATCTATTCAGGCTGAAGGGATTGAACCAGATATTTTATTAGCTAGAGTTAAATTAGAGGCTATTGAAGAATCTAAATTCAAACCCGTTAAAGAAGCAGATTTATCTCGTCATTTAGAACATGGGAATGGAACAGATTCAAAAGATGTTAAAAAAGACGAGAAAAAAGAAAAGCAAGAGGCTTTAGACATACGTGACTACCCTTTGCGTGAAGCATTAACTTTATTAAAAGGCTTAAATATTTTAAAAAATCAATCGGTGCTTAAGTAAATGTTGCATTGACGAGTAATGTAGAGAGCGGACTTTAGTCCGCTCTTAACTCTGACATTGCAAGTATAGCGAACATGATACCCCAATGATCAACCTTTGATCATTCAAATGAAATGATTTGAAAGCTTTGTTTTTCATTAGCATTTAATCACACCTTTTGAAATTTAAAGTTTTAAAGTTGCTGAGTGCTAAAACATGTTTTAGCACTCCAAATGTAGGGTTTCAATAACTGGAATTCACGATCTAGCTCAAGTTACAATGTCTTACAGTCAAGCTGTTTCAAATAAATAAAGGACTATGATAAGCGTACTCTCGGATCAGCAAATGTATAGGAAATATCCGTTAATATTAGACCCAATATATAAAGAGAAGAACCCAAAAAAACCATTGATCTGACTATCGCAAAATCCTGTCGATTAATTGCGTCAATAGTGTAGCTTCCCAGGCCTGGAATGCTAAAAAATGATTCCATAATCAGGCTGCCCATAAATAATAAAGGCAAAACCACAACCACACCAGTTAATATCGGAATCATTGCATTTTTAAGCACATGTCTGAATAAAACTTGAGTTTCTGTTAAACCTTTTGCTCGTGCTGTGCGCACATAGTCCTTTTCCACTTCTTCCAGAAACAAAGTTCTGTACCATCTGGCTCCTGCTCCAATACCCGAAACCACACTGATCAATACTGGCAATATTAGAAATTTTAGTGCTGAAAATCCTGTATCATATCCAGAAATAGGGACTAGTTTCAGTAGCTTTCCTATAAAGAATTGACC
>CAYNRB010000027.1:0-23521 GCA_964399475.1 uncultured Methylomarinum sp.
TGCAACTAACTGGATTACAAAACAATCAAAGGTCTTTTTTTCGGACTCAAGCTACCTTGTTAGCATACGATATGTCTGATCGTATGCGTGCGAATCCTGATGCATTTAATCCTGATCCGTTAATTATTCCTAGTAGTTTTGGAGCTTATAATAATCAGCCTGGGAATCCTATTACCGTGGTTAGTTTAGCTGAATGTATTGCAAATTCATGTACTAGTTCTCAGATGGCTAGTTTTGATCTCACCCAATGGAATGCGGCTTTGTCACGACCTCCTTTAAATCCTCCACTTCCTCAAGGACTTCCATTAGGTATAGGTGTTGTTTGTATTGATAGAACACCAAATGACGGTTCAGTCATAGTTGGTGTAGTTAATGATGGTTGTGATAATCAAGGTAATACATATGCTATTAAGGTTTGGTGGGATGATGCTAAAACCGGCAATGCAGATCAACAATTTGTAATGAGTTTTGAACCATGAATATGAAATTTAAAATTCACTGCATAAAAAAGGGAAGCCTTTATTCAGGTTATTCACTAATAGAAGTAATGATTTCGCTGGTATTGGGACTACTGGTGACAACAGGTATTTTTCAGATTTATATCAGCAACAAACAAACCTATCGTTTAGCAGAAGGTCAATCCCGTTTGCAGGAAAATGCCCGTTTTGCTTTGAATTTTTTATCTGAAGATATACGTATGGCGGGATATATGGGGTGCATAAGCCGCGCTACACCACCAAATATTATTTTAAACACACCTACAGATCATTTATATAATTTTGTAAATCCACTTGAGGGATTTGAATGGGTTGGTCCAGGTGCAGGGCCAAATGCCTGGTCGGTTGGTGGAGCAGGGTCTCCACCAGCAGCATGGGCTCCAGCAGCTCATGCAAGTATTCTTTCCCCATTGGATAATTCAGATATTATTACTATTCGGCGTACGGAAATAACTGGAAACCCTGTTGTTAATCATCCAAATGGTGCTGCAAATGTTACGCTGGCCAACGCTGGTACGCCTGCATTGGAAAACTGTGATCTTGTTGTGATTTCAAGTTGTACAGCGGCTACTTTATTTCAAATTTCTACATTTCCGGATCCGGCAGTAGCTCCTTTTATTGCAACCCATGCGGGAGGGGCATGTGTTCCTCTTGGTAATCCTGGGTCTCCCCTCGCTGCTCCAGGGAATGCTGTTGATCCAGTGAGTTTAACTACAAATTTGATGCAATCATTTGCAAATGGACAATTATATAGGTATCAGAATATTAGCTATTTTATAAGACATGTGCCTGATCCAGTAGATCCGCTTAATGCTATTCCTACATTATTTCGTCGTATAAATATGCAAAATTCTACTGCGTTAGTAGAGGGTATTGAGCAAATGCAAGTGTTTTATGGTGCAGATACAAATGCCGACGGTAATGCTGACCGTTATTATACAGCAAATCAGTTTGTAGCACCTCCTGCAGTACCTTTATGGAATCAAGTGGTTAGTGTTCGAATTAGTTTGCTGGTGAGTTCTATTGAAGCCAATCTAGTAAGACAGCCTGCGGCTATTAACTTTAATGGTATTCCAGTTAATGTAGCTGATGGACGTTTAAGACGACAGTTTACTACAACAATTGCCATACGTAATTCTTTGCAATGAAAATAGTCTGGAGCATAAAAAGATATGAAAAGAACATTAATATCAGAATTTAGAACCAGACAAAAGGGGGTGGTTTTGGTAACCAGTCTAGTCTTATTACTCGTGATGACATTGATTGGTTTGACCGGAATGCAAGTCACTTCGCTTGAAGAAAAAATGGCCAGTAATATGCGCGATAGTAATTTAGCATTTCAGGCGGCTGAAACAGCTTTGCGTGCAGGTGAGACAATTGTCAGTCCTGCTGCTCTCCTTCCCAATTTTACGAATGCAGGAATAAATGGATTTTATAGATCCTCTTCTCCAGCACCAATTTTAACTCAGATTGATGATAATACTGTATGGGTTAATGCATCAGCCAATGCTCAAACAGCTGTATATAACCCCACTGCCACTACAGGGAACTTTGCCAATATCATTTCAGCGCCACAATATATTATTCAGCGAATTAATGTTGGTGCTGGAGGGGGTTCATTAGATGGAAGCATCCCTCCAACAACTAGTACTTACCGAATCACAGCTAGGGGAGTGGGGGCAACCACATCTGCAGTAGCTATAGTTCAAACGATTTTTAAAAGAAATTGAAATTAGATAAGAATGCATTTTTTGCATTGGAGAGATCTCATGAATGTAATTACCATTAATAAAAGATTTACAATCAAAGGCTGGATTTTCGGTTTGATATTGGGTTTTTTAGTTTCATCACCCGTTATTGCTGCATTAAATGTTGCTCAAGCCCCATTGTTTTTGACACAATCCGCCAGACCCATTGTTCTGTTTAATATTTCAAATGATCATCAATTATACTTTAAGGCATTTGATGATTATTCTGATTTGAATGGCGATGGAATCCCAGAAACCAGCTATTTACATAGCTTTGATTATTATGGGTATTTCGACAGTTATAAATGCTATGAATACAAAAATTCTAACAACCGCTTTGAACCCGAGTCGATAACAAATGATAAATATTGCTCTGGCGAATGGAGTGGGAATTTTCTAAATTGGGCTAGTATGGCAAGACTGGATACCATTAGAAAAATGCTTTATGGTGGATTTCGCTCAACTGATACTGCGTCATTAACAGTTCTGGAAAGAACTTTTATTCCTACAGATGCCCACAGTTTTGCTAAGTTTTATGATGGTGGTGTAGGCGGAAGTGAATTACTTAAATTAACGCCTTTTACTAGTACAGAAGTAGCCAATGGTATTACATTATGTAATACCACAGTTTCTGATCAAGGAATCAATCTTTCTCAAAATGTACAATCCCCACCTCTTGTCAGAATAGCTCAAGGTAATTTTACTCTCTGGGCGTCTCACGAGCGTTTTCAATGCCAATGGAGGGACGGTTCTAGTATCTCGAACGGAACGTTCAATACTGATAACGGAAATGACCCTGTTCTTTCAGGTATTAATGCGAGCAATGAATTCCCAGATATATCCGATCATCGCTTAGGCAGTCAAGATTTTGTTGCCCGTGTACAAGTTTGTGCCAGTGTTGCATTAATAGGTCAGGAAGATTGTAAAACCTATGGCTCTTCAATAAAACCAATTGGTATTTTACAAGAATATGGTGACCTGGATCAAATTCGTTTTGGTTTGTTAACAGGATCTTATGAAAATAATGTTTCAGGTGGTGTTTTAAGAAAAAATGTCAGTAGTTTCACAGATGAAGTCAATATCAGTACAGATGGAACCTTCAAATCTCCATTACCTACAGATAGTATTGTTAACACTTTAAATAGTTTTAGAATTTATGGTTATCAGTATAGCGATGGTAATTATTTTAATGATGTGGGAAGTGATCAATGTAGTTTTAATGTGACTAATTTAACAGATGCTACAGATAATTCAGGTAATGCATTAGAATGTACAAACTGGGGGAACCCACAGTCAGAAATTTATCTGGAATCATTACGTTATTTGGCAGGAAAAAGTGCTTCTCCAATATTCGTAACGGATGATACCAATCGTATTGCTAATTTAACTACTGCTACGCATGTTGACCCGATTGCTGTAGATCAATGGTGTGCACCCCTTAATGTGATTCAGTTTAATGCTAGTGTTAGTTCTTATGATTCCGATGAATTATCTGAAGTGAGTGATATAGGTATTACTAATTTGAATGGTATTACCGATGCAGTTGGAACGGCAGAAGGAATAGATGGAAATGTATTTTTCGTAGGTGAAAGTGGCGCAAGCAATAATCAACTGTGTACTGCTAAAACAGTCACTAATTTAAGCAGTGTCAGAGGGACTTGTCCTGATGCACCGCGTCTTCAAAATTCCTATCATATTGCGGGTATGGCTCATTTTGCACATACCAATAGTATTCGCTCAGATAGACAGGGTGATCAACTGGTAACGACTTATGGTGTGGCACTAACACCTTCTCTACCGAAAGCTGACATTCCTGTTCCTAGCCCAGGAACAGGAACAATAACAATTCTTCCTGCTTGTCAGAATACTCGTGAGAATACTAATTGTGGAATTGTTGATTACAAAATCGTTTCACAAGACCATTCTGGTAATCCTGCAATAGGTAGATTATATGTTAATTGGGAAACTGGAGAGCAAGGTGGAGACTTTGACCAAGATATGTGGGGAATATTGGATTATTCAGTAACTGACACTCAAGTAACTATAACTACAGATGTTTTCAATGAGTCAACGAATGCACCGATGGCATTTGGCTATGTCATAAATGGAACAACCCAGGATGGCTTCCATGCCCATACTGGAATTAATGGTTATTCATATACTGATCCTTTTCCTGGTGTTTTAGGCTGTAGTAATTGTAGTGATGGAGGTGATACTAGTGAACCTGCTACAACTGTAACATATCAGATTGGAAACACAGTAGGCGGAAGTATTGAGCAACCGCTTTTTTATGCAGCTAAATATGGTGGTTTTATTGATTCAGCCCCCTTCGATGGTTTTCCAAATCTCCAGGAAGAGTGGGATAGCGAGCCACTAGGCGTAAATGGTGCACCAAATGGGGATGGTTTTCCAGATCGTTATTTTTTCGCTATTAATCCACAGAAAATTGCTGATGGTTTGGCTAAAGCCCTAGATACAGTTTTACTTGAAAGTGGTTCAGCTGCTGCTATTGCCACCAATTCTACACGTCTGGATGCTAATTCAGTAATCTATCAAGCTAAATTTAATAGTGGTGTCTGGACTGGACAGTTGCAAGCCTTTCCAATTTCCGAGGATGGATCAATTTCTCCTACTTTTGCTTGGGATGCAGCAGCAGAACTTACAGCACAAGGATTGGCAAATCGAAATGTGCTTACTTACAACCCAACAACAACAACAGGGGTTAGTTTTGATTATGCTAATTTAACCGCTACCCAACAAACCTTAATTACACAGGATCAAGTTGAATTTTTAAAAGGTGATCGAAGTCAGGAGAAATCAAGTGGTGGCAGTGGCATATTAAGGAAAAGACTAGGACATGGGTTACTCGGAGATATTATTAATTCAGATCCCTGGTTTATTGGCAATACCGATTTTAGATTTGATTTAATTCCACCTGTCAATGGAGCAGAAGCAACTTCATATACAAATTATCGTAATAGTCCCGCTTATACAGCTAGACGTAAATTGGTAGCGGTTGGTGCAAATGATGGGATGTTGCATGTTTTTGATGGTTCAGTTAACCAGCTTAATAGCGGTAAAGAAATCTTTGCTTTTGTTCCAGATGAGGTTTTGACAGATATAGCTGATTATACGAATCCTATCTATATAGGGGCGGGTCAGCATAAATATTATGTAGATGGCCCTTCTGTTGCTGGTGATGTTTATATCGACGAAAACCCACATAGCCTTACTGGTATCAAGAATTGGCGTACAGTTTTGGTTGGAACAACTGGTGCTGGAGGGAAAAGTATTTTTGCTCTAGATGTTAGCTTTACTGTTCCGGGTAGTGATAATGTTGAAACAGAATTTTTACCAGAACGAGTTTTATGGGAAATTAATACCACTACCGCACCTCGGACTTCTGATTTAACAGATCAATTGTCTGGAAACCAGCAAAATGGCTTTGCAAATTATTTGGGGCTAACTATTGGTCAGGCTTCAATTGTACGGATGGCTAATGGAAAATTTGCTGCTGTTTTTGGAAATGGGTATAACAGTATCAAAGAAGAAGCAGTTCTTTATATTGTTGATATTGAAACAGGCGAGTTAATTAAATCAATGGCTACGGGAGCTGGGAATCCATCATTATCAAATGGACTGGCAACACCTATTACTATAGATGTGAATGCTGACAGAGTTATAGATGCTATCTATGCAGGTGATTTTCTGGGTAATGTTTGGAAGTTTGATGTTAGTGATGAAAATGAGGATAATTGGAGTGTTGCCTTTGGTACACCAGCTACACCCCAGCCTTTATATGTTGCTAAAGATCCAGGTACTAGTACGAACCCCCAGCCGATTACTTCCAAGCTTCAAGTAGGTAGTCATCCTGATGGTGGGGTGATGGTTTATTTTGGTACAGGTAAGTATTTCCTAGTCGGTGATAATGTTGTTGGAGTTAATTCACAGATCCAAACATTCTATGGTATTCGTGATAATTGTGTTTCAGAATCTGGAAATGTAAATGTTTGCCCGACGATCAGTGTGGTTACAGATAGAGGTGATTTGGTTCAACAAACTATAGATGCTGAAGTAACTATAACAACAACAGATGCTTTAGGGAATACTGTTGCTAATTTTGATGTCAGGCAGACATCTAACAACCCAGTAAATTATTTTACTGATCATGGATGGTTCATGGATTTAGTTGATCCTCCATATCCACCAGGTACTGTGGCAGGTGAAGCTATGGTGTCTGTTCCGTTGTTACGCGGTGGTAGGATAATATTTATCACCATAGTTCCTGATAATATCGGCTGTTCATTTGGCGGCATTAGTTGGCTGATGGAATTGGACGCATTGACTGGTAAACGATTGAAAGCAACACCATTTGATATTACTGGTGATGGTAAGATAGATGCTAGTGATATGATTCAGATTGATACCAATGGCGATAGTATTTTAACTGCAGATGAAATCACTGCCGCATCAGGTAAAAAATTGGATAATGGATTAAACAAAGCACCTGCAATAATTGAGAACGACGACGGTTCTTTTAATAAATATAATGGTGGTACTGACACTACAATTATTAAAACTCTTGATTCTTCAACAGGACCAGGCGGTCGCTTATCATGGGTACAAATAAAATAGTAATTTTTTTAGATTATTTGACAAGATTTGATCCTTCTTCTGTTTTGATTCCTAGAAGAGGGATTCAGATATATTCAAATATGTAGCTTTTTTATTCGGTATTGTTTAAATGAATAATAAAATGAAAAAAACCAATGGATTTACCCTGATTGAATTGATGATAGTCGTTGCTATTGTAGGAATCTTGGCTAGTATTGCTATCCCGTCATATCAAAAAAGTATCTTAAAATCACGTCGGGCGGATGCAAGAAGTGCGTTGTTAGGGTTTGCTAATGCTTTAGAGAGACATTTTACTGAAAATTTTAGTTATTGTGGTGCGGGTAGTGCTGGTGCTGCTGGTGGTGTTTGTGGAGTTGCGAATAATACCGGAACCCCTACTATATTTGCAGCAACCAGTCCTGTAGAATCGGATGGAGTAGCTGGAACAACAGCCTATTATATTTTGATCATCAATGCTGTTACGCCTACAACGTTTACAATTTCTGCAATACCTATTGCCCCTCAGGATGATGATGATTGTGGAACTCTGGTATTAAATAGTCTTTTAGTAAAAACTATGCCTGGTGCATCAGCAGGGATGACAGTTGCTGATTGTTGGTGATTTTAGTTTTTAAATAGTAATAAGGAATAAATGTGGAGCGGACTGTAGTCCGCTTCACATCAGTTTTAAATAGTTATATTCAACATATCCTCCTGTTTTCCATAGTTAGCGTTCTGCAACCTCCTCAGATATAATACACTCCCTATTCATCAGAGTTACTCAGGCCAATAATAATGCCCCTATCAGTAAAAAGAAATTATCTTATTCTGTTTTCCTTTTTATACTTTTTTGTTAGTTTAGTATTTGCTGAAAACAAAATATTAATTCCAGCTGCGCCTACTATAGGTGCTAAAAGCTATATTTTGATTGATTTTAATAGCGGTAAAGTTTTAGTCGAAAAAAATTCAGAGCAAAGATTAGCACCAGCAAGCCTGACTAAAATAATGACTGTTTATGTGATATTCAGAGAGTTACAAAATGGTCATTTGAAATTGGATGAAAAAGTTACTATTAGCAAGAAAGCTTGGCGTACTCCTGGTTCAAGAATGTTTGTTGAAGTTAATAAACAGGTAACTATTGAAGATTTATTACAAGGTGTAATCATTCAGTCAGGAAATGATGCCAGTGTTGCTTTGGCAGAACATGTTGCGGGGGATGAAGCGACCTTTGCGGCAATGATGAATCAACATGCTCAACGCTTGGGTATGCTGGATTCTAATTTTGAAAATAGCATGGGTCTTCCCAGTAAAAATCATTACACAACAGCGGTTGATCTTGCACGTTTAACAACAGCAGTTATAGCTGAATTTCCTGAATTTTATAAATGGGACTCTAAAAAAGAATTTACTTATAATAAGATTACTCAACCTAATAGAAATAAACTTTTATGGCGTGATAAATCAGTTGATGGTGTGAAAACGGGTTATACCGAAGAAGCGGGATATTGTATGGTTGCATCAGCAAAGCGTGAAAATATGCGTTTGATTTCTGTCGTATTGGGGACGGCTAGTCCTAGTGCGCGAGCTAATGAAAGCCAAAGTCTATTAAATTATGGCTTTCGTTTTTTTGAAACGCATAAACTGTATCAGTCACAAGAGTCATTATCAAATCCTAGAATTTGGAAAGGCGATAGTAAAAATTTAGAATTAGGTTTGAATGATGACTTATACGTGACTATACCCCGTAGGCATTATAATGATTTAAAAGCTGAAATTAATTTTGATAAAAAAATAATTGCACCCGTCAATAAGGGAGATGAATTAGGTGTTGTCAATATTAGCCTTAGTGGTGAAGTGATTGCCAGCAAGCCATTAATTGCTTTAAAAACTGTGAATAAAGGCAGTTTTGTTCAACGCTTATATGATGAGGCTCTTTTGTTGTTGGAGTAGTATTCAGTTTTGGGTGTTGATTACTACAATCTTCAATATATCTTCACTAGATTTAACCTCGCTTCTTTTTTCTATTTCTAAGTATTAAATGTATCCGTTAAAAGTTACCGGGTGAACTTGATAGGACTTTAGTAGGATGGGCAATCTTTTTTACCCCCCGTAGCGAACTCCATTGAACTGGTGGGCAAAAAAGACTGGCCCACCCTTCGTTTCCTTAGATTTTCAACTGTAGTGGATGCTATGATATGAATGATATTACTGACAGCGTAGTTTACCTTAATGGTGACTATCTCCCTCTATCTGAAGCAAAAGTATCTGTACTTGATCGCGGCTTTCTGTTTGGTGATGGTGTCTATGAAGTTATCCCCTCTTATAACGGTCATTTGTTCAGATTAGAAGATCATCTGGATAGATTACAGGCGAGTTTGAGTCAGATTCGGCTTGAATTATCTTATTCAATTGAGCAATATAAAAACATACTTGAGCCTTTATTAGATGATAAAAAGGATCAATATATTTACATGCAAATTACCCGAGGGGTTTCTGCAAAGAGAGATCATGCCTTTCCATTAGAGACAACCCCAACTGTTTTTGTAATGTGTTCTGATATCAAACCTTTTTCTGGAACTGTTTCTGGTATCAAAGCTTTGACTATGGAGGATAGTCGTTGGGAATTGTGTCATGTCAAAGCAACTACATTGTTAGCCAATATATTATTAAGACAAGAGGCGATTGAACAAGGCTGTGCTGAGGCCATATTATTAAAAAAAGGATACGTAACAGAAGGGGCTGCCAGTAATTTATTTGCTGTAATAGATGGTATTTTAATGACCCCCCAAAAAACCTCTGAAATTCTACCGGGGATCACTCGTCAAGTTGTTATAGAACTAGCATTAGAACATGCTATTCAAGTGAGTGAAGAAATTATTTCACTTGAAGCATTGCTCACTGCAAGCGAAATATGGGTGACTAGTTCGACTAGAGAAATTGTACCGGTTGTAGAGCTGGATTCCATAAAAATAGGCGATGGAACCCCAGGTTTGCTTTGGAAAAAAATCAATAAACTGTTTCAAGAGTATAAAAGATCCTTATGAGTGAAGAAGAAACGTTATTTGAGTTTCCCTGTCTTTTCCCAATAAAAGCCATGGGTTTGAACAAACCTGAGTTTAATTCAATCGTTATACATCTGCTTCAGCAACATGTAGATGAAATAAATGATAATGATATAAAATCAAAATTTAGTAAAGGTGATAAGTATTTATCAATTACCATTACTATTTTAGCAAGTAGTAAAAAACAACTGGATGCAATTTATCAGGATCTCAGTGATTGTCCTGATGTGCTAATGGCATTGTAAACAGTGTCTATTCCGATTGTAGGTGTCAGTGCCTGTTTGCTAGGCCAATCGGTGAGATATGATGGTGGCACTAGCTATACTTTTTGGGTTGCTGAAGAATTAAAAAAATATTGCCGTCTGATAGCAGTCTGTCCCGAAATCGAAATTGGTCTCGGTGTACCTAGAGAAAAAATTCAACTGACGCAAGTGGGCGTTTCAATTAAGGTTTTAAAAAAGGCAGATAACCAAGTTGACCTCAGTAAGGCTTTGCAAAATTTTGCAGAACATTTTGTCAAACAATATTCTTTATCAGGTCTGGTGTTAAAGGATAAATCACCTAGTTGTGGAATCAATAATACGCAATTATTTTCAGAAACAGGTGAAAAAATAGGACTGGGAACGGGACTATTTGCTGAAACTGTAATGGAATTGTTACCTAATCTACCTGTGCTTCAAGCAAGTGAATTACAGGGTGTTAACGATGTTGAAATGTTTGTGGCAAAGATAAAAGACCATCATCTGAAAACTTTTTTATCTTAATGTTACCGCTGCTTTAATGATAGGAGCATTGAAGCATTTTGAATCTGATCGGCTTAATTTTGGGAGCTGCGCTTAATATTGGTGCTAGGGTCAGTATGAAAAGAACCTGTCTATGATTAATGAATGTCATATAAATTTACTTTGCTAGGCTGCTTCTACTCATGTTTTTTTGTGATCTACGAGTAATTTGAGAAAAATATTATATTAAATCGTATCCACACTAAAACCCAGGGCAACCGACCCTAATATTGAATTAACGGGTAGCTTGGATGGAGCGTAGCGGAATGATGCGACTGCCCCGGATTCCGCTACGCTCCATCCAGGCTACATTGATGGTATGTCTGAGTGGCTGTCGGTCTTCCATGTTCTCCCTGGGATTTATAGCGGATACATTAAATCGTCTATTTGGTTTAATCGTTGTTTGTTTGGGTTTAAAGTTGAAATTTATAGTATTTGGATAGTTGCGAATAAGTAAATACGGGAAGGACTTTCAGTCGTTTTAAAACAACCTATGGACTTTCAGTCCAGAGTGGTTGATTACTATTTGCCGAATTTTTTTCTCGCTTATTTGTGTCAAGTGATGATAGCATCATGCTATAAATTTATCTTTAAAAACAATCGGGTGAAGAATAGAATAAGAAACGCGTCCATCTATTAATAGAAATGCCTGATGCAAATTTATCGCAAGGAATGCGCCAACTCAAGGATGTTTATAGTCAAAAATTTAATCGTAACCACACCCAATGGTTGGTCATGTATTTCAAGGGTGCTATAAAGCCATACTTGTCGAGAAGAACAGTTATTTATTAGAACTTGCTCGTTATATTGTCTTTAATCCAGTTAGGGTGAGAATGGTGAATTCTCCTGAAGAATAGAAATGGAATAGATATCGTAAGACCAGTAATCAAGCGAATGTATATCCTTGGTTGCATGTTGAGATAAGCTCCCATAGAATTGATTTAAGTTATTTCATAGATAAATACCTAAGACCTAACTTTAAATTTTCTTGCTCCTCATTTTCCACCCAGATAATCTTACCTAATGCATTTATATCCAAACTTTTAACAAATAATTTTATAACATTACCTGAATTTAATTCCTTATCAAGTTCAGTGAATTGTATTGCCAGCCCGTCTACACTGGCATCAATACCAGCAAAGTCAAATCGCTTAGTATTTACAATTAAATAACCGGAAAAAATCATTTTTCGTCGGTAATAGTAACGTTTTCTCCATAAATCTTCAGCGTTATACATTACGTTCTTAAATTCCATCCCTAGCATAATCTTTCCGTTCTTAGGCTTTGCCCAAGATAATGTAGCTTCACCGGTTACCATAATATCTTTGATAAAAATTTCCGCAGTATCATTTTCTTTTATGAAAGCATTAAAGTCATTGATGTCAGTTAAATAATTTCCAGGTTCAATTTCAACCAAAATTCCGGTTAATGAAATGTCATAACTCATGAAATCAAGTTTTTCTCCGGCAATATATAACTGGCCATAAGAGTAAAAACTTTTTCTAAATTCTTTTCTCTCTTTAATCATTGGTTTTAATAGTCTATGTCAGTGTATAGGCGAATGGATTTAATTTTCAATTCAATCGTTCTATTACTTTTATATGCCGACAAGTGTTAAGTTTTCTTAATCTAAAGCAAATATCAGTCCATATTACATTTACTAATTGTTATCAAAATCTTGAGAAATATAGTTTAAAATAATGGACTGTCTATTTAACTGATTGTAAAATTATTTGACAAAATCCATCGTAAAATGGGTTAGCTACTTAGTTTTTAAATTAAAAACATTCATCGCAATGTTATTAAATTTAGTTTGAGGAGCAGTTTAAGCTATTTATTCAAGGCGAAAACCAATCAGAATTGTTTTAAATACTTGTTTCAATTAAAAAAAGAATATAAATAGTAAATTTTCTGGATTATCATAAAATTTTATGATGTCCTTTTTATCTATTTTTTATGCTGGATTTGATTTCGATAAATGTAAAGTTTTTTGACAATGCTTTGTGTATTCTCAGCTTATGAAATTATCTTGGAAAGAATTTTAGTTGTTGTCTTTGGCGAATTTGAACGTAGACCACACTAATTTTATAGTCTGTATTTGGAGTGCTAAAATACGTTTTAGCACTCCAGAGGTTTTTACTTCCTCTACCAATAATTTAGTTTTGAAGGGTTAAGGACGATTAAATGTTTAGAAAGAACATGGCTTTATAAAATATGTAGCATAGATACTATAAATTAAAGCTAATAAAATATACTTTTTTGTACTGAATATATTGTTTTAAACTACATGCGGATTGAAGGTCGCTCTACATCAATTCTGAATATTCCTAGCCTAAAACATCATTCTCTGGTTTTGCGCATTCTATGGCAATGCCGGTCTGTTTTAGGTTTCCAGTGGAAAACTTTGCCTGAGATAAATCTATATTAGTTTCTATTTTCTCAGGTGTATTAAATCTATCTATCGGTAAATAATTTTCTCCATTTTGAAATGCCGGCACGCCTCCCTGCCCAAGACTTTTTAAACTGTTTTTTTGAATACTGGAACAAGGATCACGACCAATATTTTCAATGTCTAAATCAGGTACATCGACACTGGCAAGAGCGCCGACAACATTTAGCTCTGGACTACTAATATTAATGGTACCACTGACACCATTAGGAGATGCCGCCTGGATAACATTGAAGTTTGCACGATTCGAGTTAAATCTTATCGGTACCGAACCGCCTCTAATTAGACTAGAAGCACTGGGAATTAATTGCTCAATATCTAACAAAATATCTCCACCACTGGCTAATTCAGCAACGGTATTAGCCTGTATAAATCCTGTATCCAGCACCAACACGGGAGTATTTAAGCTGATGTTCCCCCCGTTTCCGTTCAGTAAACCGGAAACGGAGGTGGTCAACTGACTGTTTTTCAAACGAAAGAAATTATCCGCAATAATTTTAATCGCTCCCCCATCTCCATTATCAGCTGAGGTGGTAATGATGCTATTTAAGACATTTAGATTATCCGTACTATCAATGTTAATTTGGGCAGCATCAACGCCTCCTTTTGCAGTGGCGGTAATAGCACTATTGTTTTCCAATTGGATTTGTGACGCATTAATCTGGATTTGTGCTTGAATAGTATTTATATCTTCAGAATTTGATTGTAAGTTGATATTGGCTGAAGAAATATTGATGACACCTTGTTGTAATATTATCTGATCTGTAGCAGAAATGAATATATTGCCTACTTGTCCTGTTGAATTAACTTGAGAAGCACTGAAAACACCCGTTGGATTTGCGCCATTTTCTTGCCCATCAACTAACAATGTTCCTGCTTCTACGGTTACATTTCCCGCATTACCCTGATTAATTGTACTGGTACTTATTCTGCCTCCATTGGATATTTTCAGGGTATCTTCAATATCAACCAAAATATTTCCTGCACTTCCTGCACCCGAAGTGTCACTAGAAATATTAGATACTACAGGGAGATTATTCACATTTCCTGCTGGCCCCATGCCTTCAATAGTGAGATTTTTTGCTTCTACAATAACAACTCCAGCCGCTCCTTGACTAAAAGTGCTGGAGCTGATTAATCCACCATTTAATACTTTTAAGCTTTGATTTACTTTAATTGCTACTGTACCTGCAAACCCAGAACTTAATGGATTGGTTGTGATACTGGTAACGCCTGTAGGGATAGTCGGATTGCCTTGTCCATCAATAATCAATTGGTCAGCACTGACGATAACTGTTCCTGCATTACCCAATCCTGCTACTGCGGTACTAATGTTTCCGCCACTTAATAGCTGCAGAGAACCTTTAGCTGTAACTGACACGTCACCTGCATTACCTACACTGATAGGGTTTGGGATAACACTAAAAATTCCGGTTGGTATATCTTTCCCTTGACCATCTATCAATATTTCTCCCGCATTCACTTGAATGATTCCGGCATTACCCTGAGTGATTGAAGATGAATTAATAAGTCCACCGCTAAAAATAGTTAATTTATCTGTGATATTAATTGAAACACGTCCGGCATTTCCTGTGGTGTTAACATTCAATGCATCACTGAATACTCCGGCAGGTCGATCCGTAATGTTTTGTATGGTTAACTGATCGGCTTCTATATTCACATCTCCCGCATTGCCAAAACCTAATGTACTTGAAGAAATCAAGCCGCTATCATTTATCTGAATATTGTCGAGTACCTTAATCGATACAGTGCCTCCTTCATTAGTTGTATCAAAGTTTAGGGCAAAGCTAACAATTCCAGTTATTATATTGTTTTCTAGACTTCCATTTATAAATAACTGGCCTGCTTCGATATTGATGTTTCCACCTTTACCTAACCCAGAAACACTTGAATTAATGCTTCCACCTTGAAATATCTGGATTTTTCCATCGACAAAAACATCTAAATTCCCCGCTTTGCTGGGACTTGAAAAATTGGTGACTAAACTAAAAATACCTGTTTGACTGTTGATATCCTGTTGTCCATCAATGAGCAGTTCTCCGGCATTTATTCTAACTGCACCGCCTTCTCCCAGACTATTGCTATTAGAACTGACTCGTCCTACATTTAAAATTTGCAAGGTTCCGTCAACAGTAACAGATACCACCCCCGCATTTCCTATACCTTCCAGATTACTGGTTTCACTAAAAATACCTGTCCCCAAGCCTTGACCATCAATTTGTAGCTGTCCAGCTTCTATAATTAAAGAGCCAGCATTACCTTTACTATCCGCACTTGAACTGATGCCGCCGCCATTGATTATTTGTAAAACATCATTGACTGTTACAATTATTGAACCTGAATTACTGAAACTTTCGGGATTAAAGGTTTCACTGAGTATGCCGGTTTTATTGCTTTGCCCATCAATAAATAATTGGTTGGATTCAACGAATATAGTACCTGCATCCTTGTTAGTAAAAGAATTCGATGAAATTTGTCCAATATTTGATAATGCTATTGTCTCATCTACAGTGACTATAATTGTTCCTGCATTCCCATTGCTTCCAAATTCGGCATTGCTCAAAATACCCGTCGCAAACAGATTAAAGCCTTGTCCATCTATGGTTAAACTTCCAGCATCTACAAACACATTGCCAGCATTACCATGACCAAAGGTTGATGAACCAATGGTTCCTCCTTTAAATAATTCAATTGAATTATTTGCTGTTGTTAATACGCTGCCTGCATTGCCACTACTTCCACGTTCAGCATTACTTAAAACGCCTGTTGAAAATAAATTAAAATTTTGACCATCAATCAGTAATTGGTTTGTTACTAGAGAAACATCACCCGCTTCACCCGCTCCAAATGTCGATGAGCTGATAGTTCCACCTTGAAATAATTTGCTAGTATTCTTCACTGTGACAAAAATTGCCCCCGCATTCCCTAGACTATTGAACCTTGAATTACTAAAAATCCCCGTGGCAAATTGCCTATTTCCTTGACCATCAATAGTAAGTCCGTCTGCTTCTACAAATACATCGCCTGCATTGCCACTACTAAAGCTATTGGAAGAAATTTGTCCAGTATTTAACAATTCAATACCCTCTCTAACTGATACGAATACAGATCCTGCATTACCTTGACTTCCTTCCAAGGTATTAGTCAATATTCCAGTAGGAATCAGGTTATTCTGCCCATCAATTGATAACTGCCCAGCCTGAATAATTACACTACCCGTATTGCTAATACTAAAGGTACTGGAACTTATGGAGCTCCCATTTAAGAGTTGCATATTTTCATTGACATTGATTGAGATAATACCTGCGCTACCCTGACCCAACGTATTATTAGTTACTTGAGTGTTATTCAGCAACAATGAATGGGTATTAATATTGATACCATCATTTTCATTCATAGACTGGTTACCGGTATTATTAGCTAGCATAAAACTGTTGTTTGCCACCAAATCACCCGCACTGACAATCAGCCGACCTGATCCATTTCCTGATACATTAATCACACTGCCTTCTATTAAAAGTCCACCTCCAGAAGTCATCTCAGCTAAACCAGTAATAGGCAAGTTTTGACTGGATTCTGAGGCTACAGCTGACAAGTTTAAATTAATACCTGATTCTATAGTCGAATCTGTTTGTAGTACACTAATTGAAGCTGAATTAGTTTCGGTACTGCTGGTTTCTATCCCTGAAATTATTAAATTATTAGCACTGAATGATACTTCCGTACTGGGTTTAAAGACTAAGTCCCCACCTATAATTTGCAAACTGCCACTCTGACCTTTGGAAAACCCAAATACCTCGGGTGCAGCCATGGTTAATGTACTCGCACCAGGAATTAAGGCATTAAAACTGGAACCATCAGCAAATTTGAGTTCTCCCGCTGTACTAAAATGAAAAGCAGCCGGCACATCAATTTGTGCATTGGCTCCAAAAACTACACCTGCTGGATTGATAAAAAAGAAATCAGCCGTGCCTATTTGTGACTGGAGCAACCCATTAATAACAGACTGTTCACCCCCTGTCACACGGCTAATCACATTTTGAATGCTGTTACTGCCGGTAAAGGTTGCTGATTCACCATTATTGATACTGAATTTCTGAAAACTATGGAACAGATTACTGCCTTTTAGACTTCCAAGTTCCTGTCCAATAGTAAATTGACCATTAATTGCGGTTAAATTTTGTGCTGGACCTACCGAACCATCGGTGCTGATGTCCGCTAAAACACCATTTTGTAGGAGTGATAGTATGAACAGTGTCAGTAACTTTTTTTTCATATTAGATTCCTTATAACCAATGGCCTACCAGAATAAAGGGTGCCCAGTAGAACGGCTTGTTCAATTTAGGATCATTAATCAGTTCTTGTTGTGCGATTTGCAGCGCTTTCGCTTTGCTTTTTTTCTCAATAATCAATTGTTGGTAGAAAGTCGACATTAATTTAACAGAAGCTTCATCGCTGATTGGCCAGAGTGATCCTAGAGCCGTCTGAGCATTGGCTTTAATGGCGACACCACTAATTCCTAGAGGAGCACGATCATCACCTTCTGCCGTTTGACAAGCACTCAGCGTGAGCATGTTAAGGGGATTATCCTGTTTTCGTCCTCGTAAAAGGTTTTCCAGTTTGTCTATGGTTAACATTTTGTTATAGGTCATGATGAAACTGTCTTTAGAATCGCCACCAAAAAAACCATGGGAAGCAATATGGATAATGTTGTAATCTGATCTGACGACTTCTTTTTGAAAATTATCAAGAGTAAACTCTTCGTTTAGCAAGACTCGGTTAGACAATTTTTTGGCCAGCAGTTTGATCTCAGCAGCAACCCCTGGTAATGCCATTTCTTTCGCCAGATCTGTCAAATCCCTGCTTTGGTGATTAGTAAAGCCAGTCTGGTCGATTTCTATTGAAATTTCAGAGGATTGGGTATTATCAATTTGAATCGGTTGATTGGATGTTTCTTTATCTGCCCTGATTCCGGTTAGACGTGCCAGGATCGACTCAGGTAATTGACTAATAGCTTCAACAGAAGGATTGCTCAATCCAACTAACAAACTTTTGCCCGTTTCTGCCATTTCAGTTCGGGCATTAAGTAAATTCAAACCAGGTAATGTGGCTATTGAGTAGCGTTCAATCAGATAATGCTGCCCATCAGATAACACACTAAGTGGTAACAAACGCAACACCCCATCGGGGATATAAACCAGTGTTTTGATGTTCTGCTGTTGCAACAAAGGTTCCAAGGGTTTAAACAAGAGTTGATAGAGTGTCTGATTTTCGGTGGAATCCCAGCCATCTCGTAAATCTGAGGTGTATTGACGAATTTTATCGCTGAGTAAATCCCTAGATAGTTTGATTTGAATCTGTTGTAAATGTCCTTTTATCCCAACTAGCCATTCGAATCGGTCTGGCAGGAGTACTGGATATAATATTGCCGTATCTTCTGCAACGCTATCAAGAGAGAATTTCTGTTGATTTTGAATTAAACAGCGATCTTGAAAAAAATCTTCTAATTCAGCTTGTTTGAGCTGTTCTAAAAAACCACGGGCTTCGTTTAATAACAACTGTTTTTCATCTGCTTGTTTTTGTGTTGCTTCCACTAATAATAAATCAGCTAAATCCCGATATAAAGGTCCTAGCAATTCTTTAAAAGAAGATTTGCCGTCTTGATAAGAGATTGGAATATCCTGGCGTATGGCTTTTACATGTGATATCGCACGTCGATAGCTACTAATTGCCAAGCTAGAGCGCTCTAGTTTTTTATACAGTCGGCCTGATTGCCACTCATACAGCATTAACAAGTCTTGGGCAGAAGTTTTTTGTGCTAAATCTAAAGCCTGTAAACTTAAGTTGAGGGCTTCTGGATAACGTTTTTTAGTTTCATATAACAAGCCCTGCAACCCCATTAATTTAGCGTGAGAGCGCAAATCGGCTTTGGCTAAATATTGTCTGGCTTGCTGTAAATGTCTGTGACTTTGACGAATTCGTTGATGCTCGTGAAATTGCAAAGTCCCTAATATTTGATGTTGAATTAAATGTTCGGCTAAGTTTAGATGAATAATTCCCCAGGCAAGGTTAGTTTTATCGGTGACTCCTGCTAACAAGCTATTAATTTGTTGTAGATGTTGATCAAAACTATTTTTGTCTTTCGCCCACTTAATAGAAGCTAATTGTAAATAAGCTTGCAATAAAGTATCGGATTGCTGATTAGCAATATTCATTGATTGTTGCCAATGTGTTTTAAAGGCACTTTTGTCTTTGAGCTGAGCAGATACCAAACTCAAATAATAATGAATTTGCCCAGCAACTCCAGCAGATTTTTGGTCTAATAAGGTTAAGGCTAGTTTAAGATGCTTAATCGCTTTCTGAGGTCGGTTTAACAAGTACAAGGTATGACCTAAACCAGCCTCAGCTAATCTTTGTTTGTGTAATGATCCAGTACGCAACGCATCTTCAAGGACATGTTCATAACTGCTTAAAGCAATACGATAAAAGCCATTTTGCAATTGTTTGGTTGCATCTGCTAACAAGTTTTCTGCTAAGGCTGGGTTGTTAAACAGTAATGCAAACAATAGCCAGAATCTTAAAAAAGAGCATTTTGGTCTGGAATGGGGAGATTGGGGTACGTTCATATATCAACCTAAGCGCTAATGTTAATAAGCTTGTTTTTAAAACACCTGAACTTGAAGATATATTATCAAGTGCAACCATTCTTAAATAGATCCATGACCTTGAATGTTTCAGGTATATGTAATCCACGAATGTGTGCTTTTGTACAATATATTTGGATTATGTAGGATTTTTTGCGATGTCTCAACTAGTAAGTACCCAAGCATAATTATTTTAACTTTTTACTTGTCTTTTTTCCCATCTTAACCGTGACATAAATAGTTGCGTAGCCAGCTATGCGCTCATTTATGTCACGGCTAATATGAAAAAAAATCCTGCGTAAAATTGTCAAAATAATTATGTTTGGGTACTTATACTTCGCATAATCACGGTTGCGGAATTTATAGCGAGTTAGTTTTTGTTGATAGCAAAGCGCTGAAACGAATGCATAGCAAGCTACATAACTGTTTCAGTAACCCACATCTATCGGTCAAAAACTGATCACTAGAATTCCACAAACATGATAATGCGAAGTATATATTAATGTGAACGCCAATTATCCAAGATAAATTATTTGTTATGCTATAGTGCAAAGCAAGATAAATTGAAAATATTTCTGTAACTATGACTCAACTGCAGATCGTGTATCTTGGTATAAAGGTAACATCCATTAATCTAAACGGGGACGAAAAAATGGGCTGGAGAGAACGTAAACATGATGAAACCTATAATGAAGAAGAAGTAGCGCTTTATTTGAAAGATAAATTGCCTCATTGGGTTTTAGAAAAAGGCTGGATTCGTCGTAAATACAAGACCAGCGGCTGGAAAGGAACGCTGATGGTTGTTAATACAGTAGGGCATTTGGCAGAAGCTGGGTTTCATCATCCTGATCTAGTGGTATCTTATGCTTTTGTTACGGTTAAATTAATGACGCATTCAGCCAAAGGCATCACCAATAAAGATTTTGAATTGGCAGAGAAAATTGAAGACATCATTATGTGGCAACCGGCTAAAGATGGTGGTGCTCTAGAAGGAACGCCGGATGATCCGCGTTTTAAATATATAAAATACGATTAGAAAATATCTTTTGACTAATTGTCGTTTTATATATCCGTTATATGTTTCAGGGTGAACCTGATCGGGTGCGCCACTGTAAATGGTGGGCAAAAAAGACGGGTTCACCCTGCGTTCCCTATAATTTACAGTGGATACTTTATCTATTAATTGCTGAAATCATGAGTATTAATAAAAATTGAAACAATATAATACAAGCAATGGATTTTACTGAAATATTAAAAGAACTTAATACAGCCAGTTTATTTGACTTACATCGATTGAAGTCTGCAATTTATCAAGAACTGATAAACCCAGAGCGAATAGCGGTTATAAAAAATCGACTTAAGCCAGGTCAAAAGATTAGTTATTTTGACCCCGATAATAACGGTCTTATTGAAGCGATAGTGATTCAAGGCAAGAAGACTAAATGCCTGGTAGAACATATTGAAGACGGTGTACGCTGGAATATTCCTTTTTACTATATTAACTTGGAAGGTGTGAATACTGATATTCAACCGACAAAAAATCAAAAGGGTATAGAAAAATCCGTTCTGAAAGTTGGGGATAGAGTAGGTTATCTAAATAAGGAGATTAATGAAGTATACGGAGTAGTTATTCGTTTGAATCCGAAAACGGCAACCATTAAGGAGCGAGGATTTAATAATATGCGAAAGTTTGACGCAGGATTTTTGTTCGTCTTCAAGGCGTAGCAACAGGCGCATAGCAAGCTACGCAACTGTTGCTACAACGCAGAAGACGGACAAAAAGACAAGTCAAAATTCGTATATTATTGAATCCTCGTTCCTAAGATTGATCGACTGCAACAATGGCGAGTTCCCTATAGTTTGCTTTTTCCTGTACTTGACGGCGAAGGATCTGAAAAAGCTGTTCAAGAATTCTTACCGACAAGCAAATGAAGAGTTGAAAAAAGAATAATCAGTTTGTTTAGATTCACAGCTAGGTAAGTCACAATAAATAACCTACCCATATTGCAAAGAATTTTTGTTTGTCTTTGGCCTTGTTGCGTAGGGCGCATAGCAAGCTTGCAACCAGTCTACCGGCAAAAAAAGACCGCTAGAAATCCGCAACTGTGACCGTGCGAAGTATATAATCAAGAAAGTAACTTAATGATAACTGACCCTATTTTGCAAGTAAAAACCTGGCTAAGCTCGTTTATCATAGAATATAAAATCTGTCCTTTTGCTCAACGTGTTTATGAAGAAACTGAAAGCATTCACTATAAGTTGGTCAAATCGAATGATACAGGGGAATGTTTGGAAACCATGTTTGCGGAATGTATACGTCTGGATAGGCAACCTGAGATTGAAACAACATTACTGATTTACCCGAATCATTTCCAGAAATTCGAAGATTTCCTTGATTTTCTATCCCTAGCAGAATCTTTATTAACCGAACAAAATTACTCTGGCACTTATCAATTAGCCAGCTTTCACCCAGATTATTGTTTTGAAAATGAGGATTCAAATGATCCAGCTAATTATACTAATCGATCGCCCTATCCCATTATACATTTGCTTAGGGAGGCAAGTTTGACACTAGCCACCGATTCATACCCAAACCCAGAATTTATTCCAGAAAGGAATATTAAGTTGTTAAGAGAAATGGGGCTGGAGAAAATCCAGTCTATTTTAGATGCAGGCTCAACATAACTAATTGTATAAAATCAAGACCTGCTTTGACGTACTGCCTGGTTGATTTTTCTAACTGCAATCATATCAAACAAAGTATATCTCCCTCGCCATGAATAGTGGGGTAATTTCACTTCCCGTTTAAATAAATCTTGCATATCGACCGGTAATTTTTCTGATGGCCTGATTTCAAGATACTCTAGCAGCATCTTTAACTGATATTCTCGAACTTGATACCAGACCAGGCGTTTCGCATAACTTATCCAGTCCTAGGGTTTAGCTACAGAAAAGGGGTATAAAAATGAACCCTGCATCATTAGAAAAAATTAGACGAGGACTGGGTTGCATCAATCCACGCCTGTTTAACTGTCTCTTTACAAGACAGGTGACCAGAAAACCTTCGCCGATAAGTCCAACTGGAATTCGAATTGCATTGTCTTTCAATTCAGCAACAAAATCACCTGTTAATGCATAAAATCCGCCAGCAATTCTGCCAAGAGACTTCATTCGACTTGACCAGCCCACAACATTTCGTCCTGTTACGGGTAAAGCTCCAGCCGAATCTTTTAGCGATTTAGATAACGCGTTGAAAGAATTTCCTGTAATAGTTAAGCCGCCATCAATAAAAAAATGTATCGAAGAATTTGGGCTTAGAGTATGTATATAATGATTCCAAGCATTTGCCTTATCAGCAAATGGAAGATCGACCGAGACAACATTGAAGTGAAGTTTTGAATATTCTGTAACAAGACCTTTGGTAGCATCCTTACTTCCATTAACCAAAACAAAAACTTGCACTAAATTAGCTGAATCTTGTGATAAAACGCTATCCAGACAGCTTATAATTGTAGTGGCTTCATTGTGAGCAAAAATAGCAACTGACCAGGGGGATGGTCATGGGTAAGTAATTTTCGTTTAGTCAGGGTAGGGGGGGAATAGAGTAACTCAGCAATTTGCTTAGGAACGTGCATGGAATAAGTTCGGCAACTGACGCAGGATTTTTATTTGTCTTCAACTAACACACGGATGTGTGTAGGTAG
>CAYNRB010000028.1:0-18479 GCA_964399475.1 uncultured Methylomarinum sp.
TCAAGTCAATTTAATTACTTGCCCGAAGGGCATCATGTTCTTTCCAAGCTTGAATCTACACCATGAATGCGTCAGATTTTGATATAAAGAATTTTTTAAAGACGTTAACCAAGCGCCCAGGTATATACAAAATGCTAAATACCAAGGGCGAAATTATTTATATTGGTAAAGCTAAAAATCTAAAAAATCGCGTTTCCAGTTATTTTAGAATAAGTTCTGCATCACCAAAACAACAGGCAATGGTGGCTAAAATAACGGCTATTGAAGTTACTGTTACCCATACAGAGGGTGAGGCTCTGCTACTAGAGAGTCAGCAAATTAAGCGTTATCTACCCCGCTATAACATTTGTCTACGAGATGATAAATCTTATCCCTATCTTTATATTTCCAGCAACCATGACTATCCGCAAATTACTTTTCATCGTGGGGCAAAAAAGAAACGGGGCAAATATTTTGGCCCCTATCCCAGCGCAGGTGCTGTTAAAGAGACCCTGAAGTTATTACAAAAAATCTTTCCAGTCAGGCAGTGCGAGGATTCTTATTTTAATAATCGCACGCGTCCTTGTTTGCAATATCAAATTGAGCGCTGTACTGCTCCCTGTGTAGGATTAATAGATAGAGAAAATTATGCAATAGATTTGAAAAATACAATATTGTTTTTAGAGGGTAAGGGTGATTTGTTGATAGACCGTCTTATTGAGCAAATGGAAGCTACATCAAAAATTCTTGAGTTTGAACGTGCAGCAATATTTAGAGATCAAATTTTACATTTAAGGAGTATTTTAGAAAAGCATTTTGTTCATGGGGAAAGAGGTGATGTGGATATTATCGCTTGTGCAAGTAAGGCAGGAGTTGCTTGTGTGCAAGTGTTTTTTATCCGTAATGGTCAAAATTTAGGAAACAAATTATTTTTCCCTAAAATCACAGATGATTATTCTTCTGAACATGTTTTGCAAGCATTTATTCCCCAATATTATTTAGAAAGACAAGCGCCCTACGAGTTGATAGTCAGTCATACGATTGAAGATATTAAATTATTAGCGGAGGTTTTATCTAAACAAGCAGGTCATTCTGTGCTTATTTCTGAAGTAGTGAGAGGTGAGCGAAATAAGTGGTTACAGATGGCATGTATGAATGCAGAAAATTCATTAATGAGTAAACTTTCTGATAAACAAGGGATTTATGCGCGATTTCTTAGTTTGCAGGAGGAGTTGGGGTGCGTGGAATTACCTAAAAGACTGGAGTGTTTCGATATTAGTCATAGTCAAGGAGATCAGACAGTGGCTTCATGCGTTGTTTTTGATCGAGAGGGTCCGTTAAATTCAAATTACCGTCGTTTTAATATTGAGAATATTACCCCAGGTGATGATTATGCTGCAATTTATCAGGCGGTTTTTAGGCGTTATAAGCGCTTAAAAAAGGCTGAGCATCCTGCTCCTGACATCCTTTTTATTGATGGTGGTCGAGGTCAGGTCAATCAAGCGCAAAAGGCATTAGAGGAATTAGAGGTAAATAATGTTATGATAGTCGGTGTTTCGAAAGGTCCTGATAGAAAAGCCGGAATGGAAAAATTGATTTTAGTTGAACAGGAATTGGCGATTGATGTAACTCCGGGTGCCAGCGCTTTATTATTGATTCAGCATATTAGAGATGAAGCGCACCGGTTTGCAATTACAGGCCATAGACAGCGCAGGGCAAAAGCCAAAAAACAGTCGGTTTTAGAAAGTATTGCAGGACTGGGGCCGAAACGAAGACAAAGTTTATTAAAACAGTTTGGAGGGCTACAAGGTGTATCTAATGCAGGTGTAGATGCGCTTTCTAGTATAAACGGTATTAGTAGACATTTAGCACAACGAATTTACGATATTTTTCATCACCAAGATGGCCATTGAACTTAATTTACCTATAATTCTTACTTTATTTCGTATTGCATTTATTCCTTTATTGGTAGTGATTTTTTACCTGCCCTGGGAATATTCAAATGTGGTATGTACTATTATTTTTATAATTGCATCAATTACAGATTGGCTAGATGGCTATTTTGCCAGAAAAATGAATCTTGAAACTGCCTTTGGCGCGTTTCTTGATCCGGTAGCCGATAAATTGATGGTTGCTTTTGTTTTAATTCTTATCGTTCAGACACAGGCCAGTAATTCTCTTACTATTGCTGCTGCCATTATTATTGGACGAGAAATTACAATTGCATCTTTAAGAGAATGGATGGCTGAAATGGGACAAAGTGCCAAGGTAAAAGTCTCAGCTTTAGGTAAATGGAAAACAACAACCCAAATGGTAGCAATTGGTTTATTGCTTTATCATGAGGATTTGTTGGGATTGCCAATTAATTTAATAGGGTATTGGTTACTGTATATATCGGCTATTTTGACTTTGTGGTCAATGGTCAATTATTTATCAGCAGCCTATACTGTCCTGAAAGAATAAGGTATTTTTTCGTAATAAATAATTCTAATTTTGGTTAAGGTTTTTGTTCGCTTCAAATAGCCTTGCGCTAGCGCAACTTTTGAGCAGGTTTGATTCATACAACAACAATAGCTTTCAATTTTTTATTTATTAACGAGAAGTTATCTTTCAATAACAACGTTAAGTTGTAAGAAAAATAAATGGTAACTGAAAGTAAAACTACGGCTAAAAAGCCAGTAACACAGGATGAAATTTTATTAGCTTCATTAAAATTATTTTCGGAAAAAGGATACTTCAATACTTCTTTAACTGATATTAAAGAGCTAGTTGGAATAAAAACCACTAGCGGGATTTATCAACACTTTAAGAATAAACAAGCTATTGCTGATGCGCTTTTTAGTAACATTCTTGATAGTTTGAGTATTTCTATTGATGATATTCGGCGTAGAAATAGAAAATCCTCAGAGCAGTTAAGAGAAATAGTTGACTTATTATTTAAGTTAACTGATGAAGCGCCAGAAGTGGTTCAATTTCTTTTGCTTGCAAATATTAAAGAGATTTTACCCGAAGGTAAACCCTTATTGGAAACCGCTCCTTTTAATAAGATCAGGCGAGTGATTCAAAATGGTATTAAAGAGGGCGAAATTCGTTCAATAGATCCATTAATGGCTTATAGTTATTTTTTTGGAATTATTAGGCATACTCTGAATTTAGTACTATCAGGTGATTTTACAAAATCTGCTGAGAGCTATCAATCTCAGACTTGGATGGCTGCCTGGGGTAGTATTGCAAAATAATTTAGAAATGTTATTTCCGTTGATTGAGTTGGATTTTATTAGCCTAGCTAAAATAAAATAGCTTAATTTTAATCCCAGCAAACTTTGATGATTGACGATTCAATATACAAAAAGTAGATTATAACCCTGCCTTAAAATACATTGGCTTAAGCTATTACAATCTGAATTTTATTGCGCGGCAAACATTGAAATCATCAATAAAGAAACTGTTATAATGACCAGCTTTGTTAATTCTGGATGAGAGATTTACATGATTCAAGGTAGTATCGTTGCTTTAGTAACACCTATGGATAGTGGAGGTGCTGTTGATAAGGAAAGTCTAAAGCAATTGGTGGAATTTCATATTGATCAGGGCAGTGATTCTATTGTAGCTGTCGGTACAACAGGTGAATCAGCAACACTTGATGAAAATGAGCATTGCGATTTAATACATTCGATTGTTGATTATGTGGCAGGAAGGATTCCGGTTATTGCAGGGACAGGTGCAAACTCTACTGACGAAGCAATTATGCTGACCGAACGTGCCAGAAAAGCGGGTGTTGATGCTTGTTTGCTGGTTACTCCTTATTACAATAAACCTACGCAAGAAGGACTTTATCTTCATTACCAAGCGATTGCTGAAGCAGTAGATGTCCCCCAGATTTTATATAACGTTCCAGGGCGTACAGCCTGTGATATGTTGCCTGAAACTATAGGTCGTTTATCTGAGATAGATAATATAGTCGGTGTTAAAGAAGCAACGGGTGAATTGGATAGACTGAAACAAATTCGAAATTTAAGTGGGGAAGAATTCGCAATTTATTCGGGTGATGATGCTACAAGTCGAGAGTTCTGTTTGTTAGGTGGAAATGGTTCTATAACGGTTTCTGGTAATGTTGCTCCCAAACTGGTTCATCAGATGATTACTGCTGCTATTCAGGGTGACCGAGAATTAGCTGAAAAAATTGATGAAAAATTATCTGGCTTACATCAACATTTATTCATCCAGTCTAATCCTATTCCAGTTAAATGGGCCGTTGTTGAAATGGGCTTAATGAATAAGGGTATTCGGTTACCGATGACTTGGTTAACAGATGACTGTTTCGAAACTGTACGCATGGCAATGTGTCAAGCTGAAGTCATATAAAGTTAATGAAATTTATATCAATTATTCAATCTGGTGGTTTATTACTGGTCCTGAACATATCTGCGTGTTCGCAGATAAAAAGTTCCTTCCCCGATAAAACGAAGGAATATCAATTAACTCATGAAATTGCCCCGTTACAAATTCCCACTGATTTAACCGGTCAAAAAATCCAGCAATCGTCAACTCAAGATGAATATAGAACTAGCAATACTGATTTGCGAATCGTTTCCTCTGAAAATAGAGTGGAGACCCCCGTTAATCAAGAACCCAGAAATACTCAGAAAAAATCTACAATTTATATTGAATTAGTCGAATATTCAGGTGGAGCGACTAGAATACGGATTGAAGATAATATAGATCGATCATGGCGTAGAATTGGCAAGGCATTAAGTCATCATTCAATTGAAATTACCGATAGAAATCAAGATGACAAAGTCTATTTCGTGCAATATGATGAAAATTTCAAGAAAGTTGAAGATGGATCATTGTGGGATGAAGCTCTGTTTATTTTTGGCGATGACCCAGCACAAGAAAAAGAATTTAGAATTAAACTTGCCGAAAATGGTGCCTTGACTGAAGTTATTGTACTTGATAGCAATGATAGAACTATTTCCAATGGAGCAGGATTAAAGTTACTCAAACTGTTGTTTAATACGGTAAAGCAAGATCTAGGGAATTTATAAGCGAGTGCTGAAATTCATAAGTTTGTGGTATCCACTATAAATTATAGGGAAGTTGAAAATATAAGAGGACGTAGGGTGGGCAAAAAAGACTGCCCACCCTACAAAAATCCTATCAAATTCGCCCTGTAACATTTAGCCGGATACAGTTTGTATTTAAAAAAATCGTCATTCCCAAAGATCTATATTGGCAATTTATATTCAGCAATAGATTTTTAAGACCTGCGCACTACTTTTTACTCTCCCTTTTATATTCATGTTAAAACTCCTAGGAACCCCAGCTCTTTCTGACTATCGATTAGCGCAACTACTTTTAAAACTTAAACAGTTCGATTCAGAAATAGAGGCTATTTCAGCCCAATTTATCCATTTTATTGATCTAGATAAACCATTAACTGATCAAGAAAACAAGAGATTACAAAATCTATTGTTTTATGGTTATGCTAAACCTAAAACAGTTTTATCTGGAAATGTCTTTCTGGTTGTACCTCGTCCAGGTACGATTTCCCCATGGTCAAGTAAAGCTACAGAAATAGTCGAACGTTGTGGACTACTTTCTATAAAAAGAATTGAACGAGGTATTGAGTATACTGTTGTCAGACAACAGAATTTAAGCCCAGAAGTTAGCAATAAAGTCAGTGATTTGATTCACGATAGAATGACGCAAAGAGTGGTTAATAATGCAGATGATCTCAACTTATTTGCTCAATACCAATCTAAACCTTTGCAAAAGGTTGCGCTACTTGAAAAAGGACGAGATGCATTGGTTCAAGCTAATTCTGAGCTAGGTTTGGCATTGTCCAATGAGGAAATTGATTATTTAAGCGATTGTTTTCAAAACCTACAGAGAAATCCGAGTGATGTTGAATTGATGATGTTTGCTCAGGCAAATTCTGAACATTGCCGACATAAGATTTTTAATGCTAGTTGGACGATAGATGGTGAAGACCAGGCTAAATCATTGTTTAGCATGATTCGAAATACAGCAGAAAAAAATCCTGAGGGTATTCTGTCTGCATATAGCGATAATGCATCGGTTGCACAAGGTTCTTCTGCACAAAATTTTATACGAAATCCGCATACTGGAGAGTATGCTTATATAGAAGAAGATGTGCATTTGTTAATGAAAGTGGAAACCCATAATCATCCCACTGCTATTTCACCACATCCAGGTGCTGCAACTGGGTCGGGCGGTGAAATTCGTGATGAAGGTGCAACCGGTCGAGGTTCTGCGACTAAAGCAGGGTTAACTGGTTTTTCTGTATCTCATCTTAAAATCCCTGGGTTTGAACAGCCTTGGGAAGAAGATTTTGGAAAACCAGAACGTATTTCATCAGCACTAGATATTATGTTGGAAGGTCCAATAGGCGGGGCTGCGTTTAACAACGAATTTGGACGGCCTAATATTGCAGGCTATTTTCGTAGTTTTGAACAACCATCTGAAACAGGGAAAAAGAATCAATATAGAGGCTATCATAAACCGATAATGATAGCAGGAGGTATGGGGAATATTCGTCCCATGCTGGTGGAAAAACACAAAATCCCAGCGGATTCTCTTATTATAATTCTTGGTGGGCCTACTATGTTAATCGGCCTGGGAGGCAGTGCCGCTTCTTCTCAAACCTCCGGAGAAAGTGCCGCAGAGCTGGATTTTGCTTCCGTGCAAAGGGAAAACCCAGAAATGGAGCGCCGTTGTCAGGAAGTGATTAATCACTGTAATGCCTTAGGTGAAGAAACGCCTATTATTTCCATTCATGATGTAGGTGCTGGCGGTTTATCAAATGCCGTTCCGGAAATTATTCATGATTGTAATAGGGGAGGGCGCTTTGAATTGCGGGATGTCAATAATGCCGATGAAAGCATGTCACCGATGCAGATCTGGTGTAATGAAGCGCAAGAACGTTATGTGGTAGCGATTAGCCCAGAGTCATTAGATTTATTTAAATCATTTTGTGAACGAGAGCATTGTTTGTATGCAGTGATTGGTGTCGCGACAGATGAAGCGCATTTAACACTTAATGATAAATGGCTGGATGGGCAGCCAGTTGATATTCCCATGTCTGTTTTGTTCGGCAAATCGCCGAAAATTCATAAAGATGTAAAGCATGTTACTCGTGATTTAAAAGCGTTGGATCTTCAGGGCATTGAAATAGAAGAAGCGGTAAGCAGGGTATTATCTTTTCCAGCTGTTGCAGACAAGAGTTTTTTAATCCATATTGGCGATCGTTCTGTAACCGGTCTGGTTGCACGCGATCAAATGGTTGGGCCTTGGCAGATTCCAGTTGCAGATGTAGCGGTAACCGCGAGTGGTTTTCAGTCCATAACGGGTGAAGCAATGGCAATGGGTGAGCGAACGCCTCTAGCTATTATCAATGCGCCAGCTTCAGGGCGTATGGCTATTGCAGAATCTTTAACAAACCTGGCTGCCTCACGTATTGAATCATTAAATAAAGTCAAGATATCAGCAAACTGGATGGCGGCAGCTGGTAGTGAGGGTGAAGATGCTGCTTTATTTGATACAGTAAAAACAGTCGGCATGGAAATATGTCCTGAATTGGGCATAGCGATTCCTGTGGGTAAAGATTCTTTATCAATGAAAACTGTCTGGAATGATGAAGGACAGGATAAAGTGATGACTTCACCGTTATCATTAATTATTACTGCTTTTGCCCCCGTTTTAGATATTGCTAAAACCTTGACGCCACAATTAAAAAATCAGCAGAGTGTTTTGATTTTAATTGATTTAGGTCAAGGAAAAAATCGTTTAGGTGCTTCCGTTTTAGCGCAGGTTTATAATCAATTAGGAAATGATGCACCTGATTTAGAAAATATTAGTGAATTTAAAGTATTTTTTAAGGCGATTCAACAATTAAATAATGACGGGAAGTTATTAGCCTATCATGATCGGTCTGATGGTGGTTTGCTAACTACATTGGCGGAAATGATGTTTGCAGGCAGAAAAGGCGTAGAGATTAATCTCGATTCAATCATTGAAAATGACAATGAAATCTTAGCCGCTTTGTTTAATGAAGAGCTAGGTGCGGTTATTCAGGTTAATGAATCAGATGCAGATGAAGTTTTGTCTTATCTTAAACAGGTGGGGCTGGATGAAAGTGTTCATCTGATCGGAAATGTCATACAGAATCAGCAACTCAACATTTCTTATCGGGGTAAAGAAATCTATACTGCAAATAGAGCAAAACTCCAGCAAATTTGGTCGGATGTGAGTTATAGAATGCAAGCTTTACGTGATAATCCTGAATGTGCCAAGCAGCAATATAATCGTATCAGTGATGATAATGATCCTGGTTTAAGTGCTAATTTAAACTTCGACCCGAATGAAAATATCCTAGCATCATTTAACACTGTTGAAAGACCCAAGGTTGCCATTTTAAGAGAACAAGGTGTTAATGGACATGTGGAAATGGCCGCTGCTTTTGATCGGGCAGGTTTTCTGGCAATTGATGTTCATATGAGTGATATTATTCATGCCAAAGTCACTTTGAAAGACTTTGTAGGCCTAGTGGCTTGTGGTGGTTTTTCTTATGGTGATGTCTTGGGTGCTGGTGGTGGATGGGCTAAATCAATTTTGTATAACACTAGAGCGAGAGATGAATTTTCAGCCTTTTTTAAGCGAGAAGATACATTTGGTTTAGGCGTTTGTAATGGTTGCCAAATGATGTCTGGATTAAAAGATATTATACCTGGCGCAGAACATTGGCCAGAGTTTAAACGGAATGTTTCAGAGCAGTTTGAAGCTAGGGTTTCAATGGTTAAAATTCAGGCCTCACCTTCTATTCTATTCATTGGTATGGAAGGTTCAATGTTACCCGTGGTGATAGCTCATGGCGAAGGGCGTGCAGAGTTTGCAGATATTTCAGATGCAGATAATGCTTTGGTTGCCATGAATTACATTGATAATTATGGTCATATAACGACTGATTTCCCCGCTAATCCCAATGGGTCTCCCGATGGAATTACAGGACTGACAAGCAAAGATGGTCGATTTACCATTATGATGCCACATCCTGAGCGATGTTTTAGAACCGTGCAGAATTCCTGGTACCCTGATGAGTGGGGAGATGATGGGGCATGGATGCGACTATTCAGGAATGCCCGAGTTTGGGTTGGATAGAGAATACTAAACCATTAAATAAATTATCCTGGCGATTGAGGGTGAAAATAGAAACTCCAGTAATCATAGGACTTTCTGCCCGACCAATCATCATATGAATGTAAGTTAGAATGCAATAAAAGCTATTATAGAAATCATTATGAGCATAAAATTCGAAGAAATTGTAAGTGGATTTGATTATGTTAGCGTAGGTCAAATGGATGAAAATCAGGCCTTCTTAAACAAGGAAACAGGCCAAGTAGTTTGGCACACAGAAACTGGGGATAATTTTGAAGAATTACCTGATGATATTGAGGATGAAAAATATATTCAATTACCTCATAAGAACGATTTGAATCTGGGTAGATCACTTGTCTTTGAATTTGCAAGTGAGTTTTTACCTAATGACTATGAAAAAATAAAATCAATTTTTAGAAGTAGCGGTGCTTATTTCCGGTATAAAGAATTGCTTGATAGTAAGGACATGCTGGATAAATGGCATGAATTTGAAGCGCAAGCAGAGGATCAGGCCTTAAGGGAATGGTGTGAAGAAAATGAAATTAAATTGGTAGAATAGAATTTTAGAAAGGGTTTTAAAGCATTTGGAATTAAACAATAATACTGTTCACTAATGGACAATTATTGATGACCAGATACCTAAGAAAACAAAAAAATTACCTTTGCATTCCCAAGAGTGTAACAGCCATAAGATGTAGCCTTGATGAAGCGGAGCGGAATCAAGGGATTGCAGAGAAAAACATAGATTCCATTGTGATGATTCAATGTAATGAAAAGTTTAACACTTAGGAGTGAGAATTGAATAATAATGAATAACAAAACAATAGAATCCTTTGTAGGAAACACTCCCCTAGTCAAATTACAAAGACTACCCGGTAACACCACAAATACAATTTTAGTCAAGCTGGAAGGCAATAACCCGGCTGGTTCAGTGAAAGATCGCCCGGCTTTGAGCATGATCAAACATGCAGAAGCCAGAGGTGAAATAAAGCCAGGGGATAGTCTAATTGAAGCGACTAGTGGTAATACTGGCATTGCTTTGGCCATGGTTTCAGCCATTAAAGGTTATAAAATGACCTTGATTATGCCGGACAATATGAGCTCAGAGCGGATAGCTTCCATGAAAGCCTACGGTGCCGAAATTATTCTTACGCCGGCAGCGCAGAGTATGGAAGGTGCAATTGATTTGTCCAGAAAAATGCAGGCAGAAGGGAAGGGCAGAATTTTAGATCAGTTTTCAAATCCTGATAACCCCAGAGCGCATTATGAAGGCACAGGGCCAGAAATCTGGCAGGATACTGATGAAAAAATTACCCATTTTGTTAGTGCAATGGGAACAACGGGTACCATCGTAGGAACATCACGGTTTCTGAAAGAGAAAAACCCAGCCATTCAAATTATAGGTGTGCAGCCAGAAGGAAAATCAAAAATACCGGGGATTAGACGCTGGCCAGAAGAATATATGCCTAAAATTTATAATCCAGAAAATATTGATCGGATTATTGATGTAGATCAACAATCTGCTGAAAATATTACCCGGGAACTTGCCGCCAAAGAAGGTGTTTTTTCCGGTGTTTCATCAGGAGGGGCTGTTTCGGCAGCTTTAAAACTATCTAAAGAACTGGAAAATGCGCTGATTGTTGTTATTATTTGTGATCGAGGTGATCGCTATCTTTCAACAGGTGTTTTTCCAGATTAACTGTACAGTTTATTTTGCATCGTTTTTTCGCAGATCATTTAGGCTTACCTCTAGGTATTTGTTGATTGCTGGACTATTGATAGTGCAAATATACTCTCAATCTGCAAATGCTTTTGAGCAACTATCAATTGAAATTCAGCAATTAAAAGCAAAAGACTGGCAAGTCAATGAAGCTAGTCTTTCTCTTATCAATCTGGATAAAAAAACGCCTCAGTTAGTCCTGTTTATTAAGCAATTATCATTGCCTAAACCTCTCTCTAAGATTGATTTTTTTGATATTCAGTGTCAACAATTCACTTGGCAAAATAATAAAATTGATTGTCAACAAGGTAAAGCAAAACTTAAATCTCCCTTTTTTCATTCCTCAGCATTTACCTTCTCATTTTCCCTTACTGAAAAACTCAGTTCATTTCAGGTCAAACATCTCAAATTTGCTAATGGAGAGCTGTCTCTAAAGGCAAAGCAAAAAGCAAATATATGGTCTGTATCTATCAATACTAAGGGGTTACATCTACAAAAAATTCACCAACTGTTATCAAAGCTTGATATACCTATTGATGATATAAGCAAAGGAAAAGTTGATGCAGATATTAAATTATTAGGCAATAAAAACGGGGTCACCAAGGTACTTATTAATACTAATTTAAAAAAAGTATCAATGCAGGCTAATGAGCAATTCGTGACCAATGCTTTAGATGTTCAAATAAATTTAACTGCAAAGTTTAAAAAATCTATTTGGGAGTGGGAGAACAAAATAGTTTTAAGGCAAGGTGAGCTTTATGTGGATCCCGTCTATCTGGCCTTGGGTGATCAAGAAATAAGTCTGGATTCTAAAGGCTCCATAAACAAACAGGACGATATACAATTACAACAGTTACAGTTAATTCATTCAGGGGTTTATGATTTAAAGGCTCACGGTTTAATAACAAATTCGCCAGTTTTCAATATTGAATCGGCTCATGTTGATCTGAGTTTTGAGAATCTGGAGCAATTTTCTGCACTTTATTTTTCGCCATTTACTGAACAGAAAGCGATAGAAGGAATAAGTTTTTCTGGAGATATCACTTCACAAATTGATATTGCTCAGTCATCAATTAGTCAGTTAACTGCTGATTTATCAAATTTCTCAATCAAGGATACTAATAAACGTTTTGCCATTAAAAATGCGAAAGGTGTTATTAACTGGTCTATTGATCCCAGTTTTTTCACTTCTTCTTGGTTAAGCTGGAAGCGCATTCATATAGGTGCTATTCCTATTGATGAAGGGCGACTCAATTTTCGGCTGAAAAATAAACAGATTAAGTTACTGGAAGCGAGCTCAATTTCTTTATTAGGTGGTGTTTTAAATATAAAACAGTTTGATTGGCAAACCAAAACTGATGATGAACCTAAAGTGTATTTTGAAGGAGGGATGAAGGATATATCACTCGAACAAGTGAGCAAAGCATTGGGCTGGACACCTTTATCAGGCAATATAACGGGTTATATCCCGGGTGTTGATTATGAAAATAAAAAATTAACCCTAAATGGCGAAATACAGGTCAATGTGTTTGATGGCGTCATTAAAATAAACAATTTGGCTTCATCTGGATTGTTTTCAGATTTTTCGAAGTTTTATATGGATATGGAAATAGATAATCTGGACTTACATGCTTTAACCCAAAAATTTGAGATGGGTAGTATAGAGGGAAGAATTTCTGGGTATATCAAAAATATGTACCTGGAAAACTGGGAGCCGATTACTTTTTTTGCCTGGATTGGTACGCCAGAAAATGATGATTCAAATCATCGAATCAGTCAACGAGCGGTTGAAAATATTGCCAGTATCGGTGGAGGTGGTGCAGCAGATGTTATATCCAAAGGTTTTTTAAGATTTTTTGATACCTTTGGATACGATCAGTTAGGTATTGGTTGTTACTTGAATCAGGGGGTCTGTCAGTTAATGGGTGTCGGTGCGGCTGAACAAGGCTACTATCTTATTAAAGGCGGTGGCATACCCAGAATTGATATTGTCGGTTATAACCCTCGAGTTGACTGGAAGGTATTGATGAAAAGACTGGCCAGAATTTCAGGAACTGATGAAGTGATTGTTGAATAAAGAGCGTTGACGAAACAAATTTGACAGCTGGATTGCGCTTAATCTTAGATAAATCAGTTGGATCAGCGTTTCTAGTACAAACTATTGATTCCACAGTACTTCACAGCTTGTTGCTCCTCGACAACTGCTCCTGAGTTGTTCTACTACATGCCATCCATGGCGTAATGCATAATCTGCAGTCACCACATCCGTGTGGTAAAAAAATACCCATCTAACCGAATGGGTGAGGCTAAGTATTTTTCAAAGCACTGTGAAACCAATAGCTTGCACTATAAATCCGCACCCAACTGATTTTTCTAAGGTCAGAACTCCTGATCTCGGAGATTTATAATGAGACCATAAAACTCATAAGGTATCATAAATATTTAAAGGAAAACCAAACAACCAGTTGATAAAGTTAGGTTGTTTATATTTTTATAAATTTGTTTCCGCGACCACACAACCCTTATTTTAAAAACAAGTCTCATAATAAATTCTTCTCAGAAATCATATTTTAATAAAGAATTTTACCATACTGCCTTATAAGCTTATGACTTTAAAGGTTTATAAAACTTCACGGCTCATTATTAGGAATTTCCGAGATCAGGAGTTCTGAAGTTAATCAGAATAATTTTCTTACTCTTTTTTGTCTGCTTTCAATGTTGTAGCAAAAATTATGCAATTTTCTTTGTGCCTACAAGTTCCTGAGACCTTCTCGCCATAACTCCCAGCCATATTTTTCTAGGCTGATAGTCTTACTGTTGTGGAGAAGTTTTTGAGATAGATTAGATAGAAAGAGGGTGGTGTGAGAGTATAACTCTCACTCTCACACACGGTATTGATTTATTCTCTAAGAGAAAGGCCACTTGGGACTCGCATAGGTGTGTTTTTCTTAAATCTATGGCTACTAGGTCGGTTAGCGCATTTAGAAAATCTATCAGCTGGGTTATTTGTTTACCCACTTAGGAGCGAGGATTTAATAATATCCGAATCTTGGCTTGTCTTTTTGTCCGTCTTCTGCGTTGTAGAAACAGTTGCATAGCTCGCTATGCGCCCGTTTCTACGCCTTGAAGACGAACAAAAATCCTGCGCCAAACTTTCGGATATTATTAAATCCTCACTCCTTAGAATTCAAAAGAGCCGTTTCTTTTTACCCTAATGTTATATTATCGTAACGAAATTAACATTTATTAAGGATTTATCATGAAAAAATCAATAATTGCGTTTTGTGCAATTGCTACATTAACTGCTGGATGTGCCACAAAAAGAGTGCATTGGGGGTACTCAGGTCATGAAGGGCCGCAAAACTGGTCAACATTAAGCCCAGATAATTATGCTTGTTCAGGCAACAATCAGTCGCCAATTAACTTAACTCGCTTTGTTGAAGCAGATTTAACTCCTATAAAGTTTAACTATCAAGTAGGTGGTAACGAAATAGTTAATAATGGGCATACTGTACAGTTGAATTATCAGGCGGGGAGTAATATTGATATTGACGAGACAAGTTTTAAATTATTGCAATTTCATTTTCATGCACCCAGTGAAAATAACATCAATAATGAATCATTTCCTCTTGAAGCCCATTTAGTTCATGCAGATAGTAATGGAAATTTGGCCGTTGTTGCAGTCATGTTTAAAGAAGGTGATGCAAATAAAGGTTTGGAAGCTGCATGGAAGAAGATGCCAAAACATGTAGGTGATAAGCATCAATTTGCCAATAAAATTGATGTAAACGATATCTTACCCGTTTGCCGGAAATATTATAGATTCAGTGGTTCATTAACAACACCACCTTGTTCGGAAGGTGTGCGCTGGTTAGTTATGAAGGAAGTTCTAACGGCATCTAAACAGCAAATTAAGGCTTTTTCAGAGGTTATACACGAACCCAATAATAGACCTTTGCAGCCGATTAATGCTCGTACGGTGTTGAATTAAATTATCTCAATTAAGTTGCTGGTGAATTATAGAACGAAAAAATAACTTATATGACGGAACGTAGGTTAGGTGAGCGACAGCGTAACCCGACTTTATTGACAAAAAAAGGTTTGATTTGCGATTTAATGGCGGAAGGTGCTATCGCTTTTCCACCCTACGTGTGTGATATGAACTTCAATCTAATTCTGATAGCATATTGTTTTTAACTATTCTCAGAATTATGTTTATGCTAAAAAATTTAGCTGCAAACAACAAAAATAAAACAATATTAGTCAACTTATATTTTACATTCCGTACGAAAATATGAATATAATCTGGAGAAAAACATGTCAAGCATGATTGAAAGTGATGGGAGTTGCCTTTGTGGTCTAATTCGTTTTACTGTAAAAAAAATCAGCCAGAATGTGGGAGCGTGTCATTGTAATATCTGTAGAAAATGGGGTGGTGGACCATTGTTGGCAGTTGATTGCGGCACTGATGTGATATTTAAAGGTAAAGAAAATATATCAGTGTTTAACTCATCCGAATGGGCAGAACGAGGCTTCTGTGATAAATGTGGAAGTCACCTTTTTTATCGGTTAAAAGAAAATAACCAATACTTCATGCCTGTAGGATTATTTGATGATGACAAAAAATTTGTCTTTGATCATCAGGTTTTTATTGAAGAAAAACCTTCATTTTACTGTTTTGCTAATAAAACAAATGATATGACAGGTGTGGAGTTATTTGCAAAATATGCATCTTCATCAGAGTAAAATATAACGAATAAGATTAGATTACAATTGCAATATGAGTCACAATCTATCCCCTAGTAGCTGAACATTTTTTTCACTCCCCAACAGTGAGCCTGGTTATTAATAGCAAAGAGAATCCGAGAAAATGGCAAAAGTAACAAAGAAGCTCACAACAGCACAAAAGAGTGAAAGAAAAAAGCAAAGGCTGAAAGGCAGAAAGGCATAAGAAGTATATGTGAGTTTTTATGAATGGAAATCAAGTCAGAATCAAAATACCGCCTACGATAGATGGAATGAGTGTTGACGAATTCATGAAAAGAAATGCAGATCTAATATGGTTACACCAGAATGAAATGTGGGAATATATCAAAACAGAAGAAGATGAAGATACTAATTAAATTTAGTGATAGTAACGAATAAAAATCTCCATTAATATAGCTGGTAAGTTCTTTGTTTTAATTCAGATATTTTGGGATATTGAACCAGTAATAACGTTGTTCCCACTGGTTTTTTAGGATAAAGTTAAACTAGATCGGTTTAGTAGGTTTACTTTTTTAAAGCTGTAAACGGCAGTTGAAGACATAGCAGATTGATATTTGTTATGTTTCAGTCGAGTTGAACATTCTGACCAGATTACAAAAAAATAAACTTGTGTTATTTTTCAATAGAAAATGACTGCTCTACGATAACGTTTCTTATTTCGTCCTCATAGTACCTATGTATAATTAATTTAACTAATTTTTACGTAGGATTTTTTTCATATTCAAAGGCATAGTTGACTACGCAACTATTTATGCAACGATGAAGGTGAGAAAAAGGACAAGTAAAAATGTTAAATTAATTGTTCATAGGTACTTAAAATAGAGGGAACCTCTCGTCTTTTCGGTAATGCAATCTTTTGTAAGTTTTTTTTCACGGTTAACACCATCTATCCCACGATGTTTATAAAACCGTTTTTCATCATAGCATTTTTGATTTTATTCAATTAATAATTTATTAAATAATCTCACATTATAAAACACCGATTATAAGTAGCCTGGATGCAGTGAAACGGAATCCAGGGATCATGGCTCTAGCAGAAAACCTGGATTCCGCTCCGCTACATCCAGGCTACATTAGTTTCCATTTTTAATGAGTAGCAAAATACTAAAACAGCTGATAATGCTTACTAACCTTAAATCACAGATACAGGTTGCGTGAATATTTAAACAAAATATGTATTTTATCTTACTAAATTAATAAATATTATTGGGTTGCTAAGAAAAGTAAATTGTTATCTAAGTGTAGTGGTTATAAACAATTAAATATTAACCTTATATTTAATTATTTGAATTGCAAATTGGTATGATGAAAGACAATACAAAGATTCCGGCGTTGATTTAGCTTGAATAGATGTGGGTGTTATAGAAATCAGTCCTGATATAATCATTATTAAAATGTTAGTGTTTAGTCTGGTGGCATTGGTCGGGGCGTGGTTTTGAGCCTCTTAGTTCTATTGGAACTTTACAATTGTTTATCCTTTGGTTATCAGAAGATTTTTTACCTAATCTTTCTTTTGCAGTTTTAACCACTTTTTGCAAGTGTGTTGTTTGTGTTATCGTTTCTACAGCTCTAACCTGATGTGCTGAGACCAGTAATGAAGTAATAATAATTACATGAGAAAAATTCAATTTCATGATAAATTCCTTGTTACTGTCGAGTGTCTGGAAAATATGTAATATCAAAAGCTTTGGATAATCTAAGATACAAAATACAGGCTTTGTTTAACCCACACTGCAAACCATGAGGTGGGGCATTTCCGGGAAAATTAATGAATGCAGTACTGTCGAAATTTGTTTCAGTTCCATCATGTGCTATTAGTGTAAAGGCACCTTCAAGCCAGATGTAGAGTTCATCGCTGGTATAGTTATGAATGGGCATCTTATATCCAGGGGATAATTTTACTAGAGATTCGCTATATCCAGTTTCTAGGTTTCCACGTAACAGAGCAATTTCAGCTCCTATTGGAAGTCCTGTTACCTTGCAGTGGTTTCCAGATTACTTTTTTTAAGTCAATAATCGTTTGATTATCTCCAAATGAGAAAGGCTTGCTGTTAGAGCCCATTGTATTGTTATTTATCTCTCATAAAGCAGATTGAAAAGATAAGCTCAGAGCTAAAAATAAAATATGTTTTAAAGTCATGAATTGCCTCCTCAGACGTTTAAGATGAAATGTTTTGTGTATTAGCAGATTCCCAGGCGATTAATGCCTGTTTGCGTTCAACACCCCACCGATATCCACTAATAACTCCAGTACTTCTAATGACGCGATGACAAGGAATTAAATAACCGATTGGATTTTTTGCAATAGCATTGGCTACTGCACGAGAGCCTGTAGGCATATCAATTGAATTAGCGACTTGTTGGTATGAAAAAGCCATTCCAGTTGGGATTTGCAACAATGATTCCCACACTTTTACTTGAAAATTACTACCTTGAACAAGCAGATGGAATTTTTCATTTATTCCATTGTGGGTATTGAATATCATTTCACTCAAAGACTTGATGAGTGAATGATTTTCAGACATGTCGGCGTTTGGCCATGCATTCTGTAATCTTTCAAGTTCAGCACAATAATCATTCTTATCAGTAAAGGATAATTGACAGATTCCTCGTTCAGTTGAAGCAATAAATACGTTACCAAAGGGACAGGGACTTATGCCATATTCGATTTTCATATTCTGACCTTGGTTTTTGAACTGACCAGGTGTTATCGCTTCAAGCGTAACAAAATGATCATGTAAACGACTTTGGCTAGAAAGCCCTATTTCAGAATACACTAGCGTCTTTCAATAGTTTTTTAGCATGGTCAATTGTTAGAAATTGTAAAAATCGTTTA